>DATMGN010000030.1:0-23503 GCA_035555435.1 Microbacteriaceae bacterium | reverse complement strand
GCTCACGCCGATCGACTTGAGGTCGTGGGCGAAGACGTCGCCGAGCTGGTCGTCGCGGACCTTGCCGATGAAGGCGCCGATGCCGCCGAGCGAGGCGACGCCCGCCATCGTGTTGCCCGCGGAGCCGCCCGACATCTCGATCCCGGGGCCCATCGACGCGTAAATGTCGACCGCCCGGTCCTCGTCGATGAGGTGCATGGTGCCCTTGGCGAGCCCGAGGCCCGCGAGGAAGTCGTCCTCGGCGTGCGACAGCACGTCGACCATCGCGTTCCCCATGCCGAGGACGTCGTAGAGCGCTTCGGTCATCGGGTGCTGCCCCCTGGGTCTGCGAGAAACGGCCGGCAGCCATTCTCGCAGACCCCTCGCCCCCTAGCCGACCGCGACCCGGAGCGCCGCGTCGAGATCCGCGACGAGGTCCCCGAGCGACTCCGCGAGCGCGAAGACCTCGGTCGACTCCGCGAAGCGACGCGCGGCCGCGGCGGTCGGGAGCTCGATCGACACGATCCCGCCGAACGCCGACATCTGCCTCGCGGCGACCTCGTGCCCCGGGTGCGAGGCGAGACCGGGGTAATAGACCCTGGCGACCCGCTCCTCCGCCGCGAGGCGCTCGGCGATCGTCATCGCGTTCTCGCTGTGCCGCGCCATCCGCACGCCGAGCGTCTTGATCCCTCGCGTCGTCAGCCAGGCGTCGTGGGGCCCCGAGATCGCGCCGACCGCGAATTGGAGGAAGCCGACCTGCTCGTCGAGCGCGGCGTCGTTCGCAATGACCGCACCGCCGACGACGTCGGAGTGCCCGCCGAGGTACTTCGTCGTCGAGTGCACGACGGCGTCGGCGCCGAGCGCGATGGGCTGCTGCAGCGCGGGGGTCGCGAACGTGTTGTCGACGACGAGGAGCGCACCGGCCGCGTGGGCGACCCGCCCGATCGCGGCGATGTCGACGATCCGCAGCAGGGGGTTGCTCGGGGTCTCGAGCCAGACGATCCGCGATGGGCGCTCGGCGAGCGCCGCGGCGACGGCGTGCTCGTCGCTCAGATCGGCGATCCGCACCGTGACGCCCCAGGGGCCGAGGACCCGTGTGAGCAGCCGGTACGTGCCGCCGTACACGTCATCGCCGAGCAGGACGTCGTCACCGGGCCGGAGCACGGCGCGCAGCAGCGCGTCCGCGGCGGCCAGGCCGGAGGAGAAGGACCTCGCGTGGGCGGCCTCCTCGATCGCCGCGAGCTGCTGCTCGAGCGCGGTCCTCGTCGGGTTGCCGCTGCGGCCGTACTCGTAGCCCTGGCGGAGGCCGCCGATGCCGTCCTGCAGGTAGGTCGACGAGAGATGGGATGACCGCACCCGTCGTCGGGTCGGGGTCCTGCCCCGCGTGGATCGCGGTCGTGTCGAACTCGCTCATCGTGCCTGCACTCCAGTCAGTCCTTCATCGATTCCGGTGATGCCGTGGTCTTCGAGCCATGCGTCGTCGAAGATCTTGCTCAGGTAGCCGCGTCCGCCGTCCGGCAGCAGGACGACGACGACCGCGTCCGCCGGCAGCGCGCGCGCGACCCGCAGCGCTCCCGCGACGGCGATCCCGCTCGAGCCGCCGACGAGGAGGCCCTCCTCGCGGGCGAGCCGCCTCGTCAGGGCGAACGCCTCCGCGTCGTCGACCCGCTCGAACGCGTCGACGATCGTCGGGTCGTAGGTCGCCGGGAGGAAGTCCTCGCCGACCCCCTCGACGAGGTAGCCGTGGAGGGGGCCCCGGAGTAGATCGAGCCGACGGGATCGACGCCGACGATCCGCACCGCGCCGCGGGACGCCTCCTTGAGGAAGCGGCCCGCTCTGCTGATCGTGCCGCCGGTCCCGACGCCCGCGACGAAGTGCGTCACGCGCCCATCGGTGTCGCGCCAGATCTCGGGGCCGGTCGACTCGTAGTGACTGCGCGGGCCGTTCGGGTTCGCGAACTGATTCGGCTTGTAGGCTCCTGGAATCTCGCGGGCGAGCCGGTCCGAGACCGAGTAGTACGAGCGGGGGTCCTCCGGCGGCACGTCGCTCGGGGTCGTGACGACCTCCGCGCCGTATGCCCGCAGCGTCGCGACCTTGTCCCCCGCGAACTTGTCGGGGACGACGAAGACGCAGCGGTAGCCGAGCTGCTGGGCGACGAGCGCGAGCCCGACGCCGGTGTTCCCGCTCGTGGGCTCGACGATCGTCCCGCCCGGCAGCAGGAAGCCGTCGCGTTCTGCCGCGTCGATGATGTTCGCCGCGATCCGGTCCTTCGAGGACCCGCCCGGGTTGAGGTACTCCACCTTCGCGAGCACGGTCGCGGCGATGCCGTCCGTGACGGCGCTCAGGCGGACGAGGGGTGTGTTGCCGATGAGATCGGCGACGCTGTCGGCGTAGCGCACAGTCGTGTCTTTCGTTCAGCGCGGCGGATGCGCGCGGCGGCGGTCGGTGGTCGTCTTGAGGCGCGCTCGAACGAGCGCCGCGCTCAGCGACAACAACGACACGTCAGTGACACGCATCCAGTCTCCCCCGGGATCGGCGGGTGCGTCAACCGACCAGGAGGCGACCCCCGTCCCATCGCGCGTCCAGAGGCGCAACAGATCCGTACGTCTCAGGAAAGTTCCTGATCAGGACCGCATCTGAACTGGCTTTGGAGCGGCGCATCCCGGCGTAGCGGAATCGTCATCTAGGTGTGACGTGGGTGTAATGCCGTCGAGTTCATCTGGCTATGGGCCTCGAACGGGGCACCAGCTCCCCGACAGCTCGGTAGTCGACGGCAGCTTGTTCCCGGTCAGGAGGCGGTGCGAGTGACGAATGTCCGCACATCCCCGACGCTCGACGCCGAGGGCCGGCGACTCGACGGCACCGGACCAGGCGCTGCTCTCCGGCACTGGTGGGGGCTCAACCGTTGGTGGATCACGCGCATCGCGGTGCTTCCGGTCCACATCATGGTCTTCGCGGTGATCGCCTTCTTCCTCGTCCGCGCGGTCCCCGGCGATCCGGTGCTCACGATCCTCGGCGGGAGCATCCAGTACACCCAGGACGACTACGACCGCGTGCAACGGGCGCTGGGCCTGGACGGTGGTCTCGGCGAGCAGCTGGTCCGCTACCTCGGCGAGACGGTGCGGCTGGATCTCGGCAAGTCGATGTACACGGGACGCGCCGTCGCCGACGAGATGGCCCAGCGCATCCCGGAGACCCTGGAGCTCGCCCTCATCGCATTGATCGCGACGGTCGCCGCAGCGCTCGCCGCCGCCTCGGTGGTGGTACTGCGACCGCGGTCCTGGGTGGCGCGGCTGCTCCGGGTTTACTCGCGGATGGCCGGGGCGGTGCCGCAGTTCATCCTCGCGGTCGCCCTCATCTTCATCTTCTACGCGACGCTGCGCTGGGCTCCGGCGCCGATCGGCCGGACCGATCCGAAGACGCCGCCCATTCAGACGGTGACCGGCTTCCCGCTGCTCGACGCCCTCATGACGGGCAACCTCGAGGCATTCGGCTCGACGGTCGCCCACCTCGTCCTCCCGGTCATCGTGATGGTCCTCGCAACGACCGACCTCCTGCTCAAGATCCTCATCGCGAGCCTGGACAAGGCGATCGACGCACCGCCGACCCTGTTCCGCGCCGCGACCGGGGCGTCGCGCGGCGTGCTCCTGCTCAGCGCCTACCGGCGAGCGCTGCCGCCGATGGTGACGATGTCGGGCGTCGTCTTCGGCCACCTGCTCGGGGGTGCGGTGATCCTCGAGGCCCTCTTCGGCCTCGGGGCGATGGGCGGCTACGCGCTGGAGGCCGTGAACACGAAGGACATGGTCGCGCTGCAGGGCTTCCTGCTCGTGTCGGCGGTGATCTCGCTCGTCCTCTTCCTCGTCGTCGACCTCGTGAACATGGCGCTCGATCCACGTCGGCGCCCTGGCGTGCATGTGGGTGATGCGTGATGGTGGCCACGGCAGCGACCCCGGCCATCCGGATGCCGTCCCTCCACTGGGGACGGGCCCTCCGCATCGGGCTCCCGCTCATCCCGGTGCTGCTGCTCGTCCTCGTCGCGATCTTCGGCCCCATGTGGGTGCCGCACGACCCCGAGCGGATCGTCGGACCGCCGTACCGCGCGCCAGGCGGCGACTACTGGTTCGGCACCGACTCGAGCGGGATGGACATCCTCTCCCGGACGATCGCCGCGACCCGGCTCAACGTCGTCATCGCGACGATCACCGCGGTCGCCGCGACCGTCGGCGGCATGATCCTCGGGCTCATCATCGGCATGGGCGAATCGTCGTCCGGCGTCTGGGGCGTGCTCTTCCGAGGCATCGCCAGGATCCTCGACCTCTTCGAGGCGGTGCCCGCGGTCGTCATCGCACTCGTGGTCGTCGCCTTCAGCGGGACCTCGGTCCCGAGCCTCGTCCTCGTCCTGTCGATCGTCCTCATGTCGACGCAGGCCAGGCTCGTGCGCACCGAGGTGCTCGCGGTGCGGAACGAGGCCTTCGTGGATGCGGCCAGGATGACCGGGCAATCGGAGGCCGGCCTCACCATTCGCCATGTCCTGCCGCACTCGGCGACGCCGGCGATGGAGAACGCCCCGGTTGTCTTCGGCCAAGCGGTGATCCTCACCGCCTCGCTCGGCTTCCTCGGCGTCGGACTCCCTCCGCCGACCCCGGAGTGGGGCGCGATGATCGCCCAGGGTGCCGCCGACGCGGCGGTAGGCCGGTGGTGGCCAGCGACATTCCCGTCGATCGCCCTCATCCTCGCGGTCGCCATCGTCGCGTTCCTCATCCCCGGACTGCTGCGCGGACGCAAGAGCCGATCGCAGCGCTGACCTCGACTGCATGACCTTTGGACGCACCACCAACAGCACCATCCCCGAGCACCACCATTCATCCGGCACTCACATCCCGAAAGGAAACCCCAATGCGTATCCCCACAGGGCCAGCGTCTCCGCGCCGCCGCCTGCTCGGCGCCGGCGGCCTCGTCACGGCCGCCGCGCTCGCGCTCGTCGGCTGCTCATCCGGCTCCACCCCGACCGACGGATCGTCCTCCACCGCTCCGGTAGAGGCCCGCGACGAACTCGTCGTGGCCACCTCGTCGCTCCCCAGCACCTTCAACTACGACGGCGGCACCGGCTCCGGCGCGGAGAATGAGGAGCTCAGCCGCAACACGATGGTGGCGCTCATCAAGAACGTCGTCGAGGTCAACCCGACGAGCGGCCTGCTCGAGCAGAACCTCTACGAATTCGAGGGTGAGCTCGCGGAGAGCTACGAGGTGAGCGCCGACGGCCTCGTCTACACCTTCCATCTCCGCGACGACGTCCTCAGTCAGGAGGGCAATCCACTCGACGCGGACGACGTGCTCTGGTCGTACGAGCGCAAGTGGCTCGCGCCCGCGGCGACGAACAAGAACCTCAACAGCCCCGTCATCACCGACCCGCTCGCCCAGTTCCAGAAGATCGACGACCTGACCGTGTCCGTCACCATCGCGACCGCGGGGCAGGGCCACCTCCTCCTCAGCCTGATGGCGAACAACACCGGGTACATCTACGACAGCGACCTGCTCAAGGAGCACGTCACCGCCGAGGACCCCTACGCCGTCCAGTGGTCGATGGAGAACGCGAACCACGGGTTCGGCGCCTACACGGTCGAATCGTTCACGCCCGGCCAGGAGATGATCCTCGCGGCCAACCCGAACTGGTACGGGGGCGAGCTCCCGATTCAGACGGTCACCTACCGCGTCGTCGCCGACCCCGGCACCCGCGCGAACATGGTGAAGTCGGGCGACGCGGACATCGCGCAGTCGGTCCGACCGGTCGACCGGGCCGACCTCGCCGAGGCGGAGGGCGTCAAGGTCTACGACTTCGCCTTCACGAACCTCCTCGTATCGCTCGGCATGCTCACGGAGCGCGCGCCGCTGGACGACCAGACGGTCCGTGAGGCCTTCGCCTACGCGGTGCCGTACCAGTCGATCATCGACAACGTCTACATGGGCGCCGCGTCGCGTCGCGTCGGTTTCCTCAGCCCGACGCTGCCCGGCTACAGCGAGGACTCCTACCCGGACTACACCTACGACCCGGAGAAGGCGCTCGAGCTCCTCGCGGAGGCAGGGGTATCCACCCCGGTCGCGTTCACGCTCACGGTGCCGAACTGGCTCCCCGACCTCGAGGACGCCGCAGTGCAGATCCAGTCCTACGCGGCCGACGCGGGCTTCGACGTGGCGATCAACAAGGTCTCGCTCGCCGACTACAACGCCGGCGGTCCCGCGGCGACCTTCGACGCGATGCTCCGCAGGAACTACGCGATCGTCCAGTCCCCGACATACGTCCTCAACCTGCTCTTCAACCCGAACAACGGTCACACCCGCTGGGTGTCACCGGCGTATCAGGCGATCATCGCCGAGGCGAACGCGCAGGACGATGCGCTCGCGCCGGAGACGGTCGACCTGTGGCTCGAGGCGGAGGCGCTTCGCATGGAGGAGATGCCGCTCGCGGTGATCGCCGCGGTCCCGCAGCTCAACGCCTTCCTGGCGGACGTGCAGGGCCACGTGAACCGGAGCGACAACGCGATCCAGTTCTCGAACCTGTTCATCGGGACCGAGTAGCCCACCCGGTCGGCCCGTCGCCCTCGCGGCGGGCCGTCCGACCCCACCCGCAACGAATCAGACCGAGTCGAGAGGAGCCGTCATGGTGCGAGACCCCGCGGAGGCCAAACCGATCGTCGAGATCGAGCAGCTCAGCATCGCCTACGGCGCGGGCGCGTCGCGCGTCCTCGCGGTCTCCGATGCATCGATGACGATCCGCGGCGGCGAGCGAGTCGCGCTCGTCGGCGAGAGCGGCTCGGGGAAGACGAGCGTCGGCATGGTCATCGGCGGCTTCGCCGACATCGCGGGCGCCTCGTACGAGGCCGCGCGTTTCGACGTCGCCGGCGTCTCCGCGCTCGGGGCACGGCGCCGGCGCAACCGCTTCCCGCACGCGCGACCCGGCGTCTCGATGGTCTTCCAGAACGCGATGACCTCGCTCGATCCGGTCTGGACGATCGGCAGTCAGTTCCGGGCGGCGCTCCGCCGCGAATCCAGGTCACGCCGTGAGGCGCTCGAGACGGCGACGACCTGGTTGCGCCGGGTCGGGCTCACCGACTTCGAGCGCATCCTGCGTGCGCGTCCCTACGAGCTCTCCGGCGGCATGCGGCAGCGGGTGATGATCGCACTCGCCCTGTGCCGCCATCCCGCCCTCCTCGTGGCCGACGAGCCGACCTCGGCACTCGACGCGAGCCTCAGCCGCGCCGTGATGGAGCTCCTGACGGAGCTCAGCGACGAGTTCGGCATCGCGCTCCTCCTCGTGAGCCATGACATCGCACTGTGCCGGGAGTTCTCAGACCGGACGGTCGTCATGTTCCGCGGGCGGATCGTCGAACAGCTCGATTCGGCACGGCTCGTCGAGGACGCCCGGCATCCGTACACCGCGGCGCTGCTGCGCTGCGTCCCGAGCCTCGCGAACGCCGAGGACGAGCGGCTCGCCACCCTCGCCGACTTCCTCCCGACGACGCAGGGCGATCCGAACGAGGAGGTGGCAGCGTGAGCGACGAGCTCTTCCCCTTCCTGGATGAGGATTCCGGTCTAGTGGGCGATGCGGTGCTCAAGCAGTTCCGCACTCCGGCCGGCCGGTTCACCGCAGTCGACGACGTCTCGTTCCGGTTCGGCGCGGGAGAGATCTGGGGGATCGTCGGGGAATCCGGGTCGGGCAAGTCGACGCTCGCTCGGATGCTGGTGGGGCTCGACGCACCATCCAGCGGCGCGCTCCGCTATCGGGGAAAGCCGATCACGGATCTCGTCCGCTACCGCGCCTTCCGCATCCCCTTCCGCCGCGAGGTCCAGTTCATCGCGCAGGACACGACGAGCTCGTTCGACTCGAGGCTCACGCTCCGCGCGTCGCTCCGGCTCCCGGTCAGAAACCTCACGACCCTGCGCGGCTCGGCCATGGACGAGCGCATCGACGAGACGCTCGCACAGCTCGAGATCCGAGCCGAGCTCGCGGACCGCTATCCGGATCAGGTGTCCGGGGGACAGCGGCAGCGCTTCGCGATCGCCAGGGCCCTCGTCGTCCGACCGCGACTGCTCGTCTGCGACGAGGTCGTCTCGGCGCTCGACGTGTCGGTCCAGGGCGCGGTGCTGAACCTACTGAAGGCCTACAGCCGCGCGACCGGCGCCGGGATCGTCTTCGTGTCGCATGGCGTACCGGCCACCGCCTTCCTCGCCGACTGGATCGCGGTGATGCGGTTCGGTCGGATCCTCGAGACCGCCGATACCGCAACGCTGCTCGCGAGCCCCCGAAACCCCTACACGAAGCATCTGCTCGAGGTGCAGAGCCCGCCACTCCTGCCCGCCAACGAGTCCTGAACCCACCGCACCCGCCCAACCTCTGGAGCCAATGCAATGAGCAATCAGAATCCTTTCCACCTCGGCTGGTTCACCGGCAACGGCGTCGGCATGTACGGCTGGAACGTGCCGTTCGGCCAGGCCGACGGCCGCGAGTTCTTCAGACCCGATTTCTGGCGCGACATCGCCCGCACCCTCGACCGGGCGTGCTTCGACCTCTTCATCTGGGAGGACTCGTCGTACATGCCGAACAACTACGGCGGCACGCACGACATCTACCTCAAGAACGGGCTCTACACGCCGAAGCACGATCCTGCGCCGTACGTCCCGCTGCTCGCGGCGGCGACGGAGCACATCGGCATCGCATTGACGATCCCCACCTCGGAGTACCCGCCGTATCTCGCCGCCCGACTGCTCAACACGCTCGACCACCTCTCCGACGGCCGCGTCGCATGGAACATCGTGACCGGGAGCAACAACCTCTCCGTCCAGAACTTCGGTGAGGCAGGCCAGCTCCCGCACGACGAGCGCTACGCGGTCGCGGACGAGTACGTCGACCTCGTGTCGCAGCTGTTCCACTCCTGGGAGCACGACGCGGTCGTGATGGACAAGGCGACCGGCACCGTGATGGACCCCTCCAAGGTGCACCCCATCCTCTACGAGGGGAAGTATCTGAAGTCACGAGGTCCGCTCAACTCCATGCCCTCCCCGCAGCACCGGCCGGTCTACATACAGGCGGGCGGCTCGAACGCCGGTCGGGACTTCGCCGCGAAGCACGCCGAGGTCATCATCAACAACGATCGATCGATCCCGGTGATGAAGTCCTTCGTGGACGACATCCACGCTCGGATGGCGAAGTTCGGCCGCAAGCCCTCCGACGTGAAGATCCTCTTCATGCTCAACCCGACGATCGGGGAAACGGACGAGGACGCCCGACGCGCCTTCGAGCGGACCATCGCGAACGCGCAGAAGGGCGACTTCTCGGTCCGGCTCGCGGCGATCTCGGCGAAAGCGGGGATCGACTTCAGCCAGTTCGACATGGACGAACCACTCCCCGAGCTCACGACGAACGGCCACCAGGCGATCCTCGCCAACTTCCTCCGTGCCGGCGGCGTGGAGATCGACCGGACGAAGCCCCTCCGGGAGCTCGTCGAGTCGGGCATCCGGGGCAACACCTCGCTCGACATCGTCGGCTCGCCCGATTCGATCGCCGCTCAGATGGGTGAGGCGATGGCGGAGATCGGGGGCGATGGCTTCCTCTTCTCGAGCCAGAAGGTGACGCGCCGATACGTCTACGAGATCGCCGACGGACTCGTCCCTGCGCTGCAGGCGCGGGGGCTCGCTCGAACCGGGTTTAGCCACACCACGCTTCGCGACAACCTCTTCGAGTTCTAAGGACACGCGTCATGGGAAATCAGAATCCTTTCCACCTCGGCTGGTTCACCGGCAACGGCGTCGGCATGTACGGCTGGAACGTGCCGTTCGGCCAGGCCGACGGCCGCGAGTTCTTCAAGCCGGACTTCTGGCGCGACATCGCCAGGATGCTCGACCGGGCATGCTTCGACCTCTTCATCTGGGAGGACTCGTCGTACATACCGAACAACTACGGCGGCACGCACGACATCTACCTCAAGAACGGCATATTCACCCCGAAGCACGATCCTGCGCCGTACGTTCCGCTGCTCGCGGAGGCCACCGAGCACATCGGCATCGCACTGACGATCCCCACCTCGGAGTACCCGCCGTATCTCGCCGCCCGACTGCTCAACACGCTCGACCACCTCTCCGACGGCCGTGTCGCATGGAACATCGTGACCGGGAGCAACCACCTCTCGGCCATGAACTACGGGCACGAGGGCCATCTCGAGCACGACGAACGATATGCGGTCGCGGATGAGTACGTCGACCTCGTCTCACGACTCTTCGGCTCCTGGGATGCCGACGCGGTCGTGATGGACAAGGCGACCGGCACGGTGACAGACCCGACGAAGGTGCGCCCCATCGACTACGAGGGGCGATATCTGAGATCGCGGGGGCCGCTCAACTCGATGCCGTCCCCGCAGCACCGGCCGGTCTATATACAGGCGGGCGGCTCGAACGCCGGTCGGGACTTCGCCGCGAAGCACGCCGAGGTCATCATCAACAATGATTGGTCCGTCCCCGTGATGAAGTCCTTCGTGGACGACATCCACGCTCGGATGGCGAAGTTCGGCCGCAAGCCCTCCGACGTGAAGATCCTCTTCATGCTCAATCCGCTCATCGCGGAGACGCAGGAGGACGCGGACGTCGCCTACGAGGCGATGAAGGATGCGGCCTATCGGGTCGACCCGGCGCTCCGGCTCGCGCAGATGTCGGCGAAGGCGGGCATCGACTTCAGCCAGTTCGACCTCGATGCGCCACTGCCCGAGCTCCAGACGAACGGCCATCAGGCGACGCTCGCGAACTTTCTCCGCGGCGGCGGGGTCGGGATCGACAGGTCGAAGACGCTCCGCGAACTCGTGCAGACGTCGGGCCGGGCGAACTCGTCGCTCGACATCATCGGCACTCCGGACGCAGTCGCAGCCCAGATGGGCGATGTCATGGCCGAGGTGGGCGGTGACGGATACCTGATCTCCAGCCCGCGAGTGACCCGGCGATACGTCACGGAGGTCGTCGACGGGCTCGTCCCCGCGTTGCAGCGGCAAGGCCTGTCCCGCACCGGCTTCGCCGGCACCACCCTTCGCGACAGCCTCATGGAGTTCTAGACCCCGCCCATTCGCAACCGGCCCCGCCAACCCCTAGGAGGCGCACGTGTCACATGGCACCTTCGATCGCAACAGCTACCTCGCGGTCAAGCGCGAAGAGCGGTCCGATCGGCACAACTCCCCCCGGCGCGTCTACGCGCTGCTCCGATCGGCGCTCCGCCGAGGCTACTTCTGGGAAGGCAATCACCTCTTCGAGCAGGACCTCATGGCGCAGCTGAGCGCGACTCGGCGCGCCGTCCGCGAGGCGCTCGGCATGCTCGCCCGCGACGGCATCCTGAGCCGTCACTCGGGGGAGGGCACTCGGGTCGAGCGGTGGGTGACGAGCGTCCCGCTCGGCTACCCCAGCTCGCTGTACGAGGCGAACCCGCTGCACAAGGCGACGATCAAGGAGCTCGACCGGCGGCAGATCGAGGCGCCCGAGTTCGTCACCTCGCTCCTCCAGCTGCCGCCCGAGTCGCCGGTCGTGCTTCGGGAGCACGTCGTGCTGCTCGACGGGGAGCCGGGGTCGGTCCACTTCACCTACTACGGCGCGCACCTCGACCGCAGCCCGGAGGAGACTCCGCCGCTCGCGCTCGACGACAACGCCCCGCGGTCGGAACGCGCCCTGCTCGACTACATGCGCGGCATCGAATACGGCGTGCTCGACGTCTGCGTCGAGGCGGTGATGGCCGAAGAGCGCACGGCGAACCTGCTCGGCGTCCGGCCCGGCGCGCCACTGCTGCAGCGCGAGATCCTGCTCCGCGATCCGAGCGGCACGCCGCTCCAGCTCAGCTTCGGGCAGTTTCGAGGCGACCGCTACGCGATGTACTACTCGGGGTCGATCGCGGAGAGCGGCACGGTGAAGTACTCGTGACCGACGTCCTCGCCGGGGAGGCGACGGGACACCTTCCCTCCCGGGTGTTCAACGTCGTGCTCATCGCGCTCAATCAGAGCACCCAGGCGCTCATTCTCAGCGGGCTCGCGCTGTTCCTGCCGATCATTCGCCAGGACCTCGGCCTCACCTTCGCGCAGTCCGGCGTCCTAGCCGCCGTGAACATCGCCGCCTACGCCGTCGTCCAGCTGCCCGCCGGCTACCTCGCCGACCGGATGACGCCGAAGCGGCAGTTCCTCATCGCGCTCATCGGGGTCTCCGTCTTCACCGCGACCTTCGCGCTCGCCACCGAGTTCTGGCTGCTCCTCGTCAACCTCATCGTGCTCGGCGTGTTCCGCTCGCTCATGTTCCCCGCGGGTGTCCGGCTCATGACGAGCCAGTTCGCCACGAACCGCCGCGCGACCGCGATGGGCATCTACCTCGCTGGAGGCTTCTCCTCGAACATCGCGCTCGCCGCGCTCGGCCCGGTGCTCGTGCAGTTCATCGGCTGGCGCGGCATGTTTATCGTCTTCGCCGCGTACGGGCTGGTGCTCATCGCGCTCCAGTGGTTCGCCGGGGCGCCGGGGCCGGCGAAGCCCGAATCGAGGCCGTCGGGCAAGGCGGACCTCCGGCTGGTCTTCGGCAGCGGGGTCTTGTGGCTGTGCTGCTGGATCCAGTTCTGCCGCTTCGCGATCGCGAGCGGCGTGAGCTACTGGCTGCCGAGCTTCATGGTCGAGGATCGTGGGATCGACCTCGGGCTCGTCGGCGTCGTCGTCGCGGTCGGGGCACTCATCACGGCGCTCGCGAACGGCTTCGGCGGGCTCGTCTCCGACGTGCTGCGGCGGCCCGCGCAAGTCGTGCTCGTCTCCGTGCTCGTCCTCGGCGGGACGATCGCACTGCTTCCGAGTGCAGAGTCGGTCTGGCTCATCCTCGCCCTCGTCACGCTGCAGTCCGCCTTCGTCCAGGTCTACTTCGGCCCGCTGCTGGAGATCCCGGTCCTCTTCCTCGGCCCTGGCACGACCGGTCTGTCATCGGCGATCGCAAACGGTTTCGCGAACCTTGGCGGACTTGCCGCCGCGCTCACCATGGGCTGGCTGCGGGATCAGGCCGGCACCTTCAGCACCGGCTTCTATCTTCTCGCCGGACTCTGCCTGCTCTCCGCGGCGGCGGCGGTCGCGATCGTCCGCCTGGATCGGCGGCGTGTCGCCGGGCTGGCTGCGGCGCAACGCTCGATTCACATCGGTGACACGAGCGGGAAACGGCACGCGAGTTGACTGGCCCGGTGAGCATGGTCCTGCCGGTCGAAGGCGGCGGGGCGCCGTCCGCCGTGCTCAAGTGGGTGCGGATCCTCCTCGTCGTGCTCAACCAGGGCACGCAGGCGATGGTGCTCGGCGGTGTGGCGCTCTTCCTCCCGCTGATCCGTCCGGAGCTGGGACTCACCTTCGCGGAGGGGGGCGGCCTCGCGGCGGCCTGCACGCTCACCTATGCGATCATGCAGATCCCCGCGGGCCATCTCGCGGACCGATTCCGGCCGAAGCGCGTCTTCGACATCGGTCTCATCGGCATCGTGGTGCTGCTCTTCGCCTTCTGCCTGCAGACCGACTTCACGCTCATGCTCATGACGATGGGCGCGATCGGGTTCTTCCGCTCGCTCATGTTCGCCTCGGGGATGCAGCTCATGACCGCCCAGTTCCGGGACGATCGGCGCGCGCTCGCGAGCGGGCTCTACGTCGCCGGCGGCTTCTCGGCGAACATCTTCCTGAGCATCTTCGGCCCGCTGCTCGTCGGTCCGCTCGGCTGGCGGCTCACCTTCGCGATCTTCATCGCCATCGCGGGCGGGCTGCTCCTGCTTCACATCACGCTGGGGCACCCGGGACCGACTCGGACGAAGGCGCATCGGGTGCTCCTTCCACCCGGCGTCGGCAACGTGTTCGCGAGCGCCGCGCTCTGGATCTGCTGCTGGGTGCAGTTCGTCCGCTTCGCGGTGGCGAACGCGATCACGCTCTGGACCCCGAGTTTCCTGGTCGACGAGAAGGGGCTGACACTCGAGGCGGCGGGATGGATCATCGCGCTCGGCGCCGGGCTCACCGCCCTGTCGAACGTCTACGGGGGTCTTGTCTCGGACATCCTGCGGCGTCCCACCTACGTCGTCCTCGTCGCCGTCGCGGTGCTCGCGGTCACGCTCGCGCTCATCCCCGTCGCACCCATGTGGGCGGTGATCGTCCTCGTCCTCGTGCAGGCCGCCTTCATCCAGGTCTACTTCGGTCCGATCTTCGAGATCCCGCTCCTCTTCATCAGCCGCGACTTCGCCGGGCTCGTGACCGGCATCGGAAACATGTTCGCGAACGTCGGCGCGCTCGTCTCCTCGATCGCGCTCGGTGCCGTGATGGATGCGACCGGCACCTTCGCCCTCGGATTCCAGGGTCTGGCAGTCCTTTGCGTCACCGCGATACTCGCCGCGTTCGTCCTGGTCCGGATGGATGCGAAGCGCCGCGCCACGATCACCCGTCCCGTCTCGTGACACCGCACCGAAGGAGCATCCATGCAGACCCGCAGAATCGGCGGCCTCGACGTCTCGGTCATCGGCCTCGGCTGCAATCAGTTCGGCCGCACCCTCGACGAGGCCGACAGCATCGAGGTGATCTCGGCGGCGATCGACGCCGGCATCACCCACTTCGACAGCTCGGACACCTACGGCCTCGGACAGAGTGAGGAGTACTTGGGGAAGGCGCTCCGGGGGCGCCGGGACGAGGTCGTGATCGCGACGAAGTTCGGGAAGAGCATGGGGCCCGGCCTGTACGGCTCGTCGCCCGCATACGTCCGCACCGCGGTCGAGGCGAGCCTGCGGCGCCTGCAGACGGACTACATCGACCTCTACTGGCAGCACGAGCCCGATGCCGACGTCCCGCTCGCCGACACGCTCGGCGCCCTCGCCGAGCTCATCCAGGCGGGCAAGGTGCGGGAGGTCGGCACCTCGAACACGACGCTCGAGGAGTTCGTCGCCGCCGACGAGACCCCGGCCCCGGCGCACTTCGCCGCCGTGCAGAACGAGTACAGCCTCCTCGTCCGCGCCGTCGACCGCGGACTCTTGGGCGCGCTCGCGGATCGGGAGCGGTCGTTCGTGCCCTTCTTCCCCCTCGCGGTCGGACTGCTCACCGGCAAGTACCGGGTCGGGGGCGAGGGCGGCGCTCGCTTCCAGAAGGACGCGCGCCTCGGCGGCTCGCTCATGACCGAGGAGAACCTCGGGATCGTCGACCGGCTCGCCGAGCTCGCCGAGGCGCACGAGCGGACGCTCACCGAACTCGCGTTCGGCTGGCTCCTGTCCCGGCCGGCGGTGAAGTCGGTGATCGCCGGCTCCTCGAAGGTCGCGCAGATCCGCCAGAACGCGAGCTACGGCGATCTCGAGCTCGATGCGGCGCTGCTCACCGCGATCGAGGAGATCGCGCCGGTCCGCGATCTGCCGCCGACACTCGGACTCAACCGCACTGGGAAGGGCTGATCTCCGGGGGCGAATGCGGCGCAACGATCCGTTACGTCGCTTTCATCGTGGTGAAACCGAGCTGCGATGAGCTTGTCGCAGGACGTCAGCACCAGTGAGGAGTCGTCATGGTAGTCGCCCGATACGAGGATGACACGATGCTGCTGCGGGAGGCCTTCGCAGGCTTCCCTTGCGGGGTCGCCGCCCTCGCTGCAGTGGTCGATCGCGAGCCGACGGTGCTCATCGCCTCGTCGTTCACGGTAGGAGTGTCGCAGGACCCTCCCCTCGTCGCCTTCGCCGTGCAGAGATCCTCGTCCACTTGGCCGGAGCTCACCCGCGCCGAGACCATCGGCGTCTCCGTGCTCGGCGAGACCCACGCGCCGGTGACCCGACAACTCGCGGCACGTGACAAAGCGGCGCGCTTCGCTGGGATCGAGTACGCCGAGAGCGACAGCGGCGCGATCTTCCTCCCGGGCGCCCCCGTGTGGCTCGAGTGCACCGTCGCCCACACCTATCCGGCCGGGGATCACGATCTCATCGTGCTCCAGGTGCAGGGACTCGGGCACGACTTCGGCCACCAGCCGCTCGTATGGCATCGCGCCGGCTTCGCCACTCTGGTGGCGTAGCGCGCCGCGGCCGGGCCCCGGCGATCTCGTCCGCAAGCGCAGAATCGACTGGAAGGAGCTTCATATGCACGCCGCATTGGTGGTCGGGAACGCGAAATCAGGATCGCGGACGCGGGAAGCGGGCGAGCGCCTCCTCGCAGCGTTCGCCCCGGACCAGACGGCAGTGATCGAGCTCGCCGACCTCGGTCCCGCGCTGCTGGGCTGGGGCGATCCCGCGGTCGCCGCGGCCGTGCAGACCGTGCAGGACACCCAGCTGGCGGTATTCGCGAGCCCGACCTACAAGGCGACCTACACGGGATTGCTCAAACTGTTCCTGGACCAGTTCGCCGGCTCGATCGGGCTGCAGGGGGTCGTGGGACTGCCCCTCATGCTGAGCGCCGCGCCGATCCACACCCTCGCCGCCGAGTACACCCTCAAGCCCGTGCTCGCCGAGCTCGGCGCGACGCCCGCGCCGGCCCTCCATCTCATCGACCGCAGCTTCGAGGACGACGGCGTGCTCGAAGCCTGGGCGGAGCGCTGGGTTCCCGTGCTGTCCAAGCTCTGGGCCTGAACAGATCATTCGCCTTCGATCGGTCACCCGGATCGGGCCGCCCCGCCTTCGGCGGCGGCGATCCGATGGTCGTCATCGTGGGTGAGCTCGGTCCGCAAGAAGAGCTCGTCGGTGGGCAGCCGCAGGTCGAACCCAGCGTACGCGGCGAGGCGGAGCTCCGCCGACCGGATCGACACGTCGAGGACGTGCCCGCCGGCGGTGCGGTCATCGGCGAGGAAGTGGAGATGCAGACCCGCGACCGCGATGCCCTGATAGATCGCGGGGGTCCAGAATCCGATCAGCGTGCCGCGGGCATCGGGGATCACCGTCTCGATCTGCTCTCGCGCGACCTCGGGGAGAGGAGGCAGGGGGCGGTGCTGGCGGGGCGTCACGCGGACCCTCACCGATGCGAACACGCCGTCGACGCGCACGGCGTGGAAGAGATTCCGGCTCACGAGGTCGCCCTCGATGCGCTCGGCGAGCAGTGGGAGATCGGCGTCCGCGATCGGCTGCGACGCGGCCGCGGGAAAGCGGCAGCAGACGGCGAACGGAAGGATCTCCTCGTTCGTCATCCGGGAGACGCGACCGTCGGGCGTGCACTCGAAGGCCTCCCCATCGAGGATCACCACCTCTCCGCCGAGGCGGTCGCAGCAGCCGAGACCGAGATCACCGAGGGCACGGACGTCCGAGACCGTGATCCCGGACTCGTACGCTCCCGCCAGTAGGGCGTCGAGCACGGCGAACTGCGCGACGGCCTCGCCGGGGGCGAGCCGCGCAGTCGTCACGCTGGAAGGCTAGTCGTCACGCTGGAAGGCTATCGGCTCGGCTCGGGCACCGCGGGTCGACTTCGACTCTCGGGAATCCCACGGCCGCGGGCGGAGACCGCCGTGGCCGTGGCCGCGGAGATCGCGACCGCCCGCCTATGGCATTCGCCAGAACGCCGACGAACTGCGGGAGAACCTCGCGAAGGGCCCTTGTCTCAGAACGCCTGCTCGATCCAGGCGTCGCCCTTCACCTTCTTGCCGAGCATGGTGCCGACCGGATTCGCGGTGCCCTCGTAGATGGAGGCGGCCGGGAGCACGAACTCCTGGTCCTGCACGCGGGTCGACACGACGATGTCGGCGTCGAACGACGGGATCTGCACGCGGAACTCCTGCGCGTACGCGACCCCCGTCTCGGGACTCGTCCAGAGCTCGCCCACCGGCGTGACGGTGCTCGCCACGTAGTAGATGTTCCCCTCCGCGTCCTGCAGCGTCGCGAACGCGTCGACGGCCACGCCGATCTCCGGCTTGAACCCGGGGCCGATGATGCCGGCGTTCGAGATCGTGTAGCCGTTGTCGAGCTGCATGTCCTGCAGCAGCCAGCGCACGCGCCCGTCGGTCGATCCGTCGCCGAAGTAGCCGTACTCGTGATCCATCCACGTCGTGCCGCTCACCTCGTACGCCTTGCCGTCGATCGTGACCGTGCCGCTCGCGGCGAGCCGGGTGAAGGAGAAGTAGTAGTTGTCCTTCGCGAGGCTCTGCACCGTCGCGCTCGGCTCGATGCCGGTCCCGAATACGTAGAACGGTCGGCCCTGCTGGGAGAACGTCAGGTCGAAGTCGACCGGCGTCAGCGTCTTGTCGTCGATGAGCGTGACCTGGACGCGGATGTCCTGCGACGGGTCCGCCTGCGGGGCCGTCATCACGACCGAGTTGCGCACCGCGACCGCGGTCGCGCCGCTGCCTCCGCCCCCGACGATCGTCACGGTCGGGGTCTCGGTGTAGCCGCTCCCCGCGCTCACCAGCGCGATCTGACCGATCGAGCCGTCCGCGTCGGGGACGGCGATCGCCGCCGCGCCGGAGCCGTCGCCCTCGATCCGAACCTCCGGGATGGAGGTGTAGCCGGAGCCGGGGTCCGTGACGGAGAAGCCGCCGACAACCCAGCTCGGGTCGCCGAGCTGCGCGTACCAGTCCTTCGACGGGTCGCCCTCCGCCCACTTCGACACGTCGAACGAGCCGATCGGCTTCGGCAGGTAGACCTGGGTGCGCTGGTAGTGCGACTCGCTGTCGACGTCGCTCAGCGAGACCTGGGTCATCGCGAAGCCCTGGCCGATGAACGACGCCGCGTTGATCTCGAAGCCGAAGACGCGGTCGCCGGCGCGCAGCGTGCCGATGTGCCACCACCACTCGGTCGGGGCGCCGTTGTGCCGGTACATGTCCTTCGGGAGCGCGAGGACGACGTTCTCCTCGGGCACCGGGTCGGGCATGGTGTCGCCCTTCCAGATGGGGTTGTCCGGGACGGCCATGCTGGGCGCGGGGACGCCGCCGGGCCAGTTCGTCGCGAGGAGCGCGGCGAGGACCGCCGCCGTCGCGGCGAGCACGCCCGGCACGAGCGGCGGCACGAACGCCTCACGGTGACGCGCGTGCGAGACGATCGCGCCGATCATGATGATGACGAGCCCGACCGCGGCCGTCGAGATGAGCCACCAGGCGAGCACGGCGTACTGGTCCTGGGCGAACAGGCCGACCGCGATGCCCACGGCGCCGAGCACCTCGAGCACGCCGATGACCTTGACCTGCCACGTGCGGAAGCGGGTCACCCAGCCGAGTCCGATGCGCGCGAGCCGCGGCCGCGGCACGACGATCTTCATCGCTCCCGCGACGAAGAACAGCAGGGCGGTCAGCCCGCCGACGATCCAGAGTGCGATCTCCACGACAGTCCCCTCGTGCATCTGCGGGGACCGATGCCCCGCGGTGCGGGACTAACGCTAGTGGTCAGCGGGGACGCCGCGCCGTAGGGACTTCTGCGGATCTTGGGTGGGAGGCCAGGGGGGCTTCGCGGCGCGAGGCCAGGAGGGCTTCGCGGCGCGAGACCGAGGCCTGTCAGCTCAACGGCTCGACGTGCTCCACGTCTGCCCCGTGCGCGAGCGTCCGCCGCCTCCGCGGCGCGGTCGCCGGGTACCGCGAGCGGACGCGGAGCCACTCCCCTCCTGCGTCTTCGCCCGCGGCGCGCCGCGCGGCGTCGAGCGCTGCTGGGACGGCGCGGTCGCCGTAGCGGCCGGCGCGACGTACGCGGCGACCTCGCCGACGAGCGCCGCGACGGGCTCGGCGGTCGGGGTGACGCGCTGCGGCTGCGCGTGGATGCCGGCCTTGCGCATCATGCTCGCGACGTCGCGTTCCTGCTCCGGGAGCACGAGCGTCACGACGTCGCCGGCCGCCCCGGCGCGCGCGGTGCGACCGGAACGATGCAGGTACGCCTTGTGCTCGGTCGGCGGGTCGACGTGGATGACGAGCTCGACGTCGTCGACGTGGACGCCGCGCGCGGCGACGTCGGTCGCGACGAGGACGCGCACGGAGCCGTCGGCGAAGGCCGCGAGGTTGCGGTCGCGCTGGCCCTGGCTCAGGTTGCCGTGGAGGTCGACCGCGGGGATGCCGGACGCGGTCAGATCCTTGGCTAGCCGCTTCGCCGTGTGCTTGGTGCGCATGAAGAGGATGCGTCGGCCGGTGCCGGAGGCGAGCGCGCGCACGATCTGCTTCTTCACACCCGAGTCGACGGCGGTGAAGACGTGGTGCGTCATCGCGACCGGCGGGGCGTCGATCTCGTCGACCTCGTGGAGGCGCGGGTCGTGGAGGAAGCGCTTGACGAGCTTGTCCACGCCGTTGTCGAGCGTCGCGCTGAAGAGCAGGCGCTGGCCGTCCTGGGGCGTTGCCGACATGATGCGGGTCACGCCGGGCAGGAAGCCGAGGTCGGCCATGTGGTCGGCCTCGTCGAGCACGGTGATCTCGACGGCGTCGAGGTGCACGTGCCCCTGCTTCATGAGGTCCTCGAGGCGACCGGGGCAGGCGACGATGATGTCGACGCCCGCGCCCAGCGCCGCGACCTGGCGGGTCTGCGAGACGCCGCCGAAGATCGTCGCGGTCGTCAGACCGTAGGCCTTGGCGAGCGGCGCGATGACGGCGTCGATCTGGGTCGCGAGCTCACGGGTCGGCGCGAGCACGAGCCCGAGCGGGCGTCGCGGTCGGGCGGCACCGCCGGCGAGGCGGGTGCCGAGCCGGGCGACCATGGGGATGGAGAACGCGAGCGTCTTGCCCGAGCCGGTGCGGCCGCGGCCGAGCACGTCGCGGCCCGCGAGCGTGTCGGGCAGCGTGTCGGCCTGGATGGGGAACGCGCTCGTCTTGCCGGCGCGGGTCAGCGCCTCCACGAGCGGGAAGGGGACCCCGAGATCGGTGAAATCGGGCTGGTGCGTAGTCATGGGAGTCCTTATTGCTGCCGGGCCGCGGGCACGCGGCGGCAGAGGGTTCGGTGGGCGAACGCGCCGAGCGGCACGATCGTTCGCCGGAGAAGATGTCAGCCATGCTGCGCGGGGCGCGCACGGCGAGGGAGCGTTCTACGACGCTTGCGGCGCGGAAATCGCGCTGCGAGTGAACCCAGTCTACCCGACCCGCATGATCCGCTTCGACGGCCACCACATCGCGCGCCCCATGTCGAGCGCGATCGCCGGCACGAGGAGCGAGCGCACGATGATCGTGTCGAGCAGCACGCCGAACGCGACGATGAACGCGAGCTGCAGCAGGAACAGGATCGGGATGACCGAGAGCGCCGCGAACGTCGCCGCGAGCACGAGGCCCGCCGACGTGATGATCCCGCCGGTGATCCCGAGCCCGCGCAGCATCCCCTGGCGGGCGCCGTGCTGCAGCGCCTCCTCCCGCACCCGGGTCATGAGGAAGATGTTGTAGTCGATCCCGAGCGCGACGAGGAAGACGAAGCCGAACAGCGGCACCGCCGGATCCGCGCCGGGCAGCCCGAGCATGTGGTTGAAGACGAGCGCCGAGACGCCCAACGTCGCGCCGAAGGACAGCACCACCGTCGCCACCAGGATGAGCGGGGCGACGATCGAGCGCAGCAGCAGGATGAGGATCAGCAGGATCACGATCAGCACGAGCGGGATGATGAGCGTGCGGTCACGGATCGAGGCCGCGTCGGAGTCGACGGCGGTCGCCGTGACGCCGCCGATCATCGCCTCCCCCGCGAGCTCCGCGCGCAGGTCGAGGACGACCTGCTCCGCCTCGGCGGAGTCGGGCGCGGGCACGAGCGTCGCCTGGAGCATGACGTCGCCGTCGGCGACGGTCGCTGCGGGCGCCGGGGTGCCGGGCGGCCCGAGCGGCTGGACGCCGTCGGCCGTGACGGGCGCGGACCCGCTCGGCGAGTCCGCGGCGATGACGACGACGCCGTCGATGCGCTCGTCGGCGAGCAGGACGTCGGCGGTCGCTTGGAGGCGATCCTGGGACGTCACGACGTAGACGGGGCTGCCGGAGCCGCCGGGGAAGTGCTCCGCGAGCGCCTGCTGGCCGCTGCGCGCCTCGGACTGGCCGAGCACGAGTTCGCTCGACGCGACGCCGTCGGCCTTCAGCTGGAACATGCCGAGGCAGGCCGCGAGGAGCACCACGACGGTCGTGATCCAGATGGTGCGGGGGCGACGCGCCACGAAGCGCGGGACCGTCGCCCAGATGCCCCGCGTGGGGATCTCGTCGACCGACTGGGTGGGGTCGAATCGCGTTCTGCGCGGCCAGAACGCGACCCGCCCGGCCACGTAGAGCAGGGCCGGCAGGAGCGTGAGGGCGGCGAGCAGCGAGAAGACAATCCCGACGGCGGCGACGGGGCCGAGCACGCGGTTGGACGCGAGGTCGCTCGCGAGGAGGCACAGGAGTCCCGCAATGACGGTGCCACCGGAGGCGACGATGGGCTCCCAGGAGCCGCGGAGCGCGGCGAAGGTCGCGGCCCAGCGTGACTCGTGGGTGCGCAACGCCTCTCGGTATCTCGCGACGTAGAGCAGCGAATAGTCGGTCGCGGCGCCGATGACGAGGATGAACAGGATGCCCTGTGTCTGTCCGCTGAGGAGGAAGATGCCGGCCTTGGCCATCCACCAGACGGTGAGGAGGGACGCGGTCAGCGCGAAGGTGCTCGTCGCGAGGACGATGACGGGCAGCAGCGGCGAGCGGTAGACGATGACGAGGATGAGGAAGACGGCGGCGAGCGCGACGAGCAGCAGGATGCCGTCGATGCCGGCGAACGCCGCGACGAGGTCGCCCGTGAAGCCGGCCGGTCCGGTGACGTAGACGGTCGTGCCGGGCGGCATGACAATGCCGGCGCGGAGCTCCTCGACGGCGTCGGCGACGGAGTCGCGCGTGTCCAGCGGCACGAAGATCTGGGCGGCGCGTCCGTCCTCGGAGAGGATCGCGGGGCTCGCGTCGCCGGAGACGCCGGGGAGCACGGCGATCTCGTCGCGGAGGGCGTCGATGTCGGCGAGCTGGGTCTCGTCGAGCTCGGTCTCGCCGACGACCAGCACGACGGCGGGGATCACGTCTTCGCCGGAGAACTCGCCGAGGCGCTGCTGGACGACGGTCGCCTCGGCGCTCGTCGGGAGGTAGGCGGTCGCGTCGTTGGAAGAGACCTCGTCGATCCGACCGAAGTATGGGCCGCCGATGCCCGCGGCCGTGAGCCACGTGAGAATGAGGACTGCTGGCAGCAGGACTCGAAGCCAGGTGGGGACCTTCACGGGGTGCTCCTTGTTGCTCTACCAAGATTGCTAACTAGGCTAGTAATCGAAGAGATGTTACTACTAATCAGAAGGTAGCTTTGACACGTGTCCGATGAGCGGGAGCAGCTCCCCGAGATCGCGCTGCGCATGCACGACCCTCGGGTGGCCGACGCTCGCGGGCGCCTGCTGGGCGACCAGAACATCGCCGCCGAAGACCTCGAGGGCACCATCCGCGTCATGAACGCGCTCTTCCTCTGGCGCGAGGCCGAGCGCCGGGTCAGCGAGGCGTCCCGCCGCTTCATGCGCCTCGGCGAGTCCGACATGAAGGCGCTGCGCTACGCCATCATCATGGCCGACCAGGGCCGCCACGTGACCGCGCGCGACCTCGCCGAGCACCTGTCCATTTCCAGCGCCTCCGTCACCAAGCTCCT
>DATMGN010000029.1:0-125325 GCA_035555435.1 Microbacteriaceae bacterium | reverse complement strand
GCGCCGAACAGCACGGCGAGCAGCACCGCGTACGACGTCTTCGTGAGGAACAGCATCGAGACGCGCTCGATGTTCGCGATGACCTGACGCCCCTCCGCGACGACGCCGGGCAGGTGCGAGAAGCGGCCGTCGAGGAGGACGAGGCGGGCGACCGCCTTGGTCGCGGGCGAGCCGGACTCCATCGCGATGCCGATGTCGGCCTGTTTGATCGCGAGCGCGTCGTTGACGCCATCGCCGGTCATCGCGACGGTGCGCCCCGTCGACTGGAGCGCGACGACGACGGCCTTCTTCTGCTGCGGGGTGACCCGGCCGAGGACGATCTCGCGCTCGAGCACCTCGGCGATCGCCTCGGGGTCCTCCGGCAGCTCGCGCGCGTCGAAGCCCTCGCCGGCCGGCAGGCCGAGCCGCCGCGCGATCGCCGCGACGGTGCGCGGGCTGTCGCCCGAGATGATGCGCACGTCGACGCCCTGCTCGGCGAAGTAGCCGAGCGTCTCCGCCGCGTCGGGGCGGATCTGCTCCGCGAAGGTGAGGAGCGCGACGGGCTCGAGGCCCTCCGGCAGCACTTCGGCCTCGGCCGCCGCTTCGTCGAACGCGATGGCACTGCCCGCGAGGACGAGCGTGCGCCGGCCGGAATCCGCGAACGACGCGACCCGCGCCATGAGGTCGCCGTGCCCCCCGGGGAAGACCATCTCGGGCGCGCCGAGGACCCACGAGCCGCTCGGCCCGGATCCGAACGCGACGGCACTCCATTTCCGCGCGGAGGAGAACGCGATACGCGCGAGCGGGCGGTCGGCCGGCGCCTCGCCGAATCGGCCCGCGAGCGAGCGCGACGTCGCGTTCGCGTCGGCCTGGTCGCCCCACCAGGCGAGCGCGGCATGCCACGAGGGCGCGTCGCCGCCGACCGGCTCGGCCTCGTCGAACGGGTGGGCCCCCTCGAATGCGATGTCGCCCTCGGTCAGCGTCCCCGTCTTGTCGAGGCAGATGATGTCGACGCGGGCGAGGCCCTCGACGGCGGGCAGCTCGTTGACGAGAACCTTGCGGGTGGAGAGCTTCACAGCGCCGACCGCGAACGCGATGCTCGTCATGAGGATGAGGCCGAGCGGGATCATCGCGATGACGGCCGCGATCGTACTCACCGCGGCGTCGCGCCAGGCGCCGGACTCGATCGCCTCGGCCCACCCGCCGAGCGCGATCATCTGCGCGTTGAGCACGAGGAGGCTGACGGGACCGACGAGCCAGGTGATCCACAGCAGCACGCGGTCGAGGGAGGCCCGCAGCTCGCTCGCCATGAGCGAGAAGCGCTTCGCCTCGTCGGCGAAGCGGTTCGCGAAGGAGTCCGCGCCGACGCGCGTCGTGCGCGCGAGGCCCTCGCCCCCGACGACGATCGAGCCGGAGAGGACCTCCGCGCCGGCGTTCTTGTCGATCGCGTCGGACTCGCCGGTCAGCATCGACTCGTCGAGCTGCAGGCCGCGTGAGGCGACGACGACCGCGTCCGCGGGCACCTGGTCGCCCGCGCGCAGCACGAGGACGTCGTCGAGCACGACGTCGCGCGGGGCGATCTCGACGTCGACGCCGTCGCGGCGCACTCGCGCGAGCGGCGCGCTGAGCAGCGCGAGGCGGTCGAGCGAGCGCTTCGCGCGGAACTCCTGGACGGAGCCGATGATCGAGTTCGCGACGGCGCTGAAGCCGAAGAGGGCGTCCTGCCAGCGGCCGAGTGCGAACAGCACGAGGAAGCAGCCGACGACGATCGCGTTGAACAGCGTGAAGACGTTGGCCCGGATGATGCTCCAGGCACTGCGGCTCGACGCCTGGTCGAACGCGTTGATCCGGCCCTCGGCGACGCGCTGCGCGACCTCGGCCGTACTCAGGCCGCTGAGCAGCGTCGGCTCGGTCTGCGCTGGCTGCGGCGTCGCTGGCATTCGTCCCCCGGGTCCTCGGCGTCGTCGGCGGCGCTCACCCCCGAGAGCATGATAGGCATCGCCTCAGGCGACGTCGCGCCGCCAGGTCGTCAGGAGCGAGAGCGCGATGAGCACGGCCGCGAGCCCGCCGAGCACGAGGCCGCCCTGCCACCACTCGAGCGCCGCCTGGTGCATGCCCGCGGCGCTCGGGTCGAGCGCGCCGACCGAGCTGAACAGCCCCGCGCCGACGAGCGCGTCGCTCGCCGCGCCGGGGAGGAACTTGCCCACCTGCGCGCTCCACTCCCAGATGCCGCCGACGAATCGCAGGATCGGCTCGAGGAACTGCGTGAAGACGAGGAGCAGCACGATCGCGACGACCTGGTTCGCGACGAGGCCGCCGAGGCCGACGCCGACGAGTCCCCACAACGCCATGGCGAGCACGGCGCGCAGCACGAGTCCCCAGGTCTCCGGGTCGCCGAGCAGCGGGTCGCCACCGCCGGCCGCGATGACCGCCGCGCCGATGCCGACCGAGGCGAGGAGTCCAGCGACGCCGGTCACCGCGCCGACCGTCACCCCGGCGATCGCCTTGCCCGTGACGACGACGCCGCGGCGCGGCTCGGCGAGCAGCGTGGGCGTCAGCGTGCGGTGACGGTGCTCTGAGGTCACGATGAGCGCGCCGAGCAGCACAGGCACGAGGTAGCCGACGGACGTCGCGCTCGAGTAGACGAGGTCGGCGATGTCCCGCGCCGGGAGGTCGGCAGTGCCGCCGAGCAGCGGGCCGAGCTGGCCGAGGAAGAGCGCGAGGATTGCGGCGATGAACGCGGCGTAGCCGACGAGCACGACCGTGAGGATCCACCAGATCCGGGTGCTGAGGACGCGGGCGAGCTCGGCGGCGCTCGCGCGGGCGAGCGCGCTCATGCCTGCGCTCCCCGGATGAGCTCGAGGAACCCGCCCTCGAGGCCCTGCGCCTGGGTGCCAAGCTGCGTGAGCGGGATGCCGGCGAGGAACGCCAGGCGCCCGGCTTGGGCGGTATCGATGCCGTCGAGGAGGAGGGCACCGTCATCGGCCGCGCCGACGACGTGCGGCGCGAGGGCGGCGGCGAGCGCGACGCGGTCGGTCGCATCGACGATGACGCGGGGGTGCGCGGGGGCGAGCCCCGAGGTCGGCCCCTGGTAGACGCTGCGTCCGCGGTCGATGACGACGAGCTCGTCGACGGCCTGTTCGACCTCGGAGAGGACGTGCGAGGACACGAGCACGGTGCGGCCCTCCGCGGCGAGCGCGCGCAGCAGTGAGCGCACCCAGCGGATGCCTTCGGGGTCGAGCCCGTTGATGGGCTCGTCGAGCAGCAGCACGCCGGGGTCGCCGAGGAGCGCGGCGGCGAGGCCGAGGCGCTGGCGCATGCCGAGCGAGTACCCCCCGACCCGGCGTCCGGCGACGTCGGCGAGCCCGACCTGGTCGAGCACGACGGCGACCCGCTCGCGCGGCACGCCGCCCGCGATCGCCTGGATGCGCAGGTGGTCCCGGGCCGAGCGACCCGGGTGGAAGCTCGTGGCCTCGAGGGAGGCGCCGACCTCCCGCAGCGGGCGGGCGAGGTCGCGGTAGCGCCGCCCGCCGATCGTCGCACTGCCGGAACTCGCGGCCACGAGGCCGAGCAGGATGCGCAGCGTCGTCGTCTTCCCGGCGCCGTTGGGTCCAAGGAAGCCGGTGACCCGCCCCGGCTCTACCGCAAAGCTGAGGCCGTCGACGGCGTGCACGTCGCGGTATCGCTTCGTGACCTCTCGGACCTCGATCACACTCGTCATGTTCTATTCATACTAGAAGAACTTCCCGGTGCGTGCGGCACGGCCGTCGCGTTCTTCCGGTTGCCGACGGCGTGCCGCCCGACCGATGTCGGACGTCGGGTTCAGGCTGGGCGCGTGCCCGACCTCAGCGCTCTCGACTTCACGGCGATCGACTTCGAGACCGCGAACCCGTCGGCGGCGAGCGCGTGCTCGGTCGGGCTCGCGAAGGTCCGCGGGGGCAAGGTCGTCGACCGCGAGGGCTGGCTCATCCTGCCGCCCGAGGGCCACGACCACTTCACGGAGTGGAATACGCGGATCCACGGCCTGCGGGCCGCCGACTGCGCCGACGCGCCACGATGGGCCGATCAGCTCCCCCGGCTCCTGGAGTACATCGAGGGCGACGCGCTCACCGCGCACAACGCGGGCTTCGACATGGGCGTCATCAAGTCGGCTTGCGAGGCCTCGGGCCTGCGCACCCCGACCTTCGATTACCTCTGCTCGCTGCAGGTCGCGCGTAAGACGTACACGCTCGACTCCTACCGCCTGCCGATGGCCGCCTCGGCCGCCGGCTTCGACGACTTCCCGCACCACGACGCGCTCGCCGACGCCGAGGCGTGCGCTTGGATCATCATCGACGCGGCCAAGCGGCACGGCGCCGCGACGCTCCCCGAGCTGGGCACCCTCGCCGGTGCGCGGCTCTCGCACCTCGCGCCCGTCGCGGCCTAGCGCGAAACGCCCTCCCCGGACCGCCGATGTCCGCGGTCCGTGCGACGCTGTCCGCATGGAAGCCTGGCTCGTCGTCATCGGTGCGATCGTCGGACTCGTCGTGGGCGGGGCGGTCGCGTGGGTGCTCGCCTCCCGTGCCGCAGCGAGTCGCGCACGCGCCGAGATCGCCTCGGCAGCGGCGTCCGCCGCGGCCGAGCGGGACAATGCGCTCGCCTTGATCGCGTCCCAGCACGAGACCGCGCTCGCCCAGGAGCGTGCGCTCGCGGCGCAGACCGCGGCACGGGTGCAGGCGGAGCTCGCGGCCGCGCAGGCATCGATCGAGGCCCTCGAGGGCCAGGTGCTCGCGGCGGCGACCCAGTACAAGGACCTCATCGACCGGGGAGAACGCGATGCCGCGGCGCAGAAGGCGCGCGAGGCCGCCGAGTCCAAGGTCCTGCAGGCGCTCACCCCGGTGCAGGAGACGCTGCGCACGATGCAGTCGAAGGTGACCGAGCTCGAGCAGCAGCGCGCCCAGCAGCACGGCGAACTCGCGCAGCAGCTCAAGGCGGCGACCGAAGGCGAGGAGCGCCTCAGGGCGACCGCGGAGGCCCTCGCGGCGGCGCTGCGCAACAACGCCGTCCGCGGCGCTTGGGGCGAGACCCAGCTGCGGACCCTCGTCGAGTCGGCCGGGCTGCTCCAGCACGTCGACTTCACGGAGCAGGCGACGATCTCCGTCGACGACACGTCGCGTCGCCCCGACATGGTCGTCCACCTGCCGGGCGGCAAGCAGATGGCGATCGACGCGAAGGTGCCCTACAACGACTTCATCGAGGCGACGGCGATCCCGCCGTCCGCGACGGGGGACGACGAGGCGCGACGGCGCAGTTTGATCGCCGCGCACGCGAAGCGCGTCCGCGGTCACGTCGACGCGCTGGCCGGACGCGGCTACTGGAACGGGCTCGAGGTCAGTCCCGACTTCGTCATCGCCTTCATCCCCAACGAAGCACTGCTCTCGGCGGCCAACGAGGGCGACGCGGGCCTCATGGACTACGCGCTGTCCAAGAGCGTCGTGCTCGCCTCACCCGTGAGCCTGTGGGCGGTCCTCAAGACGGTCGCCTTCACCTGGCGCCAGGACGTGTTGACGGAGGATGCGAAGCGCCTCTTCGACCTCAGCCGCGAGCTCTACACCCGGTTGACGACCCTCGCGGAGCATGCCGAGAAGCTACGGCGCAGCATCGACGCGACCGTGACGAACTACAACACCTTCGCGAGCTCGCTCGAGAGCCGGGTGCTCGTCACCGCCCGCAAGCTCGACGACCTCGACGAGTCGAAGGTGATCGCCGAGCCCAAGCTCATCGAGACCCGACCCAAGCAGCTCACCGCGCCAGAACTGGCGGAAGCGGTCGAGGTCGAGCTGATCGAGGACTTCGAGCTGGACGCGCCGAGCTAGGCCTCAAGCCACTTCGAGGCGAGGTGCGTCGCCTGGATGCGGCGGATCGTGCCCGACTTCGAGCGCATGATGAGGCTCTCCGTCTCCACGACGTCGCCCCGTCGTTCGACGCCCTTGACGAGGGAGCCGTCGGTCACCCCGGTGACGACGAAGATCGTATTGTCGCCGCTGACGAGCTCGTCCTGGCTGTAGATGTAATCCATCTTGAGCCCGGCTTCAATGCCGCCCGCGCGCTCCGCGTCGTCGAGCGGCGCCATCCGTCCCTGCATGAAGCCGCCGATCGCCTTGATGGCCGCCGCGGTCGCGACGCCCTCGGGGCAGCCGCCGATGCCGAGCGAGAGGTCGATGCGGGTGCCGGGAATCGCCGCGTTGATCCCGCCCGCGACGTCGCCGTCGAGGATGAGTCGGGTCGCCGCGCCCGCCGCGCGAATGTCCTCGATGAGCTCCTGGTGCCGCGGCCGGTCGAGCACCGCGACCACGATGTCGCCCGGCGTCTTGCGGAGCGCCTTGGCGAGCTCGCGAATGTTGTCACCCGTCGACTGGTCGAGCGAGACGACGCCGGCACCGACCGCACCCGTGACGATCTTGTCCATGTAGAAGACGCTCGAGGCATCGAGCATCGTGCCGCGGTCGGAAACCGCGAGCATCGAGATCGCGTGGGATCGGCCCGCCGCCGTCAGCGACGTGCCGTCGATGGGGTCGACCGCGATGTCGCACTTCGGCCCCTTGCCGGTGCCGACGACCTCACCGTTGAAGAGCATCGGCGCGTTGTCCTTCTCGCCCTCGCCGATCACGACGACCCCCTCGAAGTCGACCGTGCCGAGGAACTTGCGCATCGCGTCGACCGCGGCACCGTCCGCCGCGTTCTTGTCGCCCTTGCCGATCCACGGCACGGCGCGGATCGCCGCCGCCTCGGTCGCCCGGACGAGCTCGAGGGCGAGATTGCGGTCGGGGGCTTCGAAGTGGGGAGCGCTCGTCGTCGACACGATTACGAGCCTAGCTAGACTCGAGACGCACTCGCACGAAGCCCCCACGTTCTCCCCCGGAGGAAGCCATGCCCGTCGCCACGCCCGATCAGTACGCGGAGATCATCGCGAAGGCGAAGGCCGGAGGCTACGCCCTCCCCGCCATCAACGTGAGCAGCTCGCAGACGATCAACGCCGTCCTGCAGGGACTCGCGGAAGCGGGCTCCGACGGCATCATCCAGGTCTCCACGGGCGGCGCCGACTACTTCAGCGGCCCCTCGGTCAAGCAGCGCGCGACCGGCGCGATCGCGTTCGCGAAGTACGCGACCGAGGTCGCGAAGTCCTATCCCGTGACGGTCGCCCTGCACACCGACCACTGCCCCAAGGACGCGCTCGGCAACTTCGTGGAGCCGCTCATCGCGTACTCCGAGGAGGAGGTCAAGGCCGGTCGCGGACCGCTGTTCCAGTCGCACATGTGGGACGGCTCCGCGGTGCCGCTCGCCGAGAACATCGAGATCGCCAAGGCGCTGCTGCCGAAGATGAAGAACATCGGCGCGATCCTCGAGGTCGAGATCGGCGTCGTCGGCGGCGAGGAGGACGGCGTCGTCGCCGAGATCAACGACAAGCTCTACACGACGCTCGCCGACGTCGAGCAGGTCGTCGACGCGATCGGTCTCGGCGAGCAGGGCCGCTACATCGCGGCCCTCACCTTCGGCAACGTGCACGGCGTCTACAAGCCGGGCAACGTCAAGCTGCGCCCCGAGCTCCTCGGCGAGATCCAGGCCGGCATCGCCGCGAAGTACGGCACGGGCGCCAAGCCGCTCGACCTCGTCTTCCACGGCGGCTCCGGCTCGAGCCCCGAGGAGATCGCGACCGCGGTCGCCAACGGCGTCATCAAGATGAACGTCGACACCGATACCCAGTACGCCTTCACCCGTTCGGTCGCCGGCTACATGCTGAGCAACTACGACGGCGTGCTCAAGGTCGACGGCGAGGTCGGCGACAAGAAGCGCTACGACCCGCGCGCGTGGGGCAAGATCGCGGAAGGCGACATGGCGGCGCGCGTCGTCGTCGCCGCCCAGGAGCTCGGCTCGGCCGGCAAGCACATCGGCTGAACGGAGCACATCATGACCGAGCGTCTTCACCGCACCCCCGCCCCCGTCTTCCCCGGCATCGCCGACAGCGTCCGCGTCACCGCGGGAGAGCAGCTCTTCCTCTCCGGCGTCGTCGCGCTGCGCCCCGATGGCACACCGGCCGCCGACTTCGAGGAGGAGACGGAGCTCGTCTTCGAGGCCCTGCAGGCCGCGCTCGAGCGCGGCGGCGCGACCTTCGCCGATCTCATCCGCGTCAACGTCTACATCGTGGGACTGACTCCCGAGCGTGTGGCCACCTACCGCACCGTCCGCGACCGGTTCATCGCGGCGGAGCACGTGCCGGCCTCGACGCTCATCGGCATCTCGGCGCTCGTGACCGACGCGTTCCACATCGAGATCGACGCGATCGCCGCGGTCTGACGCTAGTCGGGGCGCACCCAGTCGAGCAGTCGGAGCGCGCCATCGGGCGCCGGCTCGACCGTGATGACGTCGCCCGCTCGCACCTCGCCCGTGCGCAGCACGCGGAAGTACGGCCCGAGGCGGTTCGCCGCGGCGAAACGCTTGACCCACCCGGTGGCGGGTGCGATGCGCTGCGCCTCGATCCAGCGGGCGAACGTCTGGCAGGGTTTGCGAGGGCGGGTCACCTCGAGCAGCACCTCGTCGCCGATGCGCCAGCGTTCGCCGATCCGCACCGCGTTGACGTCGAGGCCTTCGACGCGCAGGTTCTCGCCGAAGGTGCCGGGCGGGAAGTCGTGCCCGACCTGATCGGCCCACCATTGCGCGTCATCCTCGCCGTAGGCGTACACGGCTTGGGCGAGACCGCCGTGGCGCTCCCGATCCGCTTGCACGTCGCCAAAGAGACCCTGGGTGCCGACCTGCACGGGGCCGTCGACGGGACGCTTGTCGACCGCGGTCACCCCGATCGGCCCTGCGTCAGCGCGGAGGTCCGCGACGATGCAGACGGCGAGGACGCTCGGCACGACGATCAGCGTACGGTTCTGGCCGGGCTCAGCGCTGCCGGCCGCCGAGCGAGCGAGCATCGCCCTCGACCCGCAGTTCCTTGGGCAGGGAGAACATGAGGTCTTCGCGCGCCGTCTCGATCTCCACGACATCGGCGTACCCGGCGTCCGCGAGCCAGGCGAGCACGTCGCGGACGAGGACCTCGGGCACGCTCGCCCCCGACGTCACCCCCACCGAGGTGACGCCGTCGAGCCACGCCGGGTCGATCTCCTCGGCGTAGTCGACGCGGTGCGCCGCCTTCGCACCGCTCGCGAGCGCCACGTCGACGAGCCGGACGGTGTTGGAGCTGTTGACACTGCCGACCACGATGACGAGGTCCGCACCCGCGGCGACCTTCTTGATCGCGACCTGTCGATTCTGCGTCGCGTAGCAGATGTCGTCGCTCGGGGGGTCCTGTAGGTGGGGGAACCGGGCGCGCAGCCGCCGGACCGTCTCCATCGTCTCGTCGACGGAGAGCGTCGTCTGGGAGAGCCAGACGAGTCGGGTGGGGTCCTCGACCTCGACGACATCCGCCTCCTCGGGGCCGTTGACGAGGATCGTGCGCTCGGGCGCGTGACCCATCGTGCCCTCGACCTCTTCGTGCCCGGCATGCCCGATGAGGAGGATCTGGTAGTCGTCGCGCGCGAATCGCGTCGCCTCACGGTGCACCTTGGTCACGAGCGGGCACGTCGCATCGATGGTCAGCAGGTTTCGCTCGGCAGCGCCGGCGTGGACGGCCGGCGAGACGCCGTGCGCGGAGAACACGACGCGGGCGCCCTCGGGCACCTCCTCGACCTCGTCGACGAAGATCGCGCCGGCCTTCTCGAGTGTGCGCACGACGTGGATGTTGTGCACGATCTGCTTGCGCACGTAGACGGGCGCGCCGTGCATCTCGAGCGCCTTCTCGACGGCGATCACGGCGCGGTCGACGCCCGCGCAGTAGCCGCGCGGGCTGGCGAGGAGCACTCGGCCTCGACTCGGCGGCGCGGCGACCGAGCCATTGCTGATCGTCACCCCTCGATTGTACGAAGCCCTGCTGGATGCCTCCCGTCTTCCGGTGCGCGCCGGCGTTCGCGTGCGCATCATCCGCCGAGCCCGGCCTCCTCCTGAGCACGGGAAGTAGCCTGGCGGGGTGGCGAGACGGTCGGCGGCACAGACGAAGGCCGCGATCCTGGCGGCGGCGGCGCGGCTCTTCCAGGAGCGCGGCTACGCGGGCGCCTCGGTGCGCGACATCGCCGCCGCGGCCGCGACGGACGGCGCGCTGGTGATCCGTCATTTCGGCTCCAAGGAGCAGCTGTTCCTCGACGCGATCGAGGTGCATTCGCCCGCGCTCGCGCAGCCCCTCGCGGACGGTCCGCTGGAGTCGCTCGGCCGCGACTTCGTGCGCTTCCTGCTGACCTCGGACGATCAGGTGCGCGGCGTCTACCTCGCGCTCATCCGGGCGAGCGATGGCGCGGGGCTCGGTTCACGGCTGCGGGAGATGCACGAGGTCGATTTCGTGCTGCCGCTGCGCGCTCGCCTGACGGGTCGCGACGCGGATCTGCGAGCGCGGCTCGCGGCGGCGCTCGCGGGCGGGCTGCTCTATTCGCTCTGGATCGTCGGCGATGAGGGCCTGGTGGGTGCGAACCGGGAGGAGATCGTCGAACGCTACGGAGCCGCCCTGCAGGAGATCCTGACGCCCGGAGGCGCCGGGGAAGTAGTCCATGGTCAACAGCGTTGACTTAGGTGTAGCATCCATCGCATCCGACAGTCAGGGCGGTCATCATGCAGATCAGGGACAAGGTCTTCGTCGTCACGGGCGGCGGCAACGGCATCGCCCGTGAGGTCGTGCTTCAGCTGCTCGCGAAGGGCGCGCGAGTCGCGGCGCTCGACCTCAGCGAGCAGGGTCTCGCCGAGACCGCCGAGCTCGCGCAGGCCGGCGACCGCCTCAGCACGCACGTCGTGAACGTCACCGATCGTGCCGCGGTCGAGGCGCTCCCGACGCTCGTCCGCGAGCGGCACGGTGCCGTCGACGGCGTGCTCAACATCGCCGGGATCATCCACCGCTTCGCCCCGCTCTCCGAGCTGACGATCGAGGAGATCGCGAAGGTCATCGACATCAACTACTGGGGCACGGTCTATGTCGTGAAGTCCTTCCTGTCCGAGCTGCTGACACGCCCCCAGGCGGCGATCCTCGACTTCTCGTCCATGGGCGGGCTCGTACCCGTGCCCGGACAGGGCGCCTACGGCTCGTCGAAGGCCGCGGTCAAGCTCTTCACGGAGACGCTCTTCGCAGAGCTCCAGGGCACGAACGTCGCCGTCACGGTCGTCTTCCCCGGCGGCGTCTCGACGAACATCACCGGCAACTCGGGGGTCTCGGCGCCCGGCGCCGGCGCGCCGAAAAAGTCGGCCAAGCCGCAGAAGGCGATGAAGCTCACGACCCCGACGGAGGCCGCGAGGCTCACGGTCGAGGCGCTGGAGAAGGGCACGCCGCGGCTGCTCATCGGCGGCGACGCGAAGGCACTCGATCGCCTCGGCCGGCTCATGCCGACCCGCGCGATCCGCATCATCGCCGACAAGATGAAGGCGATCCTCGGCTAGAACGCCCTCCTGCCGAGCCACGCGGCGACGTCGCCGGCGAGCTCGTCGGGCGTCCGGCGCGCGTCGAGCACGACGCCGGGCTCGTCGGACCCGAGCGGCTCGAGGGTCGCGAGCTGCGAGCCGAGCAGCGATGCGGGCATGAAGTGGCCTTCGCGGTGGCCGATCCGGGCTTCGAGGATCTCGGGGGGCGCGTCGAGGTGGACGAATGCGAGCGGCCGCCCGGCGTCGGCGCTGAGGGCGTCGCGATAGACCCGGCGCAGGGCCGAGCAGGCGATCACGACGGGACCGCTGCCGGCGACCTCGGCGATCCGGCGCAGCCACGGCCACCGATCGTCGTCGGTGAGCGCGGCGCCGGAGGCCATCTTCGCGACGTTCTCGGGCGGGTGCAGGTCGTCGCCGTCGATGAACTCGGCGCCGATCCGCTCGGCGATGAGCCGTCCGACGGTCGACTTGCCGGAGCCCGAGACGCCGATCACGATGATCGTGGGTCGTGCCGCGTCGGTTTCCACCCCTCCAGCATGCGCCATCGCCGCGCGGCGAGGTCGGACCGCGCGGCTATCGTGGGCGCATGTCGTTGTCCGCGCCGATGAGCTCCGAGGCGCCGTGGCCGGTCGGTCGTCTGGCGAGCGAGCTCAAGGGCTACATCGACCGCCTCGGCGAGGTGTGGATCGAGGGCGAGCTGACGCAGTGGAATGCGCGGCAGTCGGGCGTGTTCGCGAAGATCAAGGACCTGCAGCAGGATGCGACGCTCGGGCTGACGGTGTGGACGCGCACGATCCCCGACGCGGCGGGCGCGTTCAAGCCGGGCGACCGGGTCGTCGTGCGGGCGAAGGTCGACTTCTGGGCGAACCGCGGCGAGCTGACGCTCAATGCGCGCGAGATCCGCCACGTCGGCCTCGGCGATCTGCTCGAGCGCATCGAGCGCCTGCGTCGCCAGCTCGCCGACGAGGGCCTCTTCGAGCCGAGCCGGAAGCTGCCGCTGCCGTTCCTCCCCCAGCTCATCGGCCTCGTCACGGGCGAGAACTCCGACGCGGAGAAGGACGTCATCCGCAACGCGCGGCTGCGCTGGCCGGATGTCCGATTCAGAACGCGATACGCGCTCGTCCAGGGCGAGCGCGCGGCCGCCGAGGTCGCGGCCGGCATCCGCGAGCTCGACGCCGACCCGGAGGTCGACGTCATCATCGTCGCCCGCGGCGGCGGCGACTTCATGAACCTGCTGCCGTTCAGCGATGAGGCGCTGCTGCGCACGGCCGCGGCGGCGCGCACGCCGATCGTCTCGGCGATCGGGCACGAGAACGACCGGCCGCTGCTCGACGAGGTCGCGGACCTCCGCGCCTCGACGCCGACCGATGCCGCCAAGCGCGTCGTCCCCGACGTCGTCGAGGAGCTGAACGGCGTGCGGCAGGCGCGGGCGCGGATCCTGAACCGGCTCGCCTCCTTCGTCGGCACGGAGATCGAGAAGGTGTCGGCACTGCGCAGCCGGCCGGCGCTTGCGGACTCCGCGTGGATCATCGGCAGCCGCGAGGAGGAGGTCGCCCGCTGGGCGGATCGCGGGACGCAGCTCGTGGAGCGGCGCGTCGAGGCGGCGCAGGCCGCCGTCGCCCAGTTGAGCGGCCAGCTGCGGGCACTGTCGCCGGTGCGCACGCTCGAGCGGGGCTACGCCATCGCGTTCCGCCAGGACGGCTCGATCCTGCGCTCGACCGCGGAGGTCGCGACCGGCGACGCCCTCGGCATCATGCTCGGCGACGGCGAGATCGCGGTCCGCGCCGAGTAGTCGCCTCCGGCCGGCGGGTCGAGTAGCGCGAAGCGCATATCGAGACCCCCGCCCGCCGACTGTCAGCCGCAGCCAGTAGATTGTTCCCCGTGCCCGAGTCCCCCGCATCGGATGTCGCGACCCTCTCCTACGAGCAGGCCCGCGATGAGCTCGTCGCCGTCGTGACCCAGTTGGAGCAGGGCGCGGCCACGCTCGAGGAGTCCCTGCGCCTCTGGGAGCGCGGCGAAGCGCTCGCGACGCGCTGCGAGGAATGGCTCCAGGGCGCGAAGACCCGCCTCGATGCGGCCCGCCAGGCGGCGGTCGCCGCGGAGGCGGAGTGAGCGACGGGGCGGGGTCCGGCCCGGTCCAGACGGTCGCGCCGCCGAAGCGCGGCCGCTACCCGCAGACGGCGCTCGCGCTCATCGGCGCCATCATCGGCTGCCTCGGCATTGTCGCGTTCCTCGTCCTCGTCGTCGTGCGCCCCGACGCGGGCACGCGGGCCCCGACCGACTGGCACGCCGTCGCCCAGGCCGCGCGCAGCGCGTACGGACCGGAGATCCTCGATCCCCAGCTGCCCGACGGCTGGAGCGCGAATTACGCCCGCGTGAGCGAGCAGGACGGCGTCGTCCTCTGGGAGATCGGCTTCCTCTCGCCGAGCGAGGGCTACGTCGGTCTCACGCAGCTGCTCGCGCAGGAGCCCGGCACGGCCCTGGTCCTGCCGGACAAGGTCGTCGAGCCGACCGGTACGGTCCGCGTCGAGGGCCTGGAGTGGACGCAATACGACCGCCGCGCGGTCGACCCCACCGGCAACTACGCGTTCAACCTCGCCACCGAGCTCCCGAGCTCGCTCGTCCTGCTGCACGGCAGCGCGAGCGACGCCGACTTCTCGCTCGTCGCCACCTCGATCGGCGCGGAGGTCGCCCGGTGATGACGCCGGCCGAGGCATGGGCGGAGCTCCAGGCCGGCAACGAGCGATTCGTCTCGGGTCAGGTGCAGCACCCGCACCAGGACGCCGCCTACCGCTCGGAGATCGCGCAGGGCCAGGCGCCCATCGCGACGCTCTTCGGCTGCAGCGACTCGCGCCTCGCGGCCGAGCTCATCTTCGACCGCGGCCTCGGCGACCTCTTCGTGGTGCGCAACGCCGGTCAGGTGATCTCCGAGTCCGTCATCGGCTCGATCGACTACGCCGTCGCGATCCTCAAGGTGCCGCTCATCCTCGTGCTCGGCCACGACGAATGCGGCGCCGTCGCCGCCGCGATGCGCCAGACCGACCCCGAGGCCGCGCCCCTGCCCATCCACATCGCGCGGATCGTGCGCACCATCCTCCCGGCCGTCCATCGCGTTCGCTCCAGGAACGGCTCGACGACGACCCACGACCTCGACTCGCAGGAGGTGGGGCGCGAGCACCTGCGCGACACCATCAAGGAGCTCATCGAGTCCTCCACGGTCGTCTCGGAGGCGATCGCCGACGGTAGGCTGGCGGTGGTCGGCGCGAACTATCGCCTGGCCGCCGGACGCGTCGAGCCCGATGTCATCGTGGGCCTCGTCTGAGCAGACAACCAACGCGGGTCGAGCGCGCAGCACGTGCCGACCTCGTCAAGAAAGGAAAGCCCCGTGGCCGAAATCGTGACGATCGACGGCAAGCAGTACCGCAAGGACCACGACACGATGGGCGACGTCTTCGTGCCCGCGGACGCGCTCTACCAGGCGCAGACGCAGCGCGCCGTTGAGAACTTCCCGATCTCGGGCGATGGGCTCGAGCCCGCGCAGATCGTCGCGCTCGCGCAGATCAAGCGCGCCGCCGCGATCGTCAACGGCCGCCGCGGCATCATCCCGCAGGACATCGCCGACGCGATCGTCGCGGCCGCCGACGAGATCATCGGCGGCGCGCACCTCGACCAGTTCCCGATCGACCAGTACCAGACCGGCTCGGGCACCTCGTCGAACATGAACATGAACGAAGTGCTCGGCACGATCGCGACCGCCGCCCTCGGCAAGACGGTCCACCCCAACGACCACGTCAATGCCTCGCAGTCCTCCAACGACGTCTTCCCGACGTCCGTCCACGTCGCCGCGACCGGCGCCGTCATCCGCGAGCTGGTCCCCGCACTCGACCACCTCGCGACGTCGCTCGAGGAGAAGGCCGAGGAGTGGAAGACGGTCGTCAAGTCCGGCCGCACGCACCTCATGGACGCCACCCCCGTGACGCTCGGCCAGGAGTTCGCCGGCTACGCGCGCCAGATCCGCCTCGGCATCGAGCGCGTCGAGTCGGCGCTCCCCCGCCTCGCCGAGGTCCCGCTCGGCGGCACCGCGACCGGCACCGGGATCAACACGCCGCTCGGCTTCCCGCAGGAGGTCATCGCGGAGCTCGTCGCCGAGTCGGGCCTGCCGATCACGGAGGCGCTCGACCACTTCGAGGCGCAGGGCGCCCGGGACGGACTCGTCGACGCGTCGGGCGCGCTGCGCGTCATCGCCGTGAGCCTGACGAAGATCAACAACGACCTGCGCTGGATGGGCTCCGGCCCCAACACGGGGCTCGGCGAGCTGCACATCCCCGACCTGCAGCCCGGCTCCTCGATCATGCCCGGCAAGGTCAACCCGGTCGTCCCCGAGGCGGTGCTCATGGTGTGCGCGCGCGTCATCGGCAACGACGCGACGATCGCCTGGGCCGGCGCCTCGGGCTCCTTCGAGCTCAACGTCGGGATCCCCGTCATGGGCAATGCGCTGCTCGAGTCGATCCGCCTGCTCGCGGCCTCCTCGGTCGTGCTCGCGGACAAGACGATCAAGGGCCTCGTCGCGAACGTCGAGCGCGCGAAGTTCCTCGCGGAGGCCTCGCCCTCGATCGTCACGCCGCTCAACAAGCTCATCGGCTACGAGGCGGCGGCGAAGATCGCGAAGCACGCGGTCGCGAAGGGGCTCACGATCCGCGAGGCCGTCATCGACCTCGGCTTCGTCGAGCGCGGCGAGCTGACGATCGAGCAGCTCGACGAGAAGCTCGACGTCCTCTCGATGACGCACCCCTCGTAGCCTGCCGCATCGAGACCCCCTACGCCCGACCCACGACGACCCCGTCGACCAGTCGGGCGGCCCGGAATATCCCGTTGCTCGTCGCGACGTCCCGCATGACTTCGGGCGTCGCGACGAGCGACCGGTCCTGATACCCCAGGATCCACTCGTCGAACGACGGCACGACGAGCTCGCGCGGCATCGGCTCGCCGCGGACCCCGTCGTCGAGATAGCGCATCTCGCGCCCCTCGACCGACACCGTCTCGAGCCCCGCGACGGCCTCCACCGCGGGACGCAGCAGCGACTTCGGCAGCTTCGTCCACCACGCGAAGTCGTCGATCGTCGCGGGTCCACGCGCCCCGTAGAACGCCGTCGCCATCCGGACGAGGAATGCCGACTCCTCCTCGACCGACTCCTGAGCGCGCTCGACGAGCTGCTGCCGGCCCTCGAACCGCCCCAGGTGCAGGACGCCCGAGATCGCGAGCGTCGAGACGAGGTGGTAGTTGATCCCGGCGCCCTGCGGCACGCCGGCGTCGGCCCAGCGCGCCGCGAGCTCCTCGCGCGTGCGACCGCCGGTCGCGAGCGCCTCGACGGCGACCTCGCGCGCCCGTTCGAAGTCCGCTTCGGTGATGCCGACATACGCCCGGCGGGTGCGCAGCGTCGCGCCGAGCCGCGGCCCGGTGACCCGCGTGAAGCCCGCGAGGTCCTCGGGCGTGATCGCGAAGAGCGTGCCGCGCATCGGCCAGCCGCGCACGATGGCCCCCGAGTCGAAGGCCGCCCGCACCTGGTCCGCGTCGGTGCCGGGAGCCGAGCGCAGCGCGATCGCCTGGAGCACCGCGTGCTGATCCTGACCCTGCATCGCGCCCGCCCGCGCGACGACCGCGGCCGGCTCGAGCGATGAGCCCCCGAGCAGGTGGGCCCGCGCTCGCAGACGTCGGGCCTCGTCCCCGGAGAGCTCCATCACACGTCGACGCTACGCCGTGCCTCCGACATCCTCAGCCGAGCACGCGGACCGGCGCGACCGCGTCGCCGTCGAACGTGACGACGTTGCGCCCGTCGACCGGTCCGGCCAGCTGGATCGGCAGGAGCACCGTCTGGAGCAGCTCACCCGGCTCCGCGCATCCCGTCAGGCTGTCCTGTTCGGCGCCGCCCGGCAGCCCCCAGTAGACGCCGATCGTGATGACCGCCTCGCTCTCCTCGACCGCCGCGACGCGGGGGATGCAGTGGAGCGGGCCCTGCGCGGCGACGAGCACGTCCGAGATGCCGTACGCCGTGAAGCCGTCGCCGGCGTAGCTGCCGATGAGCCCGCCCGGCGTCGGCTCGGCGAGGAACGACCAGCGCGGCACGTTGACGAGATAGTCGGGCGCCCAGCCGCGCTCGAGCTCCTGGTAGCCCGCGATCGGCCCAGAGACGAACTCGGCGGGCGGCCCGGCGGCGGGCGTGACGACGCGGTCGACGAGCTGCGGGACGGGCGTCCCCCACATCTCCTCGATCGGGGTGCGGGGCGGGGCCGCGCGCGGCTGGTGCGCGACGGCGGACCAGATCTGGATCGCTGCGAACGCCGCGAGACCGAGCAGCCCGATCAGGCACAGGATCCGGGTGACGCCGTGGACGCCGTCGCCCGGCTCCGTGCGGTCGGGGTCGCGCGCCGACCAGCCGACGAGCACGCGCCACTGCGAGCGCGGGGACACGAGCCCCCACAGGAGTACCGCACCGAGGATCGCCGCGGCCCCGCCGAGGATCCAGGTCGTCACCCCACGAGACTATCGACCCTCTCCGACCCCGCCTTTCAGGTGTGCAGGGCGCACACCTGAAGACGGCGACGGTCAGGCGAGCTCGTTGCCCTCCAGGAGATCCGTCACGAGCGCCGCGATCGCCGAGCGCTCCGAGCGCGTCAGCGTCATGTGCGCGAAGAGCGGCGAGCCCTTGAGCGTCTCGATGACGCTCGCGACCCCGTCGTGGCGGCCGACCCGCAGGTTGTCGCGCTGCGCGACGTCGTGCGTGAGGACGACGCGCGAGTTCTGGCCGATGCGGCTCAGCACCGTCAGTAGCACGTTGCGCTCGAGGCTCTGCGCCTCGTCGACGATCACGAAGGCGTCATGCAGCGAGCGCCCGCGGATGTGCGTGAGCGGCAGCACCTCGAGGATGCCGCGATCGATGACCTCGTCGAGCACGTTCTGCGACACGACCGAGCCGAGCGTGTCGAAGACCGCCTGCGCCCACGGGTTCATCTTCTCCGCCGCATCGCCCGGGAGGTAGCCGAGCTCCTGCCCGCCCACTGCATACAGCGGCCGGAACACCATGATCTTGCGGTGCTGCTGCTTCTCGAGCACCGCCTCGAGGCCCGCGCACAGCGCGAGCGCCGACTTGCCGGTACCCGCCCGACCGCCGAGCGACACGATGCCGACCTCGGGGTCCAGGAGCAGGTCGATCGCGAGGCGCTGCTCGGCGCTGCGGCCGTGGAGGCCGAAGACGTCGCGGTCCCCGCGGACCAGGCGGATCGCGTTGTGTCCCGACACGCGACCGAGCGCGGAGCCGCGGTCGGAGTGGATGACGAGGCCCGTGTTCACCGGCAGCTCGGCGACGAGGTCCGACGCGAGCGTCTCCTCGTCGTAGAGCCGCGCCATCGCGTCGCTGCCGAGCGTGATCTCGGCCTGCCCGGTCCAGCCGCTGTCCGGCGTCTGCTCCGCGCGGTACTCCTCCGCACTCAGGCCGATCGAGGCGGCCTTGACGCGCATGGGGAGGTCCTTGGAGACGACCGTGACGTCGAGGCCGTCGCCCGCGAGGTTCATCGCGACGGCGAGGATGCGGGAGTCGTTGTCCCCGAGCTGGAGGCCGGACGGCAGCACCGCCTGGTTCGAGTGGTTGAGCTCGACGCGCAGGCTGCCGCCGTCGCCCACCGCGATCGGGAAGTCGAGGCGCTCGTGGCGCATCCGCAGGTCGTCGAGGTGACGCAGCGCCTGCCGGGCGAAGTAGCCGAGCTCGGGATCGTGCCGCTTCTTCTCGAGCTCGCCGATGACGACCACGGGGATGACGACGTCGTGCTCCGCGAATCGGAAGATCGCCCGCGGATCGCTCAGCAGCACGGAGGTGTCGAGCACGTACGTCAGCTGGCGCGTGCCCTTCCCACCCCCAGCCGCCTTCGTCGCCGCGGACTTGGTCTGGCGGGTGTCGGTCACGCTCACTCCCGTTCCCGGGCGGTCAGTGCGACTCGCCCGACAAGCATGACGCTAGGCCCGCCCCGCGCGTGTCGCGCGGATCGACACACCGGGGCAGCGGGTGTTCACTCGGCCTGCTCCCCACAGTTCTCTCGCCACTCGCCGTAGTGGGCGCAAAGGGTCGCCGGCGGGCGGGCGATACAGCCATTTGCGCCCACATCAGGACGGGTGCACGAGCATCCGACGGGAGAACGCCGGGTTCAGCGACCCAGCCGGCGATCGCGTTCTGCATACGCCCGCAGCGCTCGCAGGAAGTCGACCTCCCGGAAGTCGGGGCCCAGGGCCTCGACGAAGTAGAACTCGGAGTGCGCCGACTGCCAGAGCATGAAGTCGGACAGCCGCAGCTCCCCCGACGTGCGGATGACGAGATCTGGGTCGGGCTGGCCGCCCGTGTACAGGTGCTCGCCGATCTTCTCCGGCGTGAGGTCCTCCGCGAGGTCCTCCAGCGTGCCGCCGTCGCGGCCGTGCTCGCGCACGATCGTGCGGATCGCGTCGACGATCTCGCGCCGGCCGCCGTAGCCGACCGCGAGGTTGACGTGCATGCCGGTCTTCGCCGCGGTGCGCTGCTCGGCGGCGGCGAGCTGCGCGACGAGCGGATCCGGGAGCCCCTCCGCCGAGCCGACGTGCTGGAGACGCCAGTCGCGGAACCGCGAGAGCTCGTCGGCGAGTTCGCCGATGATCGCGATGAGCCCCTCGAGCTCCTCGGCGGGACGCTTGACGACGTTGTCGCTCGACAGCAGGTAGAGCGTGACGTGACGCACCCCCAGGTCGTCGCACCACACGAGGAAGTCGCGGTACACGTCGGCGCCCGCGCGGTAGCCGTGGTCGGTCGAGTCCAGGCCGCGCTGGCGCGCCCAGCGCCGGTTGCCGTCGATGATCATCGCGACGTGGCGGGGCAGGCGCTTCGCGTCGAGCCGCTTGCGGAGCCGACGCTGGTAGAGGCGGTAGAGCAGGCCACCGCTTCGTCGATCCACGTGCCTACGGTACTCCCAGCCGCTGCGCCTATTCTCTGTGCGTGACGGTCATCCAAGAGGCACCCCCGGCGCCGCCCGCCGAGATCAAGCCCTCATGGCGCGGCTGGATCCATGCGGCGACGATCCCCGTCGCGATCGCGCTCGGCGTCGTGCTCGTCGCACTCGCGGACGGCTGGTTCGCGAAGCTCATGTCGGCGGTCTTCTTCGCCGCCTCGCTCATGCTCTTCGGCGGCTCGGCGCTCTACCACCGCTTCAACTGGTCGCCGCGGGTCAAGCTCGCGCTCAAGCGCCTCGACCACGCGAACATCTTCCTGCTCATCGCCGGCACCTACACGCCGATCGCGACGCTCGCACTCCCCTTCCCGCAGTCGGTCATCCTCATCTCGCTGGTGTGGGGCGGGGCGATCGCCGGCATCGCGTTCCGCATCTTCTGGATCCGCGCGCCGCGCTGGCTCTACGTGCCGCTGTATCTGCTGCTCGGCTGGGCGGCGCTCATGTACGTCGGCGACCTCTTCGCCGCCGCGGCGGCGTCGATGGTGCTCGTGTTCGTCGGCGGCGGCTTCTACACGCTCGGCGCGCTCGTCTACGCGCTCAAGCGGCCGAACCCGTGGCCGAACCATTTCGGCTTCCACGAGATCTTCCACGCGTGCACGCTGCTCGCGTTCCTGTGCCACTGGACGGCGGTCTTCCTCGTCGCGGTGTGGCCCCCGGTCTTCCCCTGACGGCTCGAACTCGTTACGACAGGGTGTCTGCGCTGGTGCACCGTGTTTGCACGGCATGCAGCGCGGCAAACACCGTGACAGAACGCGATTGCGGCGGCGCTCAGCCCGAGTACGGCTTGGCGTCGACGATCTCGACCGAGATCGACTTGCCGTTCGGCGCGGTGTACGACGTGACGTCGCCCGGCTTGAGACCGAGGATCGCGCGCCCGAGGGGGCTGCCCTCGCTGTACACGTCGAGGTCGGAGTCGCCCCCGATCTCGCGCGAGCCGACCAGGAAGACGCTCTCGTCGCCCTGGATCTTCGCGGTCACGACCATGCCGGCCTCGACGACGCCGTCGTCCGGCGGGGTGCCGACGACCGCCCCGCGCAGCAGCTCGGTGAGCGAACGGATGCGGGCCTCGATCTTGCCCTGCTCCTCCTTCGCCGCGTGGTAGCCGCCGTTCTCCTTGAGGTCGCCCTCTTCGCGTGCCGCCTCAATGCGCTTCGCGATCTCGATGCGCCCCTCACCGGTGAGCTGCTCGAGCTCGGCCGCGAGCCGGTCGTACGCCTCCTGGGTCAGCCAGGTCACGTTCTGATTCATGCGCATTCCCTCCTTGGAAAAGGCCCGAATAAGCAGGAAACCCGCCGGAACCGGCGGGCTCGCATATTCGGACCATGCTACGTGAGCCAGCAGCGGTACACCAAACCGGTGTCGGGCGGCTCCGTCGTGCGGATCTCGGCGCTGTGCTGGCGCGTCGGCTGATCGGTGCCGACGACATCGACGACCTTCCAGCCGACGATCGCGCGCGCGACGTTCTGCGCGGCGACCGCGCACTGCGCCGCCTCGCCGTCGCCGAGCGTCACGCTCCAGGTCACCGCGATCGAGCCGCCGTCGATGATGCGGTACCCGGTGGACTTCCAGAACATCTGCGTCGACCACGGCTGCGCCCACACGAGCCAGACGAGCGCGAGCACACCGAGCACGGCGCCGGCGATCACGATGCCGTTTCGGCGGCGGCGGGCGGGTCGGCGGCCGTAGCGGGCGTCGAGGTCGGTGCCGCCCAGCGCCGGTTCAGTCGTCATGAGGCTTCCAGCGTAGGCTGAGTCACCGTGAACCCGACTCCGATCAGCGCCGACGAAGTGACCCCCGGGTGGATCGGCTTCGCGATCACAGCGGTCTTCGCGATCGTCGTGATCCTGCTCATCTTCGACATGGTGCGCCGCATCCGCCGGGTGCGATACCGGGGCGAGGCGCAGGAGCGGATCGCCGCGGAGCTCGAGGCGAATCGTCGCGACACGGAGGACTGATCCGGCTCAGGCGGTGACGCGCGGCTGGTAGCCGGCGGAGCGCAGTCGCTGCAGGACGTGGTCCTGATGCTCGGGCCCGCGGGTCTCCATGTGGATCTCGATCTCGACCTCGCCGATGCCGAGCTCGAGGTTTTGCCGCGAGTAGCGGACCTCGACGACGTTGGCGCTCGCAGCGGCGATGAGCTCAGAGATGCGGGCGAGCTGACCGGGACGGTCCGGCAGCGGGATGACGACCTTGAGGTATCGGGCGGAGGCGGTGAGTCCGCGACCGATGACGCGCTCCATGAGCAGCGGATCGATGTTGCCCCCGGAGAGCACGATCGCGGTGCGGCCGGTGCCGGTGACCTTGCCGGCGATGACGGCGGCGGGACCGACGGCGCCCGCGGGCTCGACGACGAGCTTCGCGCGCTCGAGGAGCACGACGAGCGCCCGCGCGATCTCGTCGTCGGTGACGGTGACGACCTCGTCGACGTAGTCGCGGATGACGGCGAAGGTCAGCTCGCCGGGGCGCGCGACCGCGATGCCGTCGGCGATCGTCGGGTGGATGGAGGCGGTGACGACCTCGCCCTCGCTCAGTGAGGGCAGGAAGCCGGCGGCATTGGCCGCCTGAACCCCGATGACGCGCACGCTGCGGCCCTCCTTGGCGGCGCGTTGCTTGACGGCCGAGGCGACACCGGCCGCGAGTCCGCCGCCGCCGATCGGGACGATGACGGTGTCGGGCGCCGAGGCCTCGTCCCAGATCTCGATGCCGAGCGTCGCCTGCCCGGTGACGATGTCGGGGTGGTCGAACGGCGGGATGAAGACGGCGCCGGTCGTCTCGGCGAACGCGATCGCCGCGTCATTGGTCTCGTCGAAGATGTCGCCGACGAGCTGGACATCCGCGCCGTAGCCGCGCGTCGCGAGCAGCTTGGGCAGCGCGACGCCGACGGGCATGAAGATCGTCGCCCGGATGCCGAGCTCGCGGGCCGCGAACGCGACGCCCTGCGCGTGATTGCCGGCGGACGCCGCGACGACGCCGCGCGCCTGCTCCTCGGGGCTGAGGCGCGAGAGCCGGTTGTAGGCGCCGCGGATCTTGTAGGAGCCCGTGCGCTGGAGGTTCTCGCACTTGAGGTAGACGGGGCTGCCGAGGATCTCCGCGAGCGAGCGCGACGTCTGCATCGGGGTGCGCACCACGACCTCGGCGACGCGAGCCGCGGCCGCGTCGACCTCGTCGAGCGTGGGCGCGGTGAACGACGTCGAGAGCGCGGTGCCGGCGTCGTCCTCGGCCTGTCGAAGGGTCATGCGGCGCCTCCCTCTACTGTGTCACCGAAACCATCTTCCTCCTGCGCGATGGGTGCTTGCTGCGGCCGGTCGACGAGGCTGCGGACCATCGCGTTCACGACGGCGACGAGCGGCACCGCGAACAGGGCGCCGGGGATGCCGCCGATGAGCGTGCCGGCGGCGACGGCGAAGACGACGGCGAGCGGGTGGACCTTGACGGCCGTGCCCATGACGAGCGGCTGCAGCACGTGGCCTTCGATCTGCTGCACGAGCAGCACGATGGCGAGCATGATGACGGCGGGGATGGGCCCGAGGTAGACGAGGGCGACGAAGACGGCGAGCGCGCCGGAGAAGAGCGCCCCGACGATGGGGATGAAGCTCGCGAGGAACACGACGACGGCGATGGGGATGACGAGCGGGAAGCCGCCGTAGAAGAGTCCGAGGATCCACGCGCCGAGGGCGATGCCGACGGCGTCGACGGCGGCGACGAAGATCTGGATGCGCGCGAAGGAGGTCAGCGTCGTCCACCCGGCCCGGGCGGCGAGGTCGGTGCGCTCGCGCGCGCGGCTCGGGAACAGCGCGAGGAACCAGCGCCAGATCCGCGGTCCGTCGATGAGGAGGAAGAGCGTCGCGAACAGGGTCAGCAGGAGCCCCGCGAGCACGTGGCCGGTCGTCGTGCCAACGCTGAGCGCGCCCGACCAGATGGTGCTCGTGTCGTGACTGAACTCGGCCCACCAGTCGAGGATCGTCTGTCGCAGGTCGTCCAGCTCGAGGTTGAACGGGGGCCCCGCGAGCCAGCCGCCGATGTCGTCGACGGCGCGCAGCGTCGCGGTAACGAGCTCGCTCCAACCGCCGCGGATCTGGAAGACGACGAGCGTGACGAGCCCGCCGACGAGGGCGAGGGCGCCGAGCATGCTCGCGGTGATCGCGAGCCACCTGGGCCAGCGGTGTCGCTGCAGGAAGCTCGAGAACGGCACGAGGAGCGCCGCGAGCAGGATCGAGATGAGCAGCGGGATGACGATGAGCTTGAACTGGATGACGAGCCAGATCACGACGGCGGCGACGGCCGCGATGAGCAGGAGCCGCCACGACCACGCACCGGCCGTGCGCAGTCCCTGCGGCACCCGCGCGTCGTCGCTCACGCCACGACGATACCTTTTCCGGATGTGGGCGGGGTTGTGCGTGCAACGCGCCCGCATACGCCGCCGCGCACGTGAGAACCGCGTGTCGGTGGGCGGGGCTAGGTTGACGGGGTGGATGAGCGCGAGGTCGAGCGACTCACGCCCGGACAGGCGCGGCGCGTGCTGCTCGCGGCACAGGGGTTCGGCTCCGCGCCGCCGCCGACGGTCGGCCGCGGTCGGCTGGAGTCGACCGCGCGCCGGCTGGGGCTCCTGCAGCTCGACTCCGTCAACGTCTTCGAGCGGAGCCACTACCTGCCGCTGCACGCGAGGCTCGGCGGCTACGACAAGGCGCAGCTGGATCGCGTGACCTTCGCGGATCCCTCCCGCTGGACCGAGTGGTGGGCCCATGAGGCGGCGCTCTTCCCCGTGGAGGACCTGCCGTTGTGGTCGTGGCGCAAGGCCGAGTACCGGGCGCGGGACCCGTGGTTCCCCGACTTCGCGGGCGACCACGGGGCACTGCTGCACGAACTGCTCGCGGTGCTGCGCGCGGAGGGCCCGCTCGCGGCGAGCGAGATCGAGCACGAGGAGAACCGTCGGCACGGGCCCTGGTGGGGCTGGTCGGCGGTCAAGCGGGGGCTCGAGATCCTGTTCCGCCGCGGCGACGTCGTCTCGGCCGGCAGGACGCGATTCGAGCGCCGATACGCACTCCCGGAGCAGGTGCTCCCCGACTCGGTGATCGGCGCGGAGGTGCCCCGTGCCGACGCGATCCGGGAGCTGGTGCGGCGCTCCGCGGTGGCGCTCGGGGTGGGGACCGTGGGCGACTTCGCGGACTACTACCGCTTGCGCTCGGACGACACCCGCGCGGCGGTCGCAGAGCTCGTCGAGGCGGGCGATCTCGTGCGGGTGCGGGTGGAGGGCTGGCGCCAGCCCGCGTGGCTGCACCGCGATGCGAAGCGCCCGTCGCGGTTGCGGGCGGCGGCGCTGCTGAGTCCGTTCGACCCGGTGGTGTGGGATCGGGCCCGGGCGCAGCGCCAGTTCGGCTTCCACTATCGGATCGAGATCTATACGCCGGCGCCGAAGCGCGTCTACGGCTATTACTCGCTGCCGATCCTGCTCGATGAGCGCTTGGTGGGCCGGATCGACCTGAAGTCGGACCGCAAGGCCGGGGTGCTGCGCGTCCAATCGGCGTGGCACGAGGAGGGCGAGGCGGCGGCGAGGGCCGCCGACCCGCAGCGGATCGCGCGCCTGGTGGAGGCGGCCGCGCGCTGGCAGGGTCTTGACGCGGTCGATGTGGGGTCGCGCGGTACGCTCGCAAGCGCGCTCAAGGAGGCTTGCAAATCCAATCATTAGTCGGATATTCTTGGTTAATGAGTGATTTTGCAAGCGTGATTGACGAGACGGAGGCACGCATCGGTCTCGCGGTGCGCCAGTGGCGCATCGACGCCGGACTCACCCAGGACGCGCTCGCCGACCGGGCGAGTCTGTCGCGTTCTGCGATCCAGCAGCTCGAGGGCGGGCAGGGCTCGCGACTGACGACGCTCATCCGCGTGCTGCGTGCGCTCGATCGGATCGACGCGGTCGACGCGATCACGCCCCGGATCGGCCCCTCGCCGATCGAGCAGCTCGCCGCCGAACGCCGCGCCGAACGCACGGCGACCCGCGCGCCGCGCGTGGGACGGTCGGGCTGACCCGTGGCCTTCGAGCACACCCGCGTCATCGAAGTCCGCTACGCGGGCCGCACCGTCGGCGCGGTCGTCCCCGGCACCGGCGTCACGGCGTTCCAGTACGACCCGGACTGGCTGCGCACCGGGATCGAGCTCGCGCCCTTCCTCATGCCGCGGACCGCGGGGCCGCGCGTCTACGAGTTCCGCGGGCTGCGCCCGGAGACGTTCTTCACGCTCCCGCCCACGATCGCCGACTCGCTGCCGGACCGCTTCGGCAACGCGCTCATCGACGCCTGGATGCAGCGCCAAGGGGTCACCGCCGGGGAGATCACGCCGCTCGACCGACTCGCCTACGTCGACGGACGCGCCATGGGCGCGCTCGAGTTCGAGCCGGCGAACGGGCCGGGCGCGCAGCCGCCGACGATCATCGACCTCGCGGCGCTCACCGTCGCCGCCCGAGCCGCGGTCGAAGGGCGGATCGAGGGCGACGACGCCGAGACGACCTCCGCGCTCCAGACGCTCCTCCAGGTCGGCACCTCCGCCGGCGGCGCGCGCCCCAAGGCCGTGCTCAACCTCGTCGACGCGACGGGCGTCTTCCACTCCGGCGTCTTCCCGCCGCGCGCCGGCGAGTCCGCGTGGCTGCTCAAGTTCGACGGCGCGACCGACGCGGGCACCCTCGCGGAGGCGCAGCAGTACACGCGGGTCGAGTACGCATACTCGCTCATGGCGCGGGCGGCCGGGATCGATATGAGGGAGACGCGCCTGCTGCCCGAGGGCGGTCGCGCGCACTTCATGACGCGGCGCTTCGACCGGCCCGCACCGGGCGAGCGGGTGCACATGACCACGCTGTGCGGGATGCGCGCGCTCGACAACGACCTCGTCGGCGTCCACGACTACGCGCAGCTCTTCCAGACCGTCATCGATCTGGAGCTCGGGGAGGCCGCGCTCGTGGAGGCCTACCGCCGCATGGTCTTCAACGTCATGGCCGTCAACCACGACGACCACACCAAGAACCACGCCTTCCTCATGGACGCCGACGGCCGCTGGTCGCTCGCCCCCGCCTACGACGTGACCTACGCGAACCTCGCCGGCCATCCCTACCTCGGCCAGCACTGCCTCGGGGTCGACGGCGAGTTCCGGCTCATCGACCGCGACCGGATGCTCGGCCTCGCCGACCGCTTCGGCATCCCGTATGCGAAGCGCGAGCTCGGGCGGGTGCGCGACGCCGTCGAGCGCTGGCCCGAGTTCGCCGAGGCCGCCGGTGTGCCCGCGGAGCAGATCGCGCAGATCTCGGCGGCGCACCGCACCCTCGGTCTCGGGGTGGCACCGTGAGGTGCGGCTACTGGGAGCGAGCCGAGTGCCGCTCGTGCGCACTCATCGAGACGCCTCGACCCCGGCAGCTCGCCGACAAGGAGCAGCGCGCACGGACGGCCGTCGGGGCGCACGCGACGTGGTCGCCGCCGTTCGCCGGCCCCGAGGCCGCCTTCCGCAACAAGGCGAAGATGGTCGTCGGCGGCACGACCGAGGCGCCGACGCTCGGCATCCTCGACGCCGAGCAGCGCGGGGTCGACCTGCGCGCCTGCGGGATCCTCGACCCGGCGCTCACGGCCGCGCTGCCGGCGTTCTCCCGCTTCATCACCCTCGCCCGCCTCACGCCCTACGACGTCGGCGCGCGCCGCGGGGAGCTCAAGCACGTGCTCCTCACGACGTCGCCGAGCGGCGAGCTCATGGCGCGCTTCGTGCTGCGTTCGAGCGAGTCGCTCCCCCGCATCCGAAAGCACTTGCCGACGCTGCTGGCGGAGCTGCCGGGCCTGCGGGTCGTGACCGCCAATCTGCTGCCGGCGCACGCGGCGCTGCTGGAGGGCGACGAGGAGGTCGTGCTGACGGACGCGGCGGAGCTGCGGATCCCGATCGCCGGCTTCGAGCTGCGGCTGCCGCCGCGCGCCTTCTTCCAGACGAACACCCCCGTCGCGGCCGGACTCTACGAGCAGGCTCGCGCCTGGGCCGGCGACGCCCGCGAGGTGTGGGATCTGTACTGCGGGGTCGGCGGCTTCGCGCTCGCGCTCTCGGGACCCGGCCGACGCGTCCTCGGCGTCGAGTCGAGTGCGGAGGCGATCGAGGCGGCGACGCGCACGGCCCGCGCGGCGGGGCTCGCCGATACGGCGTTCGTCGCGGCGGACGCGACGACGTGGGCGATGGAGCAGGACCGCGTGCCGGAGCTCGTCGTCGTGAACCCGCCGCGGCGGGGGCTCGGCCCCGAGCTTTCGGGCTGGCTCGAGCGCTCGGGAGTGGGGCGGGTGGTGTATTCGAGCTGCAACCCGGATTCGCTCGCGACCGATCTCGCGCGGATGCCGTCGCTGCGGCCGGCGCGGGCGCGACTCTTCGACATGTTCCCGCAGACGGAGCACCTCGAGGTCATCGCGCTCCTCGAGCGGCGTGTAAATGATTCTTGACATCGCGTCGCGAATCTTTTACCTTCGGGGTGTCCAACATTCTTGACATCCCGAAGGGCTCATCATGGCGTTCCAGTCCGCCCCCGAGGAGCGCAGCGCATGGATCATGCTCGCGCTCGCCGTCCTCGGCTACCCCGCGTACCTGATCCTCCTCTTCGCGGGCGCCGACGGCCGGCCGCTGCCGGAGATCCCGTTCGCCTGGCCGATGATCTGGACGATCGTCGGCTCGATCGCGGCCTCCATCGTCCTGCACGCCGTCTTCCGCGTGTTCACCGACCTCGACAGCAACAAGCGCGACGAGCGCGATCGGCAGATCAGCCGCTTCTCCGACCGCACTGGACAGGCCTTCGTCGTCATCGGCGCGCTCGCGGGGCTCGCACTCGCGATGCTCGAGCAGCCGGCGTTCTGGATCGCCAACGCGATCTTCCTCGGCTTCTTCCTGTCCGCCGCCCTCAGCTCGATCGCCAAGGGGATCGCCTACCGGACGGGATTCAACGACGCATGGTGAAGCCGACACTCGTCACGAACGCGATCCGTCGACTGCGCTTCGAGGCCGGCGAGATGACGCAGGCGGAGCTCGCCGATCGGGTGGGCGTGACGCGCCAGACCCTCATCGCGATCGAGCAGGGGAAGTACTCACCGTCACTGGAGACCGCGTTCCGGATCGCGCACGCGCTCGGCGCGGGCCTCGAGGACGTCTTCCAGTTCCCGGAGGCGGCATCGTGAGGGCGATCACGCAGGACCGCTACGGCGAGACCGACGTGCTGCGGCTGAGCGACATCCCCGTGCCGCGCCCGCGCGGCGGCGAGGTCCTCGTCGAGATCCGCGCGGCGGGAGTCGACCCGGGCGTGTGGCACCTCATGGCCGGACGACCCCGCATGGTGCGGCTCGCGGCGGGCCTGCGACGGCCGCGCTGGCCCGTCCCCGGATCCGCCTTCGCCGGCGTCGTCGTCGAGCCGGGCGAGGGGGTCGGCGAGTTCTCGCCGGGCGACGAGGTCTACGGCACGCTCATGGGCTCGTTCGCGCAGAACGCCGTCGCCCGGGTCGGCAAGATCGCGCCCAAGCCCGCGAGCTTGAGTTTCGAGGAGGCGGCAGCGATCCCGATCTCGGGACCCACCGCCCTGCAGTCGCTGCGGGATGCGCTGCGCGTCGCGCCGGGCGATCACGTGCTCATCCTCGGTGCGGCCGGCGGCGTCGGCTTGTTCGCCGTGCAGCTCGCGAAGGCGATGGGGGCGCGCGTGACGGGTGCGAGCAGCGGGCCGAAGCTCGGGCTCGTGCGGGCGCTCGGCGCCGATCTCGCGATCGACTACCGCGCCGAGGATCCGCTTACGGCGGGTCCGTATGACGCGATCCTGGACACGGGCGGGGCGCGTTCGCTCGCGAGCCTGCGCGCGGCATTGACGCCTCGGGGCGCGCTCGCGATCGTCGGCGCGGAGGTCGGCCCCCTTGGCGGGCTGAGCCGGATGCTCGCGGCGCCGTTCGCCGCCACGTTCTCCCGGCAGCGGCTCGTCGGCGTCGTCTCCGTCGAGACGCGGGCCGACCTCGACGCGATGTCCGATTATGTCGCCTCAGGCGCGGTCCGCCCGCACCTCGATCGGGTCTTCCTGCTCGAGGAGGCCGCGGCGGCGATCCGGCACCTGTCCCGCGGCCACGGCACGGGGAAGACGGTGCTGCGGGTGTCCTGATCGGTGCGACTAGAAGCCGCCGCCGATCTTGCGCAGGCGCTCGATGCGGTCCTGGATCGGGGGGTGCGTGGAGAAGAGGCGCGCCATGAAGCCGGGCTTGTTTGGGTTGGAGATCCACATGTGCGCCATCGAGGTGTTCTGCCTCGCCATCGGGCGACTGTACGTCTCGAGCTTCTCCAGTGCGCGGGCGAGCCCCTCGGGGTAGCGGGTCGTCAGCGCGCCCGTCGCGTCGGCGAGGTACTCGCGCTGGCGCGAGATCGCGGCCTGGACCATCGCGGCCAGGAGCGGGGCGACGATCATGGCGATGAGCCCGAAGACGAGCAGGATCGGGCCGCCGTTGTTGCGCGAGCCGCGGCCGCCGAGGATCGCCATGCGCACGAGCAGGTCCGCGATCATGCCGACGGCGACGACGAGGCCGAAGACGATCATCGAGACGCGGATGTCGTAGTTGCGCACGTGCCCGAGCTCGTGCGCCATGACGCCCTCGAGCTCGCTGTCGTCCATGATGTCGAGGAGCCCCGTCGTCGCCGCGACGGCGGCGTGCTTGGGGTCGCGACCGGTCGCGAACGCGTTCGGCGCGGGGTCGTCGATGATGAAGACGCGGGGCATGGGGGTGCCGGTCGTGATCGACAGGTTTTCCACGATGCGCCACAGTCGCGGGTTGTCCGACTTCTGGATCTCGCGCGCGCCGGAGATCGCGAGCGCCTCCGCGCTCGCCGCGAAGTACTGGATGAGCGCGTACAGCGCCGCGACGCCGACCACGACGACCGCGATGACCCAGCTCTGGTAGATCCAGGCGGCGAGTGCGCCGAGGCCTCCGATGATGACGATGAAGACCAGCAGGATCAGAAAGGTGTTGACCTTGTTCTTGCGTACCGCGGAATACACGATCTAGTTCGCAGCTCCCGCGTGCTCAGAACTGCACGCGCGGCGGCTCGGCGATGGCCGTCGGGTCCTCGACCTCGAAGAACTCGCGCTCGCCGAAACCGAGCTTGCGGGCGATGAGGTTGTTGGGGAAGACCTTGATCTTGGTGTTGAGCTCGCGCACCCCGCCGTTGTAGAAGCGCCGCGAGGCCTGGATCTTGTCCTCGGTGTCGACGAGCTCGGCCTGGAGCTGGAGGAAGTTCTGGCTCGCCTGCAGCTGCGGGTAGGCCTCGGCGACCGCGAAGAGGCTCTTGAGCGCCCCCTGCAGCATGCCGTCGGCCTTCGCCGTCTCGCCGGGCGTCATGCCGGGCTGGATGGTCGCGGCGCGCGCGGCCGTCACGTTTTCGAAGACCTGGCGCTCATGCGTCGCGTACCCCTTGACCGTCTCGATGAGGTTCGGGATGAGGTCGGCACGGCGCTTGAGCTGCACCGTGATGTCACTCCACGCCTCGTCGACACGGACGTTGAGCGTGACCAGCGCGTTGTACGTCGCCCAGTAGAAGATGCCGACGACGAGGCCGAGCACGACGACGACGCCGATGAGAATCCAGAGCCAGAGAAGGTCCATGCCTGGATTCTAGGGGGCGGGCCGGACATCGGGCCCGGGCCGCACCGACCGTGCGCTGTGAATTCGCCCGCCGGACTCGCGCAAAGTGTTAGGCAAGCCTATGCTTAAGGCCATGAGCACGCGCCGCCGGACCCGCACCAGGGACCTGCTGCTCATCGCGGGGGATCACGACGACCTGCTCGCGATGCAGCACACCCTGGACCTGCTGCCCGTGTGCGCCTACGGCCAGGTCTTCATCGAGGCCGGGCCCGAGGACGAGATCGTCCCGGTCACCGCGCCGTCGCGCATGACCGTGACTTGGCTGCGGCGCGGCGACGTCGCCGGTGCCGCGCTCGGCGCCGCGATCTCGGGCTGGGCGGGCGAATGGCTGCCCGAGCCCGACGCTCCGGAGCGCAATTGCGTCGTCCGCGTCGGCGCGGTCGCGAGCACGCGCATCGAGATCGCGCCCGAGCTGCGCGAACTCGTCGACGAGCTCCACGTGCTCCCGGATCTGACCCGGCTCTAGCCTCGCCACTCGTCGCGCGGCCCCGCTGGGGTCCGCCTGCGAACCGCCTCAGAACCCGCTAAGGCGAGGCTCTGCTTCGTTGCGAAGCGACGCGAAACGCGCGATCGTAGATGGTGCGACGCGCGATCGGCGCGGCGAGCGAAGGAGTCAAGCGAAATGTCCACGAGCACGAAGCACACCCCGAGCACGCAGACCGGCACGCCCGAGATGGCCGCTGGGGTCGCGCAATTCCTCTCCCCCGTCGTGATCGACCTGCAGGCGCTCGTCGTCGACGGCAAGCAGGCGCACTGGCACGTGCGCGGGGCGAGCTTCCAGGGCGTGCACGAGCTCCTCGACCAGCTCGTCGAGCAGGCGCAGGACTACTCGGACTCGGCCGCGGAGCGCATCATCGCGCTCGGCCTCCCGGTCGACGCCCGGCTCGCGACCGTCGCCGCGAAGCAAACGCTCCCGGCGCTCTCCGCGGGCTTCCAGGGCTGGGAGACCACGGTCGCGCAGGTCGTCGCCCAGCTCGACGCGGCGCTCGTGACCGTGCGCAAGGCGGTCGACGGACTCGACGAGGTCGACCTCAGCAGCCAGGACATCGCGATCGAGATCGAGCGCGGCCTGACGAAGCTGCGGTGGCTGCTCCAGGCGCACATCGCTGCCTGAGCCCGGTCGGGCCCGGAAGTGGGCGCGTCCTGCCCGCTCGGCAGGACTCAGCGAACCACTCGCGTCCACTCGGCGGCCACACCGATCGATCGGTGCCCCGACTGGGACTCGAACCCAGACTCGGGCGAGTTTAAGTCGCCTGCCTCTGCCATTGGGCTACCGGGGCAGGTTCAGCGTAGCCGCTGAGCGCGCTCACACCGCCGGGGGCGTCTTGCGCGCACGCGGCTTCGCGGCAGGCTTCTCCGCGGGCGGCGCCGACGGGCCGCGCTCGTCGGCGCGGGCCCGGGCCGCCGGCCGCAGGGCGTACTCCTGGAACGCGGCGCGCGGGCGGCCGAGCGCGAGCGAGGCGATCTCGCGGCGCAGGAAGAAGTTGGCGAGCCAGTCGCCGAGCACCCGGAACTTGCGCTCGAAGGTCGGCATCGCGAAGCCGTGATAGACGCGGTGGCCGAGCCACGCGAACCAGCCGTGGAACGGCATGCCCGCGAACTTCATGACGCCATTCCACGGGCCGAGCCCGGCGACCGCGCCGATGTTCTTGTGCACATAGTCGATCGGCGTCTCGCCGCGCAGCTCCGCGACGATGTTCTTCGCCATGCGCTTGGCCTGGCGCACCGCGTGCTGCGCGTTCGGCACGCAGGTGCCGTCCGGGAGCGGGCTGTCGCCCGAGAGGTCCGGCACGGCCGCGACATCGCCGGCCGACCAGACGCCCGGGATGATCTCGCCGGACTCGTCCATGACCTGCAGCGTCGCCGAGGACCGCACCCGGCCGCGCTCGTCAAGCGGCAAGCCGAAGTGCTTCGCGGTCGGGTGCGCCATGACGCCGGCGGTCCACACGAGCAGATCCGTCTCGTACGTCTCGCCGTTGGAGAGCTCGATGACGCCGTTCTCCGCGCTCATCAGCTGGGTGTTGAGCCGCACGTTGACGCCGTGCTTCTCGAGGTCGCTGACGACCCACTCCGCCTGCTTCGCCGAGACCTCGGGCATGATGCGGTCGACCGCCTCGACGAGGTAGAAGCTCGTCTCCTCGAAAGAGATCGTCGGGTAGTAGCGCACGAGGTAGGAGGAGAGGCTGCGCAGCTCCGCGACGGTCTCGACGCCGGCGAAGCCGCCGCCGACGACGGTGACATTGAGCAGTCGGCGCTTGAGCGGCGAGTCGTGCAGGTTTGACGCCCGGTTGAAGTTGCCCATGAGGCGGTCGCGGACGCCAACGGCCTCCTGGATGTTCTTCATCCCGAACGCGCTGTCCGCGACGCCCGGAATCGGGAACGTGCGGGTGACGGATCCCGCAGTCACGACGAGGATGTCGTACTCCTCGGTCCACGGGTCGCCATCGAGCGGCGTGAAGGTCGCGACCTTCGCCCCCGAGTCGATCTCCGTGATGCGCGCGGGCACGACCCGGGTGCGCTTCAAGTGACGGCGGAACGCGACGACGGCGTGGTCGGCCTCGATCGAACCCGCCGCGACCTCCGGGAGGAATGGCTGGTACGTCATGTACGACAGCGGGTCGACGAGGGTGACCGATGCTTCGCGACGACGGAGCAGCTTCTCCAGCTTCCACGCCACGTAGAAGCCTGCGTATCCGCCGCCGACGATCAGAATCTTGGGCACAGTGGTGGGTTCTTCCCTTGATCGAGAGCGGTGCTCTGGCTCTGCGGCCGCATGCGGCCCGTACGCCGCAGAGAGTCTAACGGCTGCGGCGCCCGCCGTCCGCCCGGCGGATCGCCCAGATCGCGAGCGCGACGATGCCGGCGGCCAGTGCGATGACCGCGAGCACCCCCGGCCCGGCCGTGCGCAGCAGCTCGATGGGGGCGAGCACCTTGCCGAATGGCGTCGCGGCATCGGGCGCCGCGATGAGGTCCGGCTCGGGCACGACGACGACGGGCGTCGGGTGGTCGACGGGGCCGACCGTCGTCGGGCGGTAGACGTTGATCCACTGCGCGAGGCTGCCCATCGGGTTCTCGGTGACGAGCGGCACGCTCGCGCTGACCGCGGCGGCCGCGTCGATGAGGCCGTAGCCGTAGTACGCGTCGTAGCCGCTGTCCCCGCGATCGTGCGCGGTCGCGACGATCCGGTTGATGACGTTCGCCGCATCGAGCTCGGGGTGCGCGGCCCGCACGAGCGCGACGATACCGGACACGATCGGCGCGGCACCGCTCGTGCCGCTCCACGCGAGGTAGCGCCCGCCGGGCGCTGCGCCGACGAGCTCCTCGCTCGGCGCCGAGATCGCGATCGTGATGCCCTGCGAGGACGCATCGAAGCTCGCCTCGCCCGCCCGGTCCACGCCCGCGACCGTGAGCACGCCGGGCATCGTCGCGGGCGCGCCGACGACCGTCGTGCCCGAGCCGCGGTTGCCTGCCGCGGCGACGACGACGACGTCGTGCTCCGCCGCGTACAGGAACGCGTCATCCCACGACGTCGGCCACTCGAGCGTGTTGCGCGTCAACGACATGTTGATGACCTTGGCCCCGTGGTCGACCGCGTAGCGCACCGCCTCGGCGATCTGGGTGTCGGAGTCGACCGCGGCGCCCGAGAGCGCGATCGACAGCGGCAGGATCATCGCCGCCGGCGCGGCGCCGATGACGCCGTTGTCGGGCCCCGTGCCGCGGCCGGCCGCGAGCGAGGCGACGAGCGTGCCGTGCACCGAGTTGTCGTCGCCGACGGGCGCCCACCCGCGTGCATTGCCGATGCCGGAGAAGTCGGCGCCCGGCAGCACCGCGCCGGCCAGGTCGGGGACCGTCGGGTCGACCCCCGTGTCGATGACCGCGATGATCACGCCATCGCCCTGGGTCACCGACCAGGCCTGCCGGATGCCGTACTCGGTGAGCCAGTACTCCGCGTTTCGGATGTAGTCCGCGGACGCGGCCGCCGCGGGCGCGATCGCGAGCGCGCCCGCGAGCAGCGCGGTCAGGGACAGGCCCAGGGCGATCCGCAGGCGTCTCATGCCGTCGACTCGCATTCACACACGTCCGGGCTCCAGCCGCACTCCGCGAGCGCGAGGTCCCCGATCGGGTTCACGCCGGGACCCGCGGCGAGACTGTGGCCGATGAGTGCGTGCAGGCACTTGACCCGCTCGGGCATCCCGCCCGCCGAGTACCCCTCGATCTCCGGGACATCGCCGAAGGCGGCCCGCTCGCGCAGGTACGCCGCATGCGCGGCACGATACGCCTCGGCGACCTCGTCGACGAGCATCGCCTGGTACTGCGCCATCCGGCCGGCGGCCTCGAGGCGGGAGGCGGCGGCGGTCGCGGCGGGGTGCGTCAGGTAGTAGAACGTCGGGAAGGGCGTCCCGTCCGACAGTCGCGGCCGGGTCGACACGACAGTCGGCGCGCCGCAGCTGCAGCGGGCGGCGATCGCGACCACGTCGCGTGCGGGCCGACCGAGCTGACGGCTCACCACGGCGATGTCGGCCTCGGCCACGGGGGCCTGCTCGCGCGTGCTCATCCGACCGGCTCCGCCACGGGGGGCGCGGGCTCGCCGACGACCGAGAGCTCGTCGCCCGTCGCGGTCGTCAGGCCGGCGCCGTAGCCGCTCGCGAGCAGCGCGCCGATCCAGTCGACCTTCGTCGTCTGCAGCTCGCTCGAGACCGGCAGGCCGGCGTCGACCGGAGTCTGGGGGTCGGCCGCGGCATTCGTCACGATGTAACTGTGCTCGCCGGGGTAGATGAAGAGCAGCCGCTGCCGCGCCTGCGCCTCGATGTAGGCGGGGTCGCTCCAGCGGCCGAGCTCCGACTTGACGTCCTCGACATGGGTGCGCTGATCCTCGACGCTGCGCTCGAGCGCCGCGATCTCCTGCTGCTGCTCGACGAGCAGCCGCAGGCTCGGCGCGAGCACGACGACCGCGACGGCGAGCAGCACGAGCGCGATGACGCTGAAGCCCGAGACGCGCAGGGTCCGAAGCCAGCGCTCGGGCGCGGACTCCTCCTGCATCCGGACGGGGACCTGGCGCGGCGGCCTCTCCCCGTCGTCGCGTGTGCGTCGGGCCATGTCCTACAGGCTAGAGGGCACCCCTGACGAGCGGCTGAAGCCGCTGCGGACTCAGGCGAAGAAGCCGAGCGGGTCGACCCGGCCGCCGTTCATCCACACCTCGAGGTGGCAGTGCGTCGTCGTCGCGTAGCCGGTGGCGCCGACGTAGCCGATGAGCTGGCCCGCCTCGACGAACTGGCCGGGCGAGACCGTCGGCGAGCCGGCGATCATGTGCGCGTACAGCGTCTGGACGCCCTGGCCGTGGTCGATCTTGACGTACTGGCCCCAGCCCCCTCCGTAGTCGATCTGGACGACCGTGCCGGCGCCGACCGCGACGATCGGCGTGCCGCCCGGCGCGAGCACGTCGATGCCGCCGTGGAACTCTCCGCCGTCGCGATAGCCGTAGCCGTCCGCGAGCGAACCGCCCGGGACCGGCCAGACGTGGAACATCCCGAGGAATGCGTCCGGGATCGGACCCGAGTAGGAACCCGAGGCGTAGGACGCCGAGACCTCGACGACGGGCTTCGGCTCGGCGGCGTAGAGATCGCGTTCTGCCATGCCCTCCGCGGCGACGACGACGTCGAGACCCTGCTCGTTGTCCGCGGCCACGCCAGGGGTCACCTGGAGGCTCGCAGCTGACGTGTCCGGCTTCGAGAGGGCTGCCGCCGGGAGGCTGACCCCGATGACCAGGGCCGAGGCGGCGAAAATCGTGAGTAGGCGCTTCATGCTTTGTGGCGCACGACCGGGTCCGGCGCCGAAACGACGACGCCCCGATCGGGCTGATCCAGCGTATCAGCCGCTTCCTGGACGTCCGCAAGCAGCCACTCGCAAACAGGCCTCAATCAGTGCTTGAAGCGCGGGAAGGCGCTCGCCCCCGCGTACACCGCGGCGTCGCCCAGCTCCTCCTCGATGCGCAGCAGCTGGTTGTACTTCGCGACCCGATCCGAGCGCGCGGGCGCGCCCGTCTTGATCTGGCCGCCGTTGACCGCGACCGCGAGGTCCGCGATCGTCGTGTCCTCCGTCTCGCCCGAGCGGTGCGAGAGGATCGCGGAGTATCCGGAGCGGTGCGCGAGCTCGACCGCGTCGAGCGTCTCCGTGAGCGTCCCGATCTGGTTGACCTTGACGAGGATCGAGTTCGCCGCACCCCGGGCGATGCCGTCCGCCAGCCGCTTCGGGTTCGTGACGAACAGGTCGTCGCCGACGATCTGCAGCTTCGAGCCGAGCTCGGCCGTCAGGGTCTCGTAGCCCGCCCAGTCGTCCTCCGCGAGCGGGTCCTCGATCGTCACGAGCGGGTAGTTCGCGACGAGGTCGGCGTAGTACGCGGTGAGCTCGGCGGCCGAGCGGCGCTTGCCCTCGAAGTCGTAGGCGCCGTCGCGGTAGAACTCGGTCGACGCGACGTCGAGGCCGAGCGCGATGTCGCGGCCCGGGGTGTAGCCGGCCGCCTCGATCGCCTCGAGCAGGAAGTCGAGCGCGGCACGGTTGCTCGACAGCTCGGGCGCGAAGCCGCCCTCGTCGCCGAGACCCGTCGCGAGACCCGCCGCCTTGAGCTTGCCCTTGAGCGCGTGGTAGGTCTCGACGCCCCAGCGCAGGCCGTCGGAGAAGGTCTCGGCGCCGAGCGGGACGAGGAAGAACTCCTGGATGTCGACGCTCGTGTCGGCGTGCGCGCCGCCGTTGATGACGTTGAGCAGCGGCACCGGGAGCACGTGGGCGTTGGGGCCGCCGAGGTAGCGGAAGAGCGGGAGGTCGGCGGAGTCGGCCGCGGCCTTCGCGACGGCGAGGCTCACACCGAGGATCGCGTTCGCCCCGAGCTTGGACTTGTTGTCGCTGCCGTCCGCCGCGATGAGGGCGGCGTCGACGAGGCGCTGGTCGGCGGCGTCGAGCTCCTCGATCGCCGGGCCGAGGACGTCGAGGACGTTTTCCACGGCCTCCAGGACGCCCTTCCCGCCGTAGCGCTCGGCGTCGCCGTCGCGCAGCTCATAGGCCTCGAACGCGCCCGTGCTCGCGCCGCTCGGCACCGCCGCGCGCGCGACCGTGCCGTCCTCGAGGAGCACCTCGACCTCGACCGTGGGGTTGCCTCGGGAGTCGAGGATCTCGCGGGCGCCGACGGCTTCGATCGCGGTCATGGGCTCTCCTTCTCGGGGCGGCGGACACCCAATCCTAGGACAGCCGTCGCCTCCGATTTTCAGGAGGTCGCGAGGGGGCGCGGCTCGAGCGCGGCGGGGTCCGATGCGGCGTCGACGAGCACGAACTCGCCCACGCCGTCCGCCGCGAGCGCATCGAGCGCCTTGCCGAGCTGCTTGGGGCGACGCACCAGCCGCACCTCGCGGCCCTCGGCGACGAACCGGTCGCGCGCCGCGACGACGAGGGCGGGCGGCGCGGCCACGTCGTAGACGACCGCGATCGCGTGCTGACCGGCGTCGGCGGCGAGGTCGACGAGGTCGACGAGGCGTTCGAAGCCGAGCGAGATGCCGGCCGCCGGGACGTCCTCGCCGAGGAAGCGCCCGATCATGCCGTCGTAGCGGCCGCCGCCGCCGAAGCTGTAGCCGAGGCCCGGGTGCACGACCTCGAAGATGGGGCCCGTGTAGTAACCCATCCCGCGCACGAGCCAGGGGTCGTAGCGCACGACCTGCTCCTGTCCGCCGGTAGCGGCGATGACCGCCTCGCCGATCGCCGCGAGCTCCGCGATCGCGGGGTGCTCGAGGCCCGCCGGCAGCGCCTTGCGGATCTGGCCCTCCCCGAAGGGCCGGTACTCGAGCGTCTCCGGCCGCAGCAGGAATGCCCGCAGCGCCTCGACGGCGGACGGCGTGGACCCGCGCTCGGCGAGCTCGGCGACGACGCCGTCGACCCCGACCTTGTCGAGCTTGTCGACCGTGATGAGCACGCCGTCGCGCTCCTCGGGCGCGAAGCCGAAGGAGTCGAGCATCGCGGTGAGCAGACGGCGGTCGTTGACGCGGATCGTGAAGCCCGTGACGCCGAGCGCACGCAGCGTCGCCGCGGTGGCGGTGAGCAGCTCGACCTCGGCGAGCGCGCCGGCCTCGCCGATGATGTCGATGTCGCACTGGACGAACTGGCGGAAGCGGCCCTTCTGCGGGCGCTCCGCACGCCAGACGGGCGCGATCTGGATCGCGCGGAACGGCGTCGGCAGCTCCGCGCGGTGGCTCGCGTAGAAGCGCGCGAGCGGGACCGTCAGGTCGAAGCGCAGGCCGAGGTCGGCGAGCTCGAGCGGGGCCGCGGCGGCGGCGAGGTCCTGCGTCGTCAGCCCGCGGCGCATGATCGCGAACGCGAGCTTCTCGTTGTCCCCGCCGAGTCCCGCGTGCAGGCGCTCGGCGTCCTCCGCGACCGGCGTCTCGATCTCGGCGAAGCCGTGCGCACGGTAGCTCGCGCGGATGACCGCGAGGATCGCCTCGCGCCTGGCCTTGTCCGCCGGGAGGAAGTCCCGCATCCCGCGGGGCGGGTTCACTTGGCTCGCCACCCGACGATTCTCTCAGCAGCGCGGGCGCTACACGCGCGACTTGTACACCGCTTCGGTGCGCGAGGCCGCGCCGAGCTTGCGCAGGATCGCGGAGACATGGACCGAGACGGTCTTCTCGCTGATGTACAGACGTGCCGCGATCCGCGCGTTGCTGAGCCCCTCGGCAATCGCGTCGAGCACCTCGAGCTCGCGCGGCGACAGCCGCTCCGCACGACCCGTCGCGCGCGCGATCCGCTCCGCCCGATCGCGCGCGTCGCCGCGCTCGCCCCGCTCCGCGGCCTCGACCGCCGCGTGGATGCGCGAGCGCTCCCCCGGCACGAGCTCCTCGCGCACCGACTCGCGCATGAGCGTGTGGCGGAACCGGTAGCCGCCCGGCTCGGCGACGAGCACGCGGGCCGCGACCGCCTCGCGGACGGCGGCGTCGAGCTCGTGCGCGTCGAGCGGGAGCGCGGCCGCGACGAGCTCGTGCGGCACGACGCTGCCGGCCTCGGCGACGACCCGCAGGACGCTGCGTGCGGCGGGACCGAGCGCGACGTAGCGGAGCATGAGCAGCTCGCGCAGCGTCGGCGGGAGGCTCTCGCCGAGGTGCGCGGCGACCTCCTCGACGTAGAGCGGGATGCCGTCGCTGCGCGCGGCGATGAGCGCCCGCTCCTGCGCCGTCGCCTCGCGGCCGAGGACAGCGCCGGCGAGCGCGGCGACCGCGGGCTCGTCGAGCGGTCCCAGCTCGACCCGGTCGGCGTGGCGCCGGCGAGAGAACTCTGCGAGCAGGCCAGAGACCGGGTGGCCGGCGTCGACGGCGTCGCTGCGGAACGCGATGACGGCGAGCAGGCGGACCTCCTGCAGTCGCGGGACGAGGAAGCGCAGCGTCTCGAGGGTGCTCGGGTCGGCCCACTGCAGGTCGTCGAGGACGATGACGATCGGTCGGCCCGCGGCCGCCGTGTCGACGAGCTGGACGAAGCCGCCGAGCAGTCGGCGGGAGTCCACCTCGGCACTCACCGAGGTCCACTGGCCGTCACGCAGGGCCGCGAGCTGGCGTTCTATCTCGGTCGGCAGCTCCGGCCGCCGATCGGCGAGCACCCGGTCGATGTCGCGGAGCAAACCCGTCATGACGGCGAACGGGAGCGGGCCGGATCCCGGATCCTCCGCGTGGCCGATGAGCACGAGGGCGCGCTGCGCGTGCCGACGCGCGAACTCGTCGATGAGCCGGGTCTTGCCGATGCCCGCCTCACCCGAGACGACGACCGCCTGGAAGCGCCCCGACTCGGCCGCGTCGAGGGCGGCGTCAAGCGTCGCGAGCTCGCCGGATCGGCCGACGAGCGCCACCCCGGCGACGCTCATCCGCCTATCGTGTCACGCCGAGTCGCCGCGGCGGCGCGTCTCCGCCGCGCGCACGTCGTCCTCGAGCCGCCGGATCGCGCCGCGCAGCGCCCGCTCGGGATCGAGCCCCGCGGCGCGCGCGCCAGCGACAATCCCGAGGAGCGCGTCGCCGAGCCGCTCCTCGTCGGCCGCGACCTCCGCGGGGGCGCGGCCGACCCCGACCTGCTGCGCCTTGCCGAGGAGCTTGTCGGCGAGCGCGAGCGCGGGCATGCCCTTCGGCACGCCGTCGAGCACCGAGTCCCGATGCGGCTTCTCCGTGCGCTTCAGCTCGTCCCAGCGCGCCGTCACCGCGTCGGCCGTGTCGGCGACCGCGTCCCCGAAGACGTGCGGGTGGCGCCCCACCATCTTGCGGCGCATGCGCCGCGCGACGTCCTCGAGTGTGAACCGCCCCTCCTCCGCCGCGATGTCGGCGTGGAACACGACCTGGTAGAGCACGTCGCCGAGCTCCTCGACGAGCTCGTCGTCGTCGCCCGCCTCGATCGCCTCGACGAGCTCGTGCGTCTCCTCCACGAGGTAGCGCACGAGGGAGGCGTGCGTCTGCTCGCGGTCCCACGCGCAGCCGCCCGGCGCCCGCAGATGCTCCAGGACGGCGATGAGCTGCTCGAGCTCCGGGTGCTCGCCCGGCTCCGGCAGCCCGGCGCGATCCTCTGCCTGCGAAGCGGTCATGCCCCGAGTCTGCCGCACGCTAGTCCCGCACCGGCGCGTCCGGGGTGCCGTCCGCGACGCGCGCCGTGAGCGAAGAGGCGGCCCAGCCCGCCGTCGACGTGAGCCGGCGCTGGCTCGGGAACGCCAGCGCGAGCCCGAAGTGCAGGACCAGCACCGCGGCGACCGCGACGAAGACGGCGGTGCTCGCCGCGATGATCGTCCCCGGGTCCGTCGAGTCGCCGCCGTGGGCGGCGATGACCGAGTTCGCGACCGCGCCGAGGATCGCCGCGCCGATCGCCTGGCCGAACGAGCGGCTGAACATGATCGTGCCCGTCGCGACCGCCCGCTCCTCCCACGGGACGCTCGCCTGCGCCGCGACGAGCGTCGGAGCGGCGCACCAGCCGAAACCGAAGCCGATCACGAGGCTCATGCCGGCGACGAGCCACGGGTTCGGGACGCTCGCCGTCGCGGCGAGCCCGATCGCCCCCGCGAGCGCGAGGACCGCGCCGAGCCCGATCGTGAACCGGAAGCCCCGGGTCAGGAACAGCCGGCCCGAGATCGCCGAGGCGATCGGCCAGCCGAGCAGCATCGCGGCGAGCGCGAGCCCGCCGATGAACGGCGAGACGCCCGCCCCGACCTGGAGATACGTCGGGGTGTACGCCGTCAGGCCGATGAGCGCGACCCCGAAGACGAAGCCGATCGACGTCGACGCCGCGATGACCGGCCGGCGGAAGATGGCGAGCGGCAGGACCGGCTCGGCAGCATGGCGTTCTGTCCAGAAGAACGCGATGAGCGCGAGCCCCGAGCCGCCGAACAGGGCGAAGCTCTCCCACGAGTCCCATGCCCACGCGTGACCGCCCTCGAGGATCGCGAGCACGAGCGCCGTGAGCCCCAGGGTCAGCAGGATCGCGCCGAGATAGTCGATGCGGTGGCGGCGCTTCGGCAGCGACTCCTTGAGGTTGCGGAGCACCAGCCAGCCGGCGATGAGGCACAGCGGGATGTTGATGAAGAAGATCCAGCGCCACGCATCGAGCTCGGAGAAGATCGCGCCGAGCGTCGGGCCGATGATCGAGGCCGCCGCCCACACGCTCCCGATGTACCCCTGGATCCGCGCGCGCTCCTCGATCGAGTAGATGTCGCCGATGACGGTGATCGTGAGCGGCTGGATCGCGCCCGCGCCGATGCCCTGCAGCGCGCGGAAGATGATGAGCGAGGGCATGTCCCACGCGAAGCCGCAGAGGATCGACGCGACGAGGAAGACCGCGATCCCGAACAGCATGAGCGGCCGGCGCCCGATCGTGTCCGCGAGCTTCGAGTAGACGGGCACGAGCACGGTCATCGTGAGCAGGTAGATCGAGAACAGCCACGGGAAGGCCTCGAAGCCGCCGAGATCCTTCACGACGGCCGGCACCGCGGTCGCGAGCACCGTCGTGTCGATCGCGATGAGCGCCGTCGCGAGCATCATCGCGGCGAGGATGGGCCCGCGCTCCGAGCGCAGTCCGACGGCGGATGACACCGCTCGACCCTACGCCCGCTGCGAGGCGGTGCCGACCACGCCTCAGAGTTGCGAGGCGAACATGGTGTGGAACTCGCCGCGCCGCTCGATGAGCTCCGCCGCCGTCCCCGTCTCCACGATGCGGCCGTGCTGCAGCATGAAGATGACGTCCGCGCGCTGGATCGTCGTCAGGCGATGACTGATGATGACGACCGTGCGGCCGTCGGCGGCGAACAGGTGGTTGAAGATGCGCGCCTCCGCGAGCGCGTCGATCGCCGACGTCGGCTCGTCGAGGATGATGATCGGCGCGTCCCGGTAGAAGTTGCGCGCAAGCGCGATCCGCTGCCACTGGCCGCCCGACAGGTCCACCCCCCGGGTGCCGTCCTCGTGCGCCATCCACGGGTGCACGTACGTCTCGGGCCCCTTCGGCAGGCCTTCGATGATCTCCCGCGCCTCCGCCTTGCGCAGCGCCTCCTCGAACGCCTCGCGAGTGAAGGGGCGCTCGACGTCACCGAAGCGCACGTTGTCCTCCGCCGAGGCGAACGTGTAGGCGAGGTAGTCCTGCTGGAGGACCGCGAGCTGCTCGTGCCACGAGTCGGTCGAGTACTCGCGCAGGTCGACGCCGTCGATGAGCACCCGGCCCGACGTCGGCTGGTACAGGCCGCTCATGAGCTTGATGAGCGTCGACTTGCCCGCGCCGTTCTCCCCCGCGACCGCGACCCGCTGGCCGCGCTCGATCCGCAGCGACACGCGCGAGAGGACCTCGCGCTCGTTGTTCGGGTAGTGGAACGACACGTCCTCGAACTCGATGACGCTCGGCGGCCCCGACAGCACGCGCGTGCCGCCCTGCCGGGTCGGCAGGCCCATGAACGCCTGATAATCCCCGACGTTGGCGAGCTGCTCGTCGAGCGCCGAGATCTCCGTGACGAACGAGTTCATCGCCGTCAGCGCGCGCGAGACGATCTGCTGCACGTAGAGGAACTGCCCGACCGGCTGCTGCCGGGCGATGATCTGGAGCACGACCCAGATGAGCGAGCCCACCTCGGCGATGAGCTCGATGAAGTCGGCGAGCAGGCGCAGGGGGATGTAGCGGCGCTCGAACTCGATCCGCTGGCGTTCGTCCAGATCCCGCAGCTGCTGGCGCAGGTCCAGGAGGTGGCGCACGATCCCGTAGAGCCGCAGCTCCGCGATGTGCTCCGGCTGGAACATCGCCCGCTCGATCGTCGTCTTCTGCCGGCGCAGCTCGATCGTCGAGTTCCAGTGCCGCACCTGCGCGCGACTGAGGCGGAACTGGATCCACACGCCCGGGATGATCGCCGCGACGAGGATGAGCGCGAGCCACCAGCCGACGAGGACGAGCGCCACGACACAGGTCACGAGCGTGATGATCTGGCTCAGCATCCGCGACAGGGTCTGGAACGCCTGCGTGTAGAACTGCGAGAACTGCTGCGCCCGGTCGTAGACGTCGATCGTCTCCTTGTCGTCGTAGCGCCAGAAGTCGAGCGAGAGGAAGCGCTCGTACATGATGTCGCTGACCTTCGCCTCGAGCGTGTAGCGGCTGATGCGCTGCACGTACTGCTCGAGCGAACGCCAACCGGTCAGCAGCAGGCCGAGGACCGCCGTGATGATGACATAGAGGATCGCCTCGCCGCCCGCCTCGGGATCACCCGCGAACGCGGCCGCGAGCGCCGTCGTCGTGAGCGCCGCGAACCAGGTCGTGACGATCGGCAGGACCGCGGTGATGACCGCGCCGGCGAACTGCAGCACGATCGTGCCCGGCGTCGCCTGCCAGGTGAGCTTCGCGATGTCGCGGGCGGCGCGCAGGTACGCGGCCGGGCGCAGGCCCGAGGCGCCGATGCGGCCGCCGCGGCGCGCGCGGGCGCTGCCACCGCCACCACCCGGTACCGACACACGCTCAGTCTCGCACTGGAGGCAGAATGCGGAAGGCGGAGAGGGTGAGGGCGACGAGCTGGTAGTAGCCGACGAGCGTGACGATCTCGAAGACGACCGGCAGGCTCAGCACCGCGACCGCCGCCGCCCAGGACTCGTCGGAGACCGCGCGGGTGCGGATGAGCTCGAGCGCGAGCGCGTGCGCCGCCCGTGTCTCCTCGCTCGCGCCATCGGGTGCGCGGCCCCCGCGCAGCGCCGCGAGGTCCTCCTCCGAGAAGCCCTCGGCCCGCCCCGCCGGCTCGTGCGCGAACAGCTCGAACGGGCTGTCCGCGTCGTAGGCGACCGCGAGGATGACCGCCTCGCGCGTCTGCCCCGACGTGTGGATCCCCCAGCGCATCTGACCGCCGAACTGCTCGAGCGCGTGCCCGATCTCGGGGCTCAGCACCCAGGCCGACGGCGGTCCCGTGAGGTGGCCGTCGTCGTCATAGAGGCGGAACGGGTTGTCGGGCCTCGCCCGCGGACCCGTCGTGAAGAGGTCGTAGAGCTCGCGCTGGCGCGGACTCAGCTCAGCGGCCGGCAGCTTCGGCGCGCGGGACTCGGTCATGGCGTTCTCCTCGGGGCGTGCGGGGCACCTCAGCGCTGGAACGGCACCGTCCCGAAGGAGCGGACCGATGGCTGGGTCAGACCATCCCACTGGTTGATCCAGTACGAATCATCGTCCGACCACACGATCGGTTCGCGGGCATCGTCGTAAATATGCTCCATATCCGTGTACAGCTCGACGACGGTACCGTTCGGCTCGACGTAGTACGCGGCGATGTTGTGCCCGGCGCCGTGGCGCAGCGGACCCCAGAGCAGTCGGCGACCGCGACGGGCGAGTCGGTCACCGAGCCGGCCGAGGTCGACGATCGACTGGGTGAGCCAGGCGTGGTGGTGCAGCGCCGTCCGATCGGACTTCGCGACCGCGACGGCGTGGTGCTCCGTGCTGCAGCGCAGGAAGAACGCGGCGTCGTGACCGATGCGGTCGGACACGCGCATCTCGAACGTGTCGATGAGGAACTTCGTCATGGCGACGGAGTCGAGCGCGCGGATGTTGATGTGGCCGTAGCGGTCGGGACCGAACTCGCCCGCCCGACGGTCGTACCAGCGCACCGGCGTGTAGACCTGCCACGTGTAGCCCTCGGGCCCGACGAAGGCGAAGCCCTGCTCGATGTGGTCCTCGATCGGCTGCTCGCTGACGATCCGGTAGCCGGCGCGGTCGACCTTGGCCCGGATCGCCTCGAGCTCGGCGAGGTCGGGGGCGATGACGCCGAAGTGGTCGGCGGTATCGGCGTCGTCCTGGATGTAGACGAGCTCGTGGTGGGTGTCGGCGGCGGAGAGGAACGCCTTGCGGCTGTCGTTGCCGCTGAGCCGCAGCCCGAAGACCTCGGTCGCGTCCTTGATCGAGGCCGTGAGGTCTCGCGTACGCAGGGCGACGTAGCCCATCTGGGTGATTCTGCCGGTGGCCATGTGGTGCTCCTCGTGGGTCGTCAGGCGTTGGCGGGGCGCCGGGAGCTCGCGATGAGGTCCGCGGTGCGCTGCAGGTGGTCGCGGTAGCGCCGGGTCGCGAGCTCCGCGTCGCGCGCGAGCGCGGCGTCCAGGATCGCGTCGTGCTCCGAGTCGGGGTCGCGCTCGGGCGCGCGGGCCCCGGCGTCGAGGCCGGAGCCGCGCCGACTCCAGCGCAGGTAGAGGTCGCCGGCGGCGAGCCCGTCGCGGCAGGCCTCGAGGAGGAGTGCGTTCCCGCAGGCGGACAGCAGCGCGAGGTGGAAGGCGCTGTGCGCGAGGAACCACTCGTCCGAGCCGTAGCCGGGGTCGACGCCGGCGGCGCGCAGCCGGTAGTGGGCGGCGACGACGTCGCTCTCCCATTCGACGTCGCCGCGCTCGATCGACAGTCGCAGCGCCGCGGTCTCGGCGACGATGCGGAACTCGACGAGCTCCTGCACGTCCTGGTCGCCGAAGGAGACGACGTGGTAGCCGCGGTTGGGCGAGAGGACGGCGAGGTTCTGCTCGGCGAGGCGGGCGAGGGCGTCGCGGACGACGGTCGCGCTCACGCCGTACTCGACGCGCAGGTCGGCGGGCCGCAGCCATTCGCCCGCGTGGAAGCGCCCGGCGAGGACGGCGGCGCGCAGCCGCTCGGCCACCTCGCCGGCGAGCGTCTCGGCGCCCGCCTTCTTCACCATGCCTGCTCCATGGCAAAGACGATAGCAACATTTTACAAAATCTATGTCATATTGTTTATTGCCCGCACCGGCGGGTCACCGCAGAACGCCAGATGGAGGCCCGATGAGGATCGCCCGCTTCACCCGCGCCGGAGTCGAGTCGTGGGGGCTTGTGACCGATCTCGGCATCGTCGACCACGGCGAGTTGACCACGAGCGCGCCGACCGTCCGTGCGCTCATCGCCTCGGGCGAGCGGCCCGAGGCCGTCGCGGGCGCGAGCGTGATCCCCCTCGCCGACGTCGAACTGCTGCCGCCCGTCGAGCTCGACAAGGTCGTCTGCGCCGGCGTCAACTTCCACACCCACCGCGCCGAGGCGCGCCTCGACACCGACCGGCCGCCGTACCCCACGATCTTCACCCGGTTCCCCGACGCGCACGTCGGCCACGGGGCGGACATCATCAAGTCGGACGCGATCGAGCGCTTCGACTACGAGGGCGAGCTCGCCGTCGTGATCGGCCGCCGTGCGAGCAACGTCGCCATCGAGGACGCCCTCGACCACGTCTACGGCTACGCCTGCTTCGACGACGGGTCCGCCCGCGACTGGCAGAAGCACGCCATGCAGTGGGCGCCCGGCAAGAACTTCGAGCGCTCCGGGTCGATGGGCCCCACCCTCGTGACAGCCGACGAGCTCCCCGCGATCGGCGACGCCTGGCTCGAGACCCGGGTCAACGGCGAGGTGCGTCAGCGCGCGCAGATCGCGGACATGATCTTCTCCATCGCGGAGCTCATCGCCTACATCTCGACCTTCACCCCGCTCGAGCCGGGCGACGTCATCGCCGCCGGCACCCCGGGCGGCGTCGGGCTCTTCATGGACCCGCCGACATTCCTCGCCGTCGGCGACGTCGTCGAGGTCGAGATCGACGGGGTGGGGCTGCTGCGCAATCGGATCGGCCGTGGCTGAGACGCCCGACACCGACGTCCTCATCATCGGGGCGGGGCCCGTCGGCCTCGTCACGGCACTGCTGCTCGCGCGCCGCGGCTGGAGCTCGCACATCGTCGAGCGCCACCCCGGGGCCTACGGCCGCCCGCGCGCCGTGTCGATGGACCCGGAGACCTCGCGGACGATGCAGCGCCTCGGCCTCGTCGGCGAGGTGCACGCGGGTGCCGCGTTCACGACGTTCTACGACTGGCTCGGCGTCGACGGCGACCTGCTGCTGCGCTTCGACCGCTCGCAGGAAGCGCCGGCCGGCTGGCACCCGATGATCTTCAACCAGCCCGACTTCGAGGCGATCGTCGAGCAGCACGCGCTCGCCGACCCGCGCATCACGATCACGCGCGGTGTCGACGCCGTCGACATCGTCGAGACCGAGGACGGTGTGAGCATCCGGCTCGGCGACCCCCGGTTCGGCGAGGACCGCGGCGAGCTCACGGGACGCTTCCTCGTCGGCGCCGACGGCGCGAGTAGTTTCACGCGGAAGTGGCTGCGCACCGAGCTCGTCGACCTCGGCTATTTCTACGATTGGCTCATCGTGGATGTCATTCCGCACGACCAGGACCGCGACTGGGGGGACTCGAGCATCCAGCTCTGCGCCCCCCAGCGTCCGACGACCGTCGTGCCGGGGGGCAATGGGCGGCGTCGTTGGGAGTTCATGGTCATGCCGACGGATGACCCGGTGACGGTCGCCGAGCCGCCGAGCGTGTGGCGACTGCTCGAGCCCTGGGGTCTCAACGCCGACAACGCCGTGCTCGAGCGCAGCGCCGTCTACACGTTCCAGGCGCGCTGGGCGAAGGAATGGGCAAAGGGGCGAGTCGCGATCGCCGGCGACGCGGCGCACCAGATGCCGCCGTTCGCCGGGCAGGGCTTCAACTCGGGGGTGCGCGACGCGGCGAACCTCGTGTGGAAGCTCGACGCCGTCCTCGACGGGCGCGCGCCGCTGGAGATCATGCAGACGTACACCGCCGAGCGCGCCGAACACGTGCAGCACGCGGTCCAGTTCTCCGTCGAGCTCGGCCGGGTCGTGTGCGTGCTCGACGAGGCGGAGGCGAGGCAACGCGATGCGCGCATGCTCGAGCACGCCGGCGACCCGGCGCGGGCGCTCCCGCGGCTGCCGGCCGCCGCGTTCACGCACGGCATCCTCGACGGCTGGCCGGGCGGCACACTCGTGCCCCAGTACCGGGTGACGGCACCCGGGCACCCGACGCCGACCCGCTTCGACGACGTGCTCTGGGAGCGCATGGACGAGGCCCTCCTCGTGCTGCGCCGGCCCCTGCCGCTCGACGGCCACACCCTCGAGCGGCTCACCGGCGCGGGCGGACGCCTCGTACAGTTCGGGGTCGAGGTCTTCGACGTCGACGGGCGCTACGCGGCGGAGTTCGACCGCATCGGCGCCGTCGCCTACCTCGCCCGGCCCGACGGCTACTACTACGGCGCCGCCGTGACGCCGGAGGAGATCCCGGGGCTCGTCAGCTCCTACGCCGACGCGATCACGCTCGGGCGCATCCGATGACCCGGCGGGCGCTCAAGGTCGCGGTCATCGGCTCGGGCTTCGGCGGCATCGCGGCCGCCGTCAAGCTGTCCAAGCGCACCCGCGCGGAGATCACGATCTTCGAGAAGGAGTCGCGACTCGGCGGCACCTGGCGAGACAACGACTACCCGGGCGCCGAGGTCGACATCGCCTCCCACATCTACTCGTTCTCCTTCCTCAAGTACGACTGGTCGCGCACGCACGCGCGACGCGACGAGCTGTGGGCGTACACGAACCACGTCGTCGACCGCTTCGGGCTGCGCGACCGGATCCGACTGTCGACGAAGGTCGTCGGCGCGCGCTGGGTCGACGCCGACGCGCAGTACGACGTCGAGCTCGAGGACGGAACGACCGAGCGCTTCGACGCGGTCATCTCGGCGATCGGGCTGCTGAACGTGCCGCGCTACCCCGACTGGCCCGGGCTCGAGTCGTTCGAGGGGGTGCGCTTCCACACCTCGCGCTGGGAGCACGAGCACGACCTGAGCGGCAAGACGGTCGCCGTCGTCGGCACCGGCTCGACCGCCATCCAGGTCGTCCCCGGCATCGCCGACCGCGTCGGCAAGCTCTACGTCTTCCAGCGCGAGCCCGGCTGGATCGAGCCGAAGTCGGAGCGCGCCTTCACGCCGTTCGAGCGCTGGGTGTACAAGTACGTCCCCTTCGCGCAGCGCCTCCACCGCTACCTGCTGTGGTCCAAGGCGAATCGGCGCTTCACCGCGTACGACGCCGGATCGCCCATGCAGGAGCGCATGCGCGAGCTCTGCACCGCGTTCATCAACGACACCGTCAAGGACCCGGCGACGCGCGCGGCACTGACCCCCGACTACGCGTGGGGCTGCAAGCGACCCATCGTCGCGACCACCTACTACGACGCCTTCAACCTGCCGCAGGTCGAGCTCGTGCCGCAGGCCGTCGTCTCGGCCACGAAGGACGGACTCGTCGACGCGACGGGCACGGAGCGCAAGATCGACGTGCTCGTCATGTCGACGGGCTTCCAGGCGCAGCGCATCCTCGCACCGCTGGAGATCGTCGGGCGCGGCGGGCAGCGCCTGCACGACGCGTGGGCGGAGCGCGCGACCGCGTTCCTCGGCACGACCGTGCCGGGCTTCCCGAACTTCTTCATCCTGTACGGGCCCAATACGAACGGCGGCACCTCGATCATCGCGCAGCTGGAGCGCGAAGCGGAGGTCGCGGTCGCCGCGATTCGGCGCATCGAGCGCGGCGCGCGCACCGTCGACACGCTCCCGGCGGCGAGCGACGAGTATGTGCGCTGGATCGACGCGGAGCTCGCCGGCGCGACGTCGGCGAAGAACTCCGGCTGCAACAACTACTTCACCGACGAGCGGGGCCACATCGTCACGGAGTGGCCGCGCGAGCACTTCGTCTTCTGGTGGATCACGCGCGCCTGGCGGCGGCGGGGGCTGCGCTTCGCATAGGGCCGGTCGCCCGGCGTGCCGGACGACGCCCACCCTGGGCTGAGAAATCGGCCCGAGGCTGAGGAATCAGGGCCGAAGGCTCAGCCCGAGACCGGTTTCTCAGCCCGGGCTGGACTTCTGGTCGGTCCCGGCGTGGCCGCGACCGCCGCGCTCAGAGACCGAGGTCGTCGAAGAGCTGCTCGACCCAGGTGATGACGTCCGCGTCGGAGGGCCGCGCCGCGGAGCCGAGCGGACCGTCCGTCATCGGAAGCGGGACGAGCACGACCCGCTGGGCGGCGATGTAGCGCGAGCCGCGCTGGATGCGCTGGAGCCGCACCTGCTTCGAATCGGGCAGCTCCAGGGGCGCGATCCTCAGACGGTCGGCGGCGACGACGACCTCGGAGAGGCCGGCGAGCTGCGCGCGGCGGCGCAGGCGCGAGACCGCGACGAGGCGCTCGACCGGTTCCGGCAGGTCCCCGTAGCGGTCGACGAGCTCCTCGATCACCAGCGCGATGGCGTCGGCCGGCCCTTCGACTCGCTCCGCTCGCTCAGGGACCGAGGAGGGCTCCGCTCGCTCAGGGATCCGCGACGGCTCGGCGGACTCAGGGGTCCGCGACGGCTCGGCGGACGATGGCGCGGTGTCGGCCACCGCCGAGGCCTCCGGCACCGGTGCGGAGACGGCGGCGGCGAGCTTCTGGTACGCCTCGAGGCGCAGCCGCTCGGAGCCGATGTAGTCCTCCGGGATGCGCGCGTCGACCGGGAGCTCGAGCCGGAGCTCGGTCTGCTCGGGCGCCGCATCGCCGCGGAAATCCGCGACGGCCTCGCCGATCATCCGCAGATACAGGTCGAAGCCGACCCCGGCGATATGCCCCGACTGCTCGGCGCCGAGGATGTTGCCGGCTCCGCGCAGCTCGAGGTCCTTCATCGCGATCTGCATCCCGGAGCCGAGCTCGTTGGCGGTCGCGATCGTGCGCAGCCGCTCCTCGGCGTGCTCCGTGAGCGGCTTCGTCTCGTCGTAGAGGAAGTAGGCGTAGGCGCGCTCTCGGGCGCGTCCGACGCGGCCGCGCAGCTGGTGGAGCTGCGCGAGGCCGTACTTGTCGGCGCGGTCGATGATGAGCGTGTTCGCGTTCGGGATGTCGAGCCCCGTCTCGATGATCGTCGTGGCGACGAGCACGTCGGCGCGGCGCTCCCAGAAGTCGAGCATGACCCGCTCGAGCGCCTCCTCGCCCAGCTGCCCGTGGGCGACCGCGATGCGGGCCTCGGGGATGAGCTCGGCGAGTCGCGCCGCGACGGCCTGGATGTCGGCGACCCGGTTGTGGACGTAGTACACCTGGCCCTCGCGCAGCAGCTCGCGGTGGATGGCCGCGGCGACCTGCTTGTCGGAGTATGGGCCGACGAACGTCAGGATCGGGTGGCGGTCCTCGGGCGGGGTCGCGAGCGTCGACATCTCGCGGATCCCCGTCACGGCGAGTTCGAGGGTGCGCGGGATCGGCGTCGCCGTCATGGCGAGGACGTCGACGTTCGTCTTGAGCTTCTTCAGCGCGTCCTTGTGCTCGACGCCGAAGCGCTGCTCCTCGTCGATGATGACGAGACCGAGGTCCTTGAACGCGATGCTCTTGCCGAGCAGGCGGTGCGTGCCGATGACGATGTCGACCGTGCCATCGGCGAGCCCCGCGATCGTGTCGGCCGACTCCTTCTCGGTCTGGAAGCGGCTGAGGGCGCGGAGGTTCACGGGGAAGCCCGCGAAGCGCTCGGTGAAGGTCTCGGCATGCTGGCGCACGAGCAGCGTCGTCGGGACGATCATCGCGACCTGCTTGCCGCCCTGGATCGCCTTGAACGCGGCCCGGACGGCGACCTCGGTCTTGCCGAAGCCGACGTCGCCCGACAGCAGCCGGTCCATCGGGATCGCACGCTCCATGTCGGCCTTGACCTCGTCGATCGTCGTGAGCTGATCGGGGGTCTCGGCGAAGGGGAACGCGTCCTCGAGCTCGCGCTGCCACGGGGTGTCGGGGGCGAACGCGTGGCCCCGGCTCGCCTGCCTCGCGGCGTAGAGCTTGACGAGCTCGACCGCGATGTCGCGGACGGCCTTGCGCGCCTTGCCCTTCGCGGCCGACCAGTCGCTCCCGCCCATCTTGGACAGCGTCGGCGTCTCGCCGCCGACGTAGCGGGTGAGGAGGTCGAGCTGGTCGGTCGGCACGTAGAGCTTGTCGCCGGGCATGCCGCGCTTGGAGGGCGCGTACTCGATGACGAGGAACTCGCGTGTCGCCTTGACGGCGCTGCGGCCGCCGATGCCGCGGCTCGTCCCGGTCGAGACCTCGCGCTCGACGAGCTCGAGGAAGCGCCCGATGCCGTGCGTCTGGTGCACGACGTGATCGCCGGCCTTGAGCTGCAGCGGGTCGACGACGTTGCGCCGCCGCGACGCGAGCTTTTTCGGCGCGCCCTGGCGGTAGGACGCAGCGCGGCCGAAGAACTCGGCCTCTGCGAGGACGCCGACCTTGTCCCCGCGCAGCTCCAGCCCCGCCTCGATCGAGGCCTGGATGAGATACGCGACACCCGGCTCGGGGTCCGCGGGGAGGTCGTCGGCCCGGCGGGCGGCGAGCCCGCGCTCGGCGAGCAGGTCGGCCGCGCGGTCGAGCAGGCCCGTCCCTTCGGCAGTGACGGCGAGCGCCCAACCGTCCCGCAGCCGGTCGCCGACGTGGTCGATCGCCGCGTCGGCATGTCCCGTGAAGCTCGGCACCTGATTGGCCCCGAGCCGCACCGCGTCGAAGTCGCCGGAGTCGAACGCGCTGACCGTCCACCACGCACGGCCCCCCGAGCGCTCGCGCAACTGCTCGACGGTGAGGAAGTCGCCCGAGCCGAGGCGACGGCGGAGGTCCGTGCCGAGGTCGATCGGCGCGTCGCCGCCCGCCGTCGCGGCGAACCACGCCGCCGAGAGGAACTCCCGGTTCGTCTCCACGAGGTGGATCGCGCGCGTCGCGACGCGCTCGGGGCTCAGCACCGCAATCGCCGCGTCCTCGGGCAGCAGTCGCGGCAGCGGGACGAAGCCGTCGACGAGCGCCGGGGCGAGCGACTCCATGCCCTCCACGGGGATCCCCTCGGCGATCTTCGCGAGCATCGCGTCGATCGCCGGGAACTCCCCCGTCATCTCGCGGGCGCGCTGGCGCACCGAGTCGGTGATGAGGAACTCTCGCGCCGGCGGGAGCAGAACGCCATCGGCGGCGTCGAGCGGGTCCGGCAGGCTGCGCTGGTCGGCGACCGAGAACTCGCGCACCGTCTCGACCTCGTCGCCGAAGAACTCGATGCGCAGCGGGTGCTCCGCCTCGGGCGGGAAGACGTCGAGGATGCCGCCGCGCACCGCGAACTCGCCGCGGCGCGTGACCATGTCGACGCGCGCGTAGGCGAGCGCGACGAGCTGCTCCGAGATGCCCGCGAGGTCGTGGCCGCGGCCACCGACCTTGAGGCGGACCGGTTCGATGTCGGCGAGGCCCGGCAGCAGCGGCTGGAGCGCGGCGCGCACGGACGCGACGAGGATGAAGGGGGGCCGGCCCTTCGACTCGCCGCGCTCGCTCGGCGAGCCGGCCTGCCATTGCCGGAGTTCGCGCAGCGCCGCGAGGCGGCGGCCGACCGTCTCCGCCGACGGACTGAGACGCTCGTGCGGCAGCGTCTCCCACGACGGGAAGTCGAGCACCCGCGCATCCGGGAGGTACGCGCGGAAGGCGTCCACGACGTTCTCCGCCTCGCGGCTCGTCGCGACGATCGCGAGCAACATGCGCGGCGCATCGGGCGCCTCGAGCAGGCTCGCGATGAGCGGCACGCGCGCGCCGTCGACGCAGGAGAAGTCGGCGTCGGCGTGCGGGTGCTCGAGCACCCGCTCGAGGACCGGGTCCGCCGCGAGCAGGGTGGGGATCCCGGTCAGCGGCACCGGAAGATTCTAGACGGCGGGGCGGTGGGGGGTCTCGATACGCCGCTGCGCAGCTACTCGACCCCCGGACGCTGCTCCTGCGCCGCAGGCGGCGGCGCCGGGACGAAGTACTGGCCGCTCGCGGGATCGTAGATCGCGACCGGCTGCGTCGGGCGGGGCGGTGTCGGCGCCTTCGGCTCGAACGCCCGCACGACGACTGGGACGACGAGCGCGACGAGCGCGACGAGCGAGGTCGCCCCCGCGATCCGCCACCACCAGTCCGGCCAGTCGGCCTCGGGGAGCGCGAGCGGGATCGCGAGCACGAGCGCCGTCACCCAGGCGAGCACGAGCGCGAGCACGCCGGTCACGCGGGTCAGCGCGATCGTCGCGCGCGACACGAAGTAGTGCCAGTAGAGCTGCGTGACGACGAGCGCGACCCGCAGCAGCACGACGATGAGGAGGAAGACCCAGATCTGCATGATCCACACGAACGGGTCCGCCGTGTTCGCGGGCTGGAGCCAGCCGTTCCAGAGCTTGTTGAGCCCGATCGCGACGAGCACGACGTTGACGATCGTGGATGCCGCGAGATACCAGCGATTCGGGCCCCGGCCCGCGACGGCGTCGAGGGCGACGGCGCCCGCGAAGGCGGCGACGAGCACGAGCGTCAGCCAGGCGCGTCCCGCGACGTTGGCTTGGTCGCCGACGACGATGAGCACCGCGCCGAGGATCGCGGCCGCGAGCAGGGTCCCCACCACGAGATAGAGCGAGAAGGTCGCGGCGCGCGAGCGCTTCGGCCGCGTCGGCGTGTCGGTCATGAGATCTCCCGTCGGCGGTGCTGACGGTGCCGCTCCGGCACCGCTGGCGGCCACGCCCCGCACACGGCCTGCACCGATTCAAACAGACGACTCGCACTCCGCGCGATCGGCGGCTCCGCTAGGTTGGCGGCATGAGCGGATACGAGATCCTGCAGCTCGGCGCGTTCGACGCGTGGAGCGAGCACGTCACGAGCACGGGCGCGAAGGGCAAGCGCTTCGTCGACCAGGACATGGCGACGCAGTTCATCGGCGTCAGCGCGAACGCGGCGGCGCCCGGCGAGGGCTCCCCCGGTTGGCACACCCACACGCAGCTCGAGGAACTCTACATCTTCCTGCAGGGCCGCGGCCAGATGGGGCTCGACGACGAGGTCGTCGATGTCGAGGCCGGCAGCGTCGTGCGCGTCGGTCAGGGCGTCTGGCGGATCTGGCGCTGCGCGCCCGACAGCCCCGAGGACCTCCGCATGCTGTGCGTGCGTGCGGGGGGCGACTCGCTCGCCGACATCCCGAAGGACTCCGAGCGCGACCCGGACCGCCCCAAGCCTTGGTGACGACGCCGTCCAGGTGACAGCAAGCGCGGGTATCCGGCGCGATTTGCCCGAGTTGGTGTCACCTGGAGTGGCTCATCCTCGGCACCCCCATGGGCGCAGCGATCAGGCATGCGGTCGGCTGGCGGCTGTCGTTCGTCGTCATGGCCGTGGGATTCGCCGTCATCGCGTTCTGCATCCTCGCGATCGAGATGCGCCGGATGCGGGCGATCGCGGGCGTGGCCCGATCAGCGCACGATCTGCGCGAGGAACGCGTTGCGCTCCGCCTGGCGCGGGTAGTCCGCGGGGACGCGGACGCATTCGGGGCACCAGTGGCCGCCCTGGAGCACCAGCCGACCGCTCGCGGTGAAGCGGTGCCCGTCGGCACACGCCCATTCGAGCAGTCGCGCCGGATCGCCGGGCGGCGGCGCGGGCGTCAGCAGCTCGCCGCCGCGGAAGCGCGCCGCGCCCGCATAGTCGTCGCGAGTCCACGCGGACGGCGCCTTGTCCTCGTCGTAGCCGTGGTCGAGCAGCGTCGGGACGCCGCTCGGCGTCTCCGGCCGGAAGCTCGACCAGTCGCCGATCGCCCGCCAGGCGTCGATCGAGCCGAAATAGGCGCCGATCGCAGCCTCGTCGCCGCTGCGCACGACCCGCAGCATCCCGCGCGGCCGCAGGACGAGCGGCTTCATCACGAACTGCTTGACGATCGGCGCGAAGGTGCTCGCCGCCCATCGCGCGGCGGGCGAGAGCGTCGCGCCGGCGCGGCCGAGGGCGGCCTGGATCGTGTCGCCGCGGAATGGCACGAGCTCCTGAAGCAGGTCGCTGTCGGCGAACCAGAAGCCGTGGAAGTTCTTCAGCGCGAACCAGTCGCGGTCGTACCAGCGCCGGATGTCACCGATGCCGAACGCGACGGCGATCGCCTGCAGGAACTCCCAGTTGGTGAGCCGCCAGCCCTCGCCACCGCCGACGTGCCAGGCGCGACCCCAGATCTCGGCCGGGGCGTCCGGGGCGCTCATGCCCACGACGAGGCGCGCCGAGTCCTGGTCGCTCGCCCACTCCATGACGCCCGCGAGCGGCGGGTGGGTCATGATCGGATCGCGGATCCGGATCATCTCGGGGTAGATGATCCCGGTCTGACGCAGCCAGGTCCACTTCGGCAGGCCCGAGTCGGCGAGCTCACGCTCGGCGACGACCTTGCTCTGCCCGTACTGGTCGTAGTCGGAGACGGCGACGGGGTCGCCGATGCGGCCCCAGTGCACGGGCGGGTTGCGGTCGCCGGACTCCGCGATCGAGCCGACGCCGATGACGGCGACGCGGGACGGTTCGGGCAGCGCCTTGACGGCGGCGACAATGTTGCGGATCGCGCCGACGTTGACGCGCTGCGTGAGCTCGGGGTGGTCGTCGGCGTACGGCGAAACGACGGCGCCGAGGTGGAGCACGACGTCGCTACGAGCGACGCAGGCGGCGATGACGGCGGGATCGGTGAGGTCGCCGTGAACGATCTCCAGCTGGGGCCAGCCCTCGAACTCGCGAAGGATGCGCGCGGTGCGCTTGCCCGGGCGCGCGAGCGCGATGACACGGAACCGGTCGCCGCGCGTGCGGAACTCCCGGAGTGCCGCACGTCCCCACGCGCCGGTCCCGCCGGTCACGAATACGGTCGTGGTCGACTCCGGCGTCACCCGAGCATCGTATGCCGCCGGCTGCCCGCGGCGTGGACGCAAATGGTCGTGCGGTGGCGGCCAGCGGAGCCTATTGCGTCCACGCCGCAGCGCACCGGGAGGTTCAGGCGCGCTGGTTGACGCGGTTCTGCGCCGCGAGCACCCCGTCGTCGACGATCGCCTCGACCGCGTCCGCGGCGTCCTCGAGCAGGTTCGGCAGCGACTTGCGCTCATCGGTCCCGAAGTCCTTGAGCACGAAGTCGGCCGCGTCCATCCGACCCGGCGGTCGACCGATGCCGACCCGCACGCGCACGTAGTCGGGCGTGCCGAGCCGAGCGCTGACGTCGCGGATCCCGTTGTGCCCGCCGTGCCCCCCGCCGACCTTGATCCGCACGGTGTCGAAGTCGATGTCGAGCTCGTCGTGCACGACGACGACCCGGTCGACCGGCACCTTGAAGAATCGCGCGAGCTGCGCGACCGGCCCCCCCGAGAGGTTCATGTAGGAGGCGGGCTTCGCGAGGATGACGCGCGGACCGCCGGGTCGCAGGCGACCCTCCGCGACGACGGCGCCGGCCTTGTGCGACTTGTAGGTCAGTCGCGCGCGATCGGCGAGCACGTCGAGGACCATCTGGCCCACATTGTGCCGATTGCCCGCGTACGTCGTCCCGGGATTGCCGAGCCCGACGACGAGGACCTGCTCGTCGCTCACACCGACTACTCGGCGGGCTCCTCCGCGGGAGCCGCGGCCTCGGCCTCGGCGGCCGGCTCCGCACCCTCCGCGGCCTCGTCGGCGACGGCAGCGACGGTCGGCGCGCTCACCGCGACCATGAGCAGCTCCGGGTCGTCCATCAGGGTCGCGCCGGTCGGCAGCGCCACGTCACCGGCCGTGACATGCGTGCCGATCTCGAGCCCCTCGACCGAGATGACGATGCGCTCAGGGATGTGGGTCGCCTCGACCTCGATGCGGATGGTCACGGCGTCCTGGAGGAACGCGGCGCCCGGGGCCGGCTCGCCCTCGACGTGCACGGGCACCTCGACGTGGACCTTCTCGCCCTTCTTGACGACGACGAGATCGATGTGCTCGATGATCTGGCGCACGGGGTCGCGCTGGACGTCCTTGACGAGCGTCAGCTCGTCCTTGCCGTCGATCGAGAGCTCGATGATCGCGTTCGCCTTGCGAATGAGCAGCGAGGTCTGGTGGCCGGGCAGCGAGACGTGGCGCGGCTCGGTGCCGTGGCCGTAGATGACCGCGGGGATCTTGCCGGCGGCGCGGAGCTTGCGTGCCGCGCCCTTGCCGAAGGACTCGCGGCTGTCCGCGTCGATGTGGTTGCTGAGCTCAGCCATGGGGGACGTACTCCTAAGTCGTGGACGATGTCGATGACGGGGATTCAAGCCCCCTCGCCAGGTCGGACAGGAGATTCTAGCAGTCGAGCCGGAACGCCAGCACGGCGGTCGAACCGCTTCCGCGCACCCGCTAGGTTTGTCAGACAACAGCACTGTTCACTGCAGACCCGCGCGACGACGCGCCGGCTGAAGCCAAGGAGCACCGCAATGCCCGACCAGACCGAGGCGCCCTCCCCCGAGACGCTCATCGCGCGCGCCGAGGCGCTCATCCCGATGATCCGAGCGCAGGCCGCCGAAGCAGAGGCGCGCGGCCACTTCAGCGACGAGTTGCTCCAGCAGTTCCGCGAGGCCGGGTTCTATCGGATGTTCCTGCCGAAGATGTTCGGCGGATACGAGTCGACCCACGAGACCTTCCTCGAGGTCGCGTACCGCGTCGGGTGCGGCGACCCGGGCACCGCTTGGTGCTACACGCTGTCGGCATCGCACGTCGCGATCGTCGCGTCGATGCTCGACGAGCAGGCGCAGCGCGAGCTCATCGAACCGCACGGCGAACTGCGATCGCCGCACCGCGCCCCGCCCGGAGGCAAGGCGGAGAAGGTCGAGGGCGGGTACCGCATCAGCGGCAAGTGGCGCTTCTCCTCCGGCGTCCCCGTGTCGACCCACTTCATGGCGAACACGATCTGGGCGCCGGAGGACGGGGAACCGGTCGAGTTCAGCTTCATCACCCCCGTGGAGAACGTCACGATCCTCGACGACTGGGGCGGCGGCAAGGGCATCGGCGTCCAGGCCTCGGGCTCCAACACGGTTGAGATCGCCGAGCCCGTCTTCGTCCCCGAGCACCACGTCATCTACGACGACCTGCTGTTCGGCCAGGACCGCGACTGGGCTGGCGGCACGCCGGGGACCCGGCTCCACGGCAACGGCCACTACCTCGGCGTGTACGGCGGCTTCTACCACCTGTGCTTCGCGGCGATCTTCGCGGGCGGCGCGCAGGCCGCCGTCGACGAGTTGCGCGAGCTCGCCGGGCGCACCCAGGCGCTGTTCTCCCCGCCCGGCGTCCTCATGCGCGACAACGGCGACGTGCAGCGCGCGCTCGGCCGCGCCGCCGCCAAAGCCGACGCCGCGCACGCGATCATGACCGCCGGCGCCCGGGCGAGCGACGCGCTCCTGGACCGCTGGGCGGCGACCAAGCAGCCGATCACCAAGGCGGAGACGATGCAGCTGTGGGCGCTCGGACGCCAGGCCGCGCTCCTCGCGTGCGAAGCCGTCCAGATCGCGTTCCAGGCCGCCGGCCCCTCCGCCGTGTCCAAGTCGAGCCCGCTGCAGCGGATCGTCCGCGACTGCGAGGTCTACCTCGGCCACGCCTCGAGCCAGCCGATCATCGACATGGCCCGGGGCCAGGCCGAGCTCGGCGTCGAGATCATGTTCGGCCCGCCGGACAAGCCCAAGGCCTAGCCCGCCCTTCGGCCCGCCGCCGGCGAAACCACTAGCCTGGACCGCGTGGTGAAGGCGAACATCGGGGTCGTGGGCCTCGCGGTCATGGGGTCGAATCTGGCGCGCAATCTCGCGAGCCGCGACGGAAACACGGTCGCGATCTACAACCGCTCCCCCGCGCGCACCCAGGAGCTCGTGAGCGACCACCCCGAGGCCGGCTTCGTCGCCACCGCGAGCTACCGGGAGTTCGCCGACTCGCTCGCGACGCCGCGGACCGCGATCGTCATGGTCAAGGCGGGCGCACCGACCGACGCCGTCATCGACGAGCTCGTCGCCGTCTTCGAGCCGGGCGACATCATCGTCGATGGCGGCAACTCCCTCTTCACCGACACCATCCGACGCGAGGCGGCCGTCCGCGCGACCGGCATCAACTTCGTCGGCATGGGCGTCTCCGGCGGCGAGGAGGGCGCCCTGCTCGGCCCCTCGCTCATGCCCGGCGGCTCCGACGAGTCCTGGGAGACGCTCGGCCCCATCCTGCGCTCGATCGCCGCGGTCGCCGAAGGCGAGCCGTGCGTCACGCACGTGGGCCACGACGGCGCCGGGCACTTCGTGAAGATGGTGCACAACGGCATCGAGTACGCCGACATGCAGCTCATCGCGGAGGCCTACGACCTCATCCGCCGCGGGACCGGCAAGTCCCCCGCCGAGATCGCCGACGTCTTCGCCGAGTGGAACCAGGGCGAGCTCGACTCCTACCTCATCGAGATCACCGCGGAGGTGCTGCGTCAGGTCGACGCCGAGACCGGACGACCGCTCGTCGACGTCATCCTCGATCAAGCGGGCGCGAAGGGCACGGGCGCCTGGACCGTGCAGAACGCGGCGGAGCTCGGCATCCCCGCGCCCGCGATCGCCGAGGCGCTCTTCGCGCGCTCGCTGTCGTCGAAGCCCGCGCAGCGCGCCGCTGCCGGCGACCTGCCCGGCCCCGCCGACGGCGCCGCCCGACTCGCCGAGCTCGCGCAGGGGGCGGACGCGTTCATCGAAGCGGTGCGCCAGGCGCTCTACGCGTCCAAGATCGCGGCGTACTCCCAGGGCTTCGACCTCATCATCGCCGGCGCCGAGCAGTACGGCTGGGACATCGCCAAGGGCGATATCGCCGCGATCTGGCGCGGCGGGTGCATCATCCGCGCGAAGTTCCTCAATCACATCACCGACGCCTACGCAGCCGACCCCGCGCTGCCGGAGCTCCTCACCGCCCCCTACTTCCGCGAGGCGCTGAGCCGCACGCAGGAGGCGTGGCGCCGGGTCGTGCAGACCGCCGCCGCCGTCGGGATCCCGGCGCCGGCGTTCTCCTCCTCGCTCGCCTACTACGACGGACTGCGCGCGCAGCGCCTGCCCGCCGCGCTCGTCCAGGGCCAGCGCGACTTCTTCGGCGCGCACACCTACCAGCGGGTCGACAAGCCGGGCACGTTCCACACGCTGTGGAGCGGCGACCGCACCGAGGTCGTGGCGGAGGGCTCCGGCCACTAGGCTCCAGGCGTGGCCAGGGAGACCCTCGCGCAGCTGCGCGCGCGCATCGACGAGCTCGAGGAGCGCAACGCGACGCTCGCACAGGAGAACGCGACGCTCGCCGAGCGAGAAGCCGCCCTCGCGGATCGAGCAAGCGCCCTCGCGGATCAGGAGACCGCTCTCCGGGATCGAGTAGCGACGCAGTCGCGTCTCGAGATCGCCGGTCTCGATACGCCGGTGGATGCCGGCACTCGACCCGCGGGCCGGGGCACTGGACCCGCGGGCCCCAGGCGTGCCGCGCACGTCGGCCGCAGCATCCTCGCGGGGGTGCTCGTCGTCCTCGGACTCATCGTCACCCCTGTCGCGCTCGTCGTCGACTTCGCGCAGGCGCAGGTCACCGACACCGAGACGTTCGTCGCCGCCTACGCGCCCCTCGCCGAGTCCCCGGCCGTGCAGGAGGCGATCACCGACGCCGTCACGACCGCGATCGACCGCAGCGTCGACTTCGAGGCGCTCACGGGCGGGCTCGTCGACGGCCTCCAGCAGCTCGAGCTCCCCCGCTTCGTGTCGAGCAGCCTCGACCTGCTGCGCGCGCCCCTCGTCGAGGGCGTCAACGCGCTCGTGCGCTGGGGCGTCAGCAGCATCGTGACCTCCGAGTGGTTCCCGACCGTCTGGGAGCAGACGCTGCGGCTCACGCACTCGCAGCTCATGGCGGTGCTCCGCGGCGACCCGAACGCGATCGCGCAGATCTCCGGCGACAGCGTGTCCCTGCAGCTCGGCCCGGTCGTCGCCGTGCTCCGCGACCAGCTCGTGTCCAGCGGCGTGACCCTCGCGCAGCTCATCCCCGCCGATCTCGACGTCTCGATCCCGCTCGCCGACATCGAGGGCATCGGCAATGCGCGCACGTTCTACGCGCTCGCCGTCGCGAGCGGCGTGTGGCTGCCGATCATCGCGGCGGCCCTGCTCATCGGCGGCATCGCCGTCGCGCCGCGCCGACGCGGCTGGGTCCTCGGGACGAGCATCGCGCTCGGCGCGATCGCGATCCTGTTCGCGATCGCGCTCAGCGTCGGCGGCAGCGCCGTCATCACGCTCGGGTTCCTCAACCCGGACGCCCTCGGCTTCATCTTCGGCTCGGCGACCGGTGCGCTCACGACGGCGATCGCGGCGCTCATCACCGTCAGCATCGTCGGCATCCTCGCGGCCTGGTTCGTCGGGCCCTCGCGGCTCGCCGCCCGCGCCCGCGCCGGTGCCGGTCGCTTCCCCGCGATCGCGCGGCGACGCCTCGCCCTGACGAACCCGGTGAGCCGCGGACTGACCCGCTACCGCTCGGCGCTGCTCTGGCTCATCGGCGCGGCCGCCGTCGTCACGATCGTGTTCTTCCGACCGCTGACGGTCGGCGCCGTCCTCGTCACGGTGCTCATCGCCATCGTGCTCGTGCTCGTCGTGGAGATCTTCCGCTCCTCGGCGGTCGCGGCGCCGGACGCGTCAGCGCAGGAGGCTCTCGCGGACCCGACGGCGCAGGACCTTGCCGAGGACGTTGCGCGGTAGCTCGTCGATCACGACGAAGCGCTTCGGCACCTTGTAGCCGCCGAGGTGTGCCCGCGCGTGCGCGGTGAGCGCCTCGACGTCGAGCTTCGCGCCCGGCGCGAGCACGACCGCCGCGACGACCTGCTCCCCCGCGACCGGGTCGGGAAGGCCGACGACCGCGACGTCCTCGATCGTGGGATGCTCGCGGATGACGTTCTCCACCTCCGACGGCGCGACGTTGAACCCGGCCGTGATGACGAGCTCCTTGATGCGGTCGACGACCTTGACGAATCCGGACTCGTCCATGACGCCGATGTCGCCGGTGCGGAACCACGGGTCGCCGCCGTCGGTCGCCTCCACAAACACCTCGGCGGTCTCCTCCGGCTTGTTCCAATAGCCCTGGAAGATCTGCGGCCCCCGGCCGATGATCTCGCCCTCCTGCCCGGGCTCGACGTCGGCGAGCGTCTCCGGGTCGACGACACGCACCTCGGTGCTCGAGATCGGCACGCCGATCCAGCCGATACGGCGCTCGTCGGTGTTCGGGTTCGCGATGAGCGCGGGCGAGGTCTCGGAGAGCCCGTACGCCTCGATGAGCGTCCCACCCGTCGCGGCTTCCCACGGTCCCGCGATGTCGTGCGGCAGCGGCATGGCACCGGAGATCCCGACGCCGATGCCGGCGAGCGACTGGCCCTTCGCGGCGGCCGCGGCGAGCACCTTCTGGTAGATCGGCGGGGCGCCCGCGAAGACGGCGGCGGGGTCCCGCTTGGCCGTCTCAAGCACCATCTCCGGGTCGAAGCGGGGGTAGAGCACGAGCTTCGCCCCCGCGCCCATCGCGAAGGTGAGCCCGAGCGTCAGCCCGTACGCGTGGAACATGGGCATGACGCCGTAGACCGTCGCGCCCGGGTAGGCGAACTCGGGGATCCACGCGCTCGTCTGCAGCGCGTTGGTAATGAGGTTCGCGTGGCTCAGCATCGCCCCCTTGGGCGTCCCCGTCGTACCGGAGGTGTAGAGCAGGATCGCGGTGTCCTGCGGCTTCGGGCCGGGGACGGTCGCGGCGATCGGCTCGCTCTCGATGAGCGCGCTCCACGGCGTCGTGCCGTGCACCTCGGTCGTCAGCGCCTCGCGGGCCTCGCGCGCCTTGCGGATCGGCAGCTTGAGCATGAGCCGCATTTTCGGCGGCATCGCGGCGATGAGGTCGACGTCGACGATCGTCGTCGGCCGCACCGCGTCGGGCAGCTCCTGCAGCAGCGGCACGACCTTCCGCCAGGCGATCGCGACCTTCGCCCCGTGGTCGGCGAACTGGGTCTCGAGCTCGCGGGCCGTGTAGAGCGGGTTGTGCTCGGCGACGATCGCCCCGAGTCGCAGCACGGCGTAGAACGCGACGATGTGCTGCGGGCAGTTCGGCAGGATGATCGCGACACGGTCGCCCGCGCCGACGCCGAGGCGCCGCAGGCCCTCCGCGGCACGCTCGATCTGCTCGCTGAGCTCGACGTACGTGGTGCGCGCGCCGAAGAACTCGAGCGCGACGCCGCGCGGATGCCGACGAGCGGAGTCGGCCAAGAACTCCGGGAGGGAGACCTCGACGGGCGGGATCTCGTGCGGGACGCCTGGGGCGTAGTGGGCGAGCCATGGCTTGGCAGCTGACACCGTTGTCATGCGGCCATTGTGGACCCGTCAGTCCACGAGCAGGGAGTCTTTCACCTTTTTCCGCAGGACCTTGCCGATGAGGGACTTGGGAAGTTCGTCGACGATGAACAAGCGCTTCGGGATCTTGTACGCGGCGAGGTGGTCGCGGAGGAACGTGCGGACGGCCTCCGCGTCGAGCGTCGCGCCCGGTGCGAGCACGACCGCCGCGACGACCTGCTCCCCCGAGACACCGTCGGGAATGCCGACGACGGCGGCGTCCTCGATCGTCGCGTGACGGCGCAGCGCCTCCTCGACCTCGCTCGGCATGACGTTGAAGCCGCCAGAGATGATGATCTCCTTGATGCGGTCGACGACGACGATGTGGCCGTCCTCCTCGAGCCGCACGATGTCGCCCGTGCGGAACCAGTCCTTGCCGCCGTCGTTCGCGGCGACGAAGACCGCGGCGGTCTCCTCCGGCTTGTTCCAGTAGCCCTGCATGACCTGCGGTCCGCGGACGATGAGCTCGCCCTCGGCTCCCGGCTCGACGTCGACGGTGGGGTGCTCGGGGTCGACGACGCGCGCCTCGGTGCTCGGCACCGGCAGCCCGATCGTGCCGATGCGGCGGCCGGGGCCGACCGGGTTGCACACGAGCACGGGCGAGCACTCGGAGAGCCCGTAGCCCTCCACGAGGGTGCCGCCCGTCGCAGCCTCCCAGGGCTCGACGATCGACGTCGGCAGCGGCATCGCGCCCGAGATGCTCACCATCGCGCCGGCGAGGCTCACGCGCTGCTCGGCCGCCGCGGCCTGCAGCTTCTGGTAGATGGGCGGCACCGCCGGCAGGAACGTCGGCGGCCGCTTCTTGACGACCTTGAGCACGAGCTCCGGGTCGAAGCGCGGGAACAGCACGAGCCGACCACCCATGCTCATCGCGAAGGTGAGGCAGAGCGTCAGGCCATAGGCGTGGAACATCGGCAGCACCGCGTACACGACGCACTCCGGCCCGTGCGGCACGTCGGGCACCCAGGCGCGCGCCTGCGCCGCGTTCGCGACGAGGTTGCGGTGCGTCAGCGTCGCACCCTTCGGGCTCCCCGTCGTGCCACTCGTGTACTGCAGCAGTGCGACGTCGTCGAGCGCCGGCCTCGGCACGTCGTCGAGGATCCGCGCGTTGCCGAGCAACTTCTCCCACGGGATCGTGCCCGTCACCGCCGTCGTGAGCGCCGCCCGCGCCTCGCGCGCCTTGCGGATCGGCAGTCGCAGCATCGCGCGCATCCTGCCGGGCATCGCGTTCGTCACATTGACCGAGACGATCGCCGGCGCGATGTCGCCCGGGAAGTCCTGGATGGTCTCGACGACCTTGTCCCAGGCGATCGCGAACCGCGCGCCGTGGTCCTCGAACTGGTGACGCAGCTCCCGCGGCGTGTACAGCGGGTTGTGCTCGACGACGATCGCGCCAAGCCGCAGGACGGCGTAGAAGGCGGCGATGTGCTGCGGGCAGTTCGGCAGGATGATCGCGACGGGATCGCCGGCGCGCACCCCGAGCTGCCGCAGCCCCTCGGCGGCGCGGTCGATCTGCTCACGCAACTGCGCATACGACGTCTCGGCGCCGAAGAACTCCAGCGCGGTGTGCGCATCGCCGTACGCGGCGATCGACTCGTCGATGAGATCCGCGAGCGTGCCCGTCGGCTCCCCAATCTCCTCCGGCACGCCGGGTGCGTAGTTGCGGATCCAGGGTCGCGGCGGCGAGTAGGAGGTCATGTCGACCAACTTACGCGCCCCGCCGGTCCCCCGCCGCCGGGCCGAGGCTCCGAGCGCGGACCGCTCGCGCCGCGCGATGGCCCGAGAATCTGAGCCCAGGCCTCAGGCGGCGCCGTCGAACATCGAGGTCACCGAGCCGTCGGCGAACACCTCCTGGATCGCGCGCGCGATGAGCGGCGCGATCGGCAGCACCGTGAGCCGGTCCCAGCGCTTCGACGCCGGGATCGGGAGCGAGTCCGTGACGACGACCTCGTCGATGAACTCCGACTGGAGCCGCTCGACCGCCGGGTCGGAGAACACCGCGTGCGTCGCCGCGACGACGACGCTCTTCGCGCCGTTGCGCTTGAGCGCCTCGGCGGCCTTCACGATCGTGCCGCCCGTGTCGATCATGTCGTCGACGAGCAGGCAGTCGCGGCCGGCGACCTCGCCGACGATCTCGTGGACCGAGACCTGGTTCGCGACCTTCGGGTCGCGGCGCTTGTGGATGATCGCGAGCGGCGCCCCGAGCTTGTCCGACCAGATGTCGGCGACGCGCACGCGGCCCATGTCCGGCGAGACGATCGTCAGGTCGGGGCCGCGCAGCTTCTCGAAGTACTCCAGCAGCACCGGCATCGCGAACAGGTGGTCGACGGGCCCGTCGAAGTAGCCCTGGATCTGCGCCGCGTGCAGGTCGACGCTCATGATCCGGTCCGCGCCCGCGGCGAGGAACAGGTCGGCGACGAGGCGGGCCGAGATGGGCTCGCGGCCGCGGCCCTTCTTGTCCTGGCGCGCATACGGGTAGAACGGCACGACCGCGGTGATCCGCTTCGCGCTCGCGCGCTTGGCCGCATCGATCATGATGAGCTGCTCCATGAGCCACTCGTTGATCGGCGACGAGTGCGACTGGATGATGAAGACGTCGGTGCCGCGCAGACTCTCGCTGTAGCGCGCGTAGATCTCGCCGTTGGCGAAGGTGCGCAGCTCGGTCTCGACGAGTTCGGTGTCGAGCTCGGCCGCGATCTGCTCCGCGAGGCGGGGATGGGCACGCCCTGACACAAGGACCAGTCGCTTGCTGCTCGCGGCCTTGATCGCGGTCACTGCACCCCTTCCGATGTGATGTGCAGTCTATCGACCCGAGCCTCGCCCGATCACCAGAGTGTCACCGCCCGGTCGAGCGCGTCGAGCAGCTTCGGCACGAGACCCCGCTCGTCGGCGACCGCGGCGCGCTGCGCGAGCGCGAGCGCGGCCTCGTCGGTGATGAGCCCGTCGACGCCGTCTCGGAGATAGCCGCGCATCGCGTTCTCCTCGTTGACGGTCCAGACGAAGATGCCGCGACCCGAGTCGTGCAGCGCCGCACGCAGCCCGTCCGAGTACGAGAACTCCTCGATGACGAGGAAGTCGGCCGGAGTGTCGGGCACGCCCGCACCGAACGCGATGGCGACGATGTAGCCGACCTTCGTCTCCGGGCGCATCGCGGTCTGTCCCGCGACGACGTCGGCGCTCAGCGAGTGGTAGCGGCTCGTGCCGGTGATGCCGACCTCGTCGAGGATCGCATAGAAGCGCTCGAGATAGTCGGGCGTCTCCTGACCGTGCGGCTTGATCTCGATGAGCAGCGGCATGCGGAGCTCCTTCGCCCGCTCGACCCACTCCCGCATCGAGGGGACGGTCCCGACGTTGCCGTTCTCGCGCACCGTGAGCTGCGTCGCCTCGGCGAGCGTCATGTCCTTGACGGCGCCGGAGATCCCCGCGAGGCGCATCAGGTCGAAGTCGTGCATGACGACCCAGTCGCCGTCGCTCGTCTGCTGGACGTCGAACTCGACCATGTCGGCGCCCGCCGCCGCGGCGGCCTCGAGCGCGGGGATCGTGTTCTCGACCGCGTGGTCGGTGACGCCGCGGTGCGCGATGACGAGGGTCGCGCCGTCGGAGTAGCGGTCGAGCACGGGGACCGTCGCGATCGACAGGCCGACGACGCCGAGGACGGTCACGGCGATCGCGGTCGCGGCGGCGAGGGGCCGGCGGGTGGGGGTCTCGATACGCGCCTGCGGCGCACTCGACCCGCGATCCGCCTGCGGCGCACTCGACCCGCGATCCGCCTGCGGCGCACTCGACCCGCGATCCGCCTGCGGCTGCAGACGCCAGGCGTCGAGCGCGTCGCGCACGATGCGCACGAACACCTGCGTCTGCATGACGAAGGCGATGCCGACCACGAAGAACCCGGCGACCGCCGCGACGGACAGCCCGATCGCCGCGACGACGGGCGCCGCCTGCGGGGCCACCGAGTCCGCGAGCGCGGTCGCACCGAGGGCGAGCCCCGCCAGCACGGTGAGCGCGATCGCGGCCGCGACGACGACGCCGAGGATGACGGCGATGAGCCGCCACATCCGCCAGCGCGTCGCCGCCCAGCTCGCGCGGAAGGCCTGCGGCGCCGTCATGCCGCCGACGGCGACGAACGGCACCGTGAGCACGAGCCGCAGGTTCACGTACCAGAGCACGAGCGACAGCACGATCCACACGACCATCCCGATCGGCGAGCGCATGAGCTCGCCGGAGATGAAGTTCGGGATCGCGATCCAGCGGGTGAGCACGGAGCCGAGCGCCGCGTGCCCGAGCGGCGCGAGCAGCAGCAGGTAGGGCAGGAGCAGCAGTGTGGAGGGCCGGGCGAGGGCGCGCAGTCGGCGGGCGACGCCGAGCGCGATCGTGCGCGGCCGCGGCATCGCCCCCGTGTCCTGCTGGGCCGCGGCGGCGACCGCGACGATCGCCGTCTGGATGATGATCGCGACGAGCGACAGGACGAGGAAGAGGATGACGAGCGCGAGGGAGCCCGGATGGACGATGAGGTCGCGCAGCGTCGCCGTCGTCAGGCTGCCGATGCCCGCGGCCGCGAGGCCCGACTGGAAGAGCGCGGCAAGCAGCGGTGCGCCGACGACCGCGACGCCGCCCTGGACGACGAGGACGAGGATGAGCCAGCGGCCGAGGCTGGAGAACGTCAGGCGGTAGCCGAGTGCGACGCTGCGGCCGACCGGGATGGCCGGGGCGACCCGGCGCGGCCTACGCGCCATCGGCGCCATCCGCGTGGCGCGCCGCCCAGCCCTCGATGTTGCGCTGCGGCGCGACGCTCACGGTGAGCGCGCCCGCGGGCACGTCCTTGCGGACGACCGCGCCCGCGCCGACCGTCGCGCCGTCGCCGATCTCCACGGGTGCGACGAGCGAGTTGTGGACGCCCGTGTGCACGTGCGAGCCGATCCGCGTGCGGTGCTTGTTGACCCCGTCGTAGTTCGCGGTGATGGTGCTCGCGCCGAGGTTCGTGCCCTCCCCGATCTCGGTGTCGCCGACGTAGGACAGGTGCGGGACCTTGCTGCCCTTGCCGATCGTCGTGTTCTTCGTCTCGACGAAGGTGCCGATCTTGCCCGCGGCGCCGAGCACCGTGCCGGGCCGCAGGTAGGCGAACGGCCCGACGTTCGACGCGGTCCCGATGACGGCGAGCGTCGCCTCCGTCCGCGTGACGACCGCGAGATCGCCGACCTCGGTGTCGGTCAGCGTCGTCTCGGGCCCGACGATCGCGTTCTGTCCGATCGTCGTCGCGCCGCGCAGCCGGGTGCCGGGCAGGATCTCGGAGTCCTGGCCGATCGTGACGTCGACGTCGATCCACGTGGTGTGCGGGTCGCGGATGGTGACGCCCGCGCGCTGGTGGCCGCGGACGATGCGCGCGTTGAGGACGCGCTCCGCCTCGGCGAGCTGCACGCGGTCATTGATCCCGGCGACGCTCGCGGGCTCGTCGGCGAGCGTCGCGGCGACCGGCAGTCCGTCGCCCCGCAGGATGCCGATCGCGTCGGTGAGGTACTTCTCGCCCTGCGCGTTGTGCGAGCCGATGCGCGGCAGGGAGGTGCGCAGCGCCGCCGCGGCGAAGACGTAGGTGCCCGAGTTGATCTCGCCGATAAGGCGCTCCTCGGTGCTCGCGTCGGCGTGCTCGACGATCCGGTCGACGAGCCCATCGCCGCCGCGCACGATGCGGCCGTACCCGGTCGCGTCGGCGAGCGCCGCGGTGAGCAGCGTCGCGGCCGCGGCGGAGGCGCGGTGGCGCTCCAGGAGCACGCCGAGCTCGGCCGGCCCGAGCAGCGGCACGTCGCCGGAGAGGATCGCGACGTCGCCGTCGAAGGCGGCCGGGAGCGCCGCGATCGCGAGCTCGACGGCGCGTCCCGTGCCGGGGATCTCGTCCTGGTCGACGATCGTCAGGCCCGGGGTCGCCTCGTCGATCGCCGCGACGACCGCGTCGCGCTCGTGCCGCACGACGACGACGACGTGCTCGGGCGCGAGCTCACGTGCGGTCGTCAGGACGTGGCCGATGAGGGTGCGGCCGGAGATCTGGTGGAGGACCTTCGGCGTCGCGGAGCGCATCCGGGTGCCCTGCCCGGCGGCGAGGACGATGACGGCGAGCGGACGCGGGGCGTCCTGATCCTGGCGGGGGGTCATGCGCCCATTCTGCCGTCCTCTGTCAGGATTGTCGGGCGCCCATGCGATCCGCCTTGGTGTAACGGCAGCACGACGGCCTTTGGAGCCGTGAGGTCCAGGTTCGAATCCTGGGGGCGGAGCTTCGATCACCGCTCAGGTGACGGCAACTCGCGTTCTGTCGGGCCCGGAACGCCGGTTGCTGTCACCTCAGCCGGCGGGGGCGCGCAGGAAGCGGCGGTGCGGGTCGAGGCCCGCGACGACGGGTTCGAGGGCTTCGGCGAGGGCCGTGAGCTGGTCGGGGCCGAGACGGTCCAGCACGGTGCGGCGCACGGTGTCGAGGTGTTTCGGGCTCGCGAGGATCATGGCGCGGCGGCCGGCCTGCGTGAGCCGGACGTTGGTCGCACGACGATCTTCGACGCATTCGAAGCGCTCGACCCAGCCGCGCTCCTCGAGCCGCTTGATGGCCTTGGACAGGCGCGGCAGCGTCGAGTGGACGTCTTCGGCGAGGCGCTTCATGCGCGTGGTCTGCTCCTCGGCGAGGTTGAGCGAGCCGAGGAGCATGAACTCGAAGTGCGTCATGCCGGCGTCGGCCTGGAGCTGTGCGTCGAGCGCGGCGGGGAGCAGTTCGCTCGTCGCGATGAGCGCGAGCCACGCGCGGGACTCGGCGTCGTCCATGCGGGGTGCCTTGAAGTCCATGGACTCATTGTACCAAGCAGTTGCCCAGGCAACTAAATTGCGCTATGTTGGTTTCCCAGGCAACCAAATGTCGCCGGATGAGCCGGCAGAGATGAAGGAGAGAACGCCATGAGCAGCATCACCGTGATCGGCACCGGCAACGTCGGCAGCGCCGTCGCCGAACTCGCCGCCAAGGGCGGCGCGACCGTCCAGGTCCTCGGCCGCAACCGCGAGAAGGCGGCGAAGCTCGCCGCGCGGATCAGCGCGACCCCCGGCTCCGTCGGTGATGCCATCAGCGGCGACGTCGTCGTGCTCGCGGTCCCCTACGCGGCCCTCGCCGAGCTCGCCGACGCCTACGGCGCGGCGCTCGACGGCAAGGTCGTCGTCGACGTCACGAACCCCGTCGACTTCCAGACCTTCGACGGCCTGACCGTCGCCGCCGACTCCTCGGCCGCCGCCGAGCTGCAGGCGAAGCTCCCCGCCGCGAAGGTCGTCAAGGCCTTCAACACCAACTTCGCCGGCACGATCGCCAACGGCCACGTCCGCGACGTCCCCCCGACGGTCCTCATCGCGGGCGACGACGAGGACGCCAAGCAGGCGGTCGTCGACTTCGTCACCGCGGGCGGGGTGGCTGCGGCCGCGGTCGGCTCGCTCAAGCGGGCCCGCGAGCTCGAGGCCTTCGGCTTCCTGCAGATCAGCCTCGCGGCGCAGGAGATCATCGGCTGGGACGGCGGCTTCGCGCTCCGCAAGTGAGCCGCTGACGGCGCCACGCCCTGAGGAGGGGAATCGGCCGGGATGAGGGTTGCTGCACGCAAAGCGCCCTCGCCTCGGCCGATTCCCGTCTGCTCGCGCCCGCGGCTTGGTCCCGCCACGGGCGTGCAGCACGATGGTCGGGTGGCAGGCGGTGCGCGGGACAGCCGGCCGGTCGCCGACCGGCTGCTCGGCATCCTCGACGCCTTCGACCGGCCGGACACCGTCGAGCTGACGCTGACCGAGATCGCGCAGCGCGCCGACCTCCCGCTCGCGACCGCCCACCGCCTCGCCGCTCGGCTGGTCGAGTGGGGCGGCATCGAGCGCACCGAGGCGGGCGGATATCAGCTGGGCCGGCGGATCTGGCGGCTCGGCACCCGCTACCCGCAGGCGCGCACGCTGCGCCAGGTCGCGCTCCCCTTCCTCGAGGACCTGCTCGCACTGACCCGCCAGAACGTCCAGATCGCCGTCCTCGACGGGCTCGCCGCGCTCTACATCGAGCGGCTGACGACGCGCGACTCCGTCGTCGTGCTCGCCGACGTGGGTCGGCGGCTGCCGCTCCACGCGACGGGCGTCGGGCTCGTCCTGCTCGCCCACGCGCCGCGGGCGCTGCTCGACGAGGTGATCGCGTCCGGCCCGCGCGCGTACCTGCCGTCGACCATGACGTCGGCCGCGCAGCTGCGCCCACGGCTGTCCGCGATCCGGCGCGAGGGACTCGTGCGCACTCGCGAGGAGATGACCGCCGGCTCCGCGTCGGTCGCGGCGCCGGTGCGCGATGGCAGCGGCGAGGTCGTCGCGGCGGTGTCGATCATCGTGCCGAGCGAGCCGCCGGCAGACCCGGCCCACGAGCTGGCGGTGCGCCTAGCTGCGCACGGCATCTCCCGCGGCCTCGGCTGGGCGCCCTGAGCGCACGAGGCCGGACCTTCCGCTCAGTGGATCCCCCATCGCGTTCTCCCCCGGGCACTGTGCACTCTGAGGCATCGAAACGCCCCGATGGGGCCGAGAAGTGCACAGTCGATGAAGGAGACGCCGGATGGGCGAACAGGTCAGAACGCGAGTCGCGATCGTGGGGGCAGGCCCGGCAGGTCTGTTGCTCGCAGCGCTCCTGCACCGCGACGGCATCGACTCGATCGTCATCGACGAGCGCAGTCGGGAGGAGATCGAGCAGACCATCCGCGCCGGCATCCTCGAACAGGGCACCGTCGAGGTGCTGCGCGAGCTCGGCGGCAGCCGCGTCGACACGGTCGGCCACCGGCACGACGGCGTCGAGCTGCGCTGGGACGGCGTCGGCCACCGCATCGACTTCCAGGCGCTCGTCGGCCGCTCGGTCTGGCTATACCCGCAGCACGAGGCCCTCATCGACCTCATCGCGAAGAACCTCGCCGACGGCGTCGACCTCCGCTTCGGCGTGACCGCGCTCGGCGTCGACGGCGCCGAGACGACGGCGCCGAGCGTGCGCGCCCGCACCGCCGACGGCGACCCGCTCGAGATCCTCGCCGACGTCATCGTAGGCGCCGACGGATCGCGTTCCGTCGCCCGCGAGGCCGTGACCGGCTCGCTGACGGGCGGCTACTTCCGCGAGTACCCCTTCGCGTGGTTCGGCATCCTCTGCGAGGCACCGCCGAGCTCCGCCGAGCTCATCTACTCGACGACGCAGCGCGGCTTCGCGCTCATCTCGCAGCGCTCGCCCGAGGTGCAGCGGATGTACCTGCAGTGCGACCCCGAGCAGGACCCCGAGGCGTGGTCGGACGCCCAGATCTGGGACGAGCTGCAGGCCCGCACGGGCGGCGGGCTCACCGAGGGCCCGATCTTCAAGCGCGACGTGCTGCGCTTCCGCTCCTTCGTCGCGCACCGACTGCGCGCGGGACGCGCGTTCCTCGCGGGGGACGCCGCCCACACGGTCCCACCGACCGGCGCAAAGGGCATGAACCTCGCGGTCGCCGACGTGCTGCTGCTGCACCGCGCGATCGCGGACTTCGTCGCGAACGGCTCGGAGGCCGGCTTCGAAGCGTACGAGCCGACGGCGCTGCAGCGCATCTGGAAGGCGGAGCACTTCTCCTACTGGATGACGAGCATGCTCCACGCGGCCCCCGACGCATCCGACTTCGACGAGCGCCGGCGCCTCGCCGAGCTCGAGCTCGTCGCGACGTCGCCCCACGGCTCGGCCTTCCTCGCCGAGGCGTACACGGGGTGGCCGCTCGCTCCGCTCGCACTCAGGTGACAGGAACGCGCGTCATACGACCGCCAGAACGCCAGTTGCTGTCACCTGAACCTTGAAGCGGGTGCAGAAGCAACCCCATTGCCAATGTCGTCAGGCGGTGCTTGGCTCCGTGCATGACCGCGGCCATCGTTTCCCTGCAGACACTCGTCCCGCCGACCGTGCTCGTGCAGGAGCAGGTGCGCGACGTGTTCGCCGCGCAGCCGGGCCTCAGCCGGCTCGCCCAGCGCATCATCGCGACCGCGTTCGACGGTTCGGGCATCGAGACGCGGCACACGGTGATCGAGGAGCTCACGCTCGACCGCGCCGCCGACGATCCGGTGTTCTTCGACCAAGCGAGCGGGCAGCTGCGCCTCCCGAGCACGAAGACGCGCAACGAGCACTACACGAGCGCGGGCTCGCAGCTCTTCGTCGAGGCCGCGCGTCGCGCGCTCGACGGCGCACCGGGGCTCGCCGCCGCCGACATCACCCACGTCGTGACGGTGTCCTGCACCGGGTTCTACGCGCCGGGCCCCGACTTCGAGATCGCCCGCGACCTGGGCCTGGCCCCCGGCGTCCAGCGCTACCACCTCGGCTTCATGGGCTGCTACGCCGCGATGCCGGCACTGCGGGCGGCCGAGCAGTTCTGCGCCGCCGATCCCGCCGCGGTCGTGCTCGTCGTGAGCGCCGAACTGTGCACGCTGCACCTGCGCTCGTCCAACGACCCCGAGGCGATCGTCGCCGCGTCGCTGTTCTCCGACGGGATCGCGGCGGCGGTCGTGACCGGCCGCGAGCCGCCTGCGGGCACGACGGCGCTCCGCCTCGACGCCTTCGAGACGATCGTGACGCCGGTCGGCGAGCAGGCGATGGCGTGGACGATCGGCGACGACGGCTTCGAGATGGTGCTGTCGTCCTACGTGCCGCACATCATCGGCGAGCACATCGACGGCGCCCTGCAGCCCCTCATGGCCCACGAGACGGCGCTCGCGACCGCGCTCGATGCGGGCGACGCCGCCGACCGCATCGAGCACTGGGCGATCCACCCGGGCGGGCGCGACATCCTCGACCGCGTCCAGACGTCGCTCGCCCTCTCGGACGCGCACCTCGAGCCCTCGCGCGACACGCTCCGCGACTTCGGGAACATGTCGAGCGCGACGATCCTCTTCGTCCTGAAGAACCTGCTCGAGCGCCCGACGACGAACGCGGGCGACCGGGTCGCGGCGATGGCGTTCGGACCGGGCCTCACGGTCGAGAGCGGGCTCTTCACGGTGGTGCGGTGACGACGGGACTCGCGGAGCGCGACCGCCATGCGGCGGAGCTCATGGACGATCCGGCGTGCGATCGCGAACGGCTCGAGCGCACCTACGAGCTCTTCCCGCTCGTCAACGCCGCGATCGGCGGGTGGGGCGGTGTCTACCGTCGGGAGATCCGTCCGCGAGCCCGCCGCGGCCGGGTGCGGATCCTCGACGTCGGCTGCGGCGGCGCGGACGTCGCGCGGGCGCTGCTGCGTCGGGCGCGCCGGGACCGGCTCCCCGTGGAGATCGTCGCGATCGACCCGGACCGCCGCGCCATCGACTGGGCGGCCAGGCAGCCGACCGTGGCGGGGCTCGGACTGCATCCGGTCGACACCGGCGCGCTCGTCGCGGCGGGCGAGCGCTTCGACCTCGTCCTGTCCAACCACGTCCTGCACCACCTCGAACGCGACGCCCTCGACGCGCTGCTGCGCGACTCGGCCCGCCTGCTGCGGCGAGGCGGCGCGGCCCTGCACCGCGATATCGCGCGGGGCCGGCTCGCCTATGCGGGCTTCGCCACGGCGACCGCACTCGTGCCGGCCACGCACCTGCGCCGCTCGTTCATCCGCGCCGACGGCCTCGCGAGCATCCGTCGCTCCTACACGCGCGACGAGCTGGCGGCCATCGCGCCGCCGCCGTGGCACGTCCGCGTCGGCTTCCCGGCGAGGCTGGAGCTGCGCCTGGAACGCGATGGCCGCTGATCACGACGTCGCGATCGTCGGCGGCGGCCCCGTCGGCCTGCTGCTGGCCTGCCTGCTCGCGCAGCAGGGCGTCGACGTCATCGTCGCGGAGCGACGCGGGACGCCCGGCGAGACGAGCCGCGCGATCGGCATCCTGCCGCCCGGACTCCGGGCGCTCGACGCGGCGGGGATCGGTGCGGCGGTCCGCGGGGAGGCGCTCGCGATCGGTCGCGGTGTCGCCGTCGCGGGCGGTCGCGCGCTCGCCGCGCTGCCGCTCGCCGACGTGCTGACGCTCGGCCAGGTCCGGCTCGAGGCGCTGCTGCGCGCCCGCCTCGCGTCGTTGCGCCCGACAGCGCTCCAGCCCGGCACGACCGTGCGCGACGTCGACCACCGCGGCGGCCGCGTGCGCCTGCGCACCGACCGCGGCGAGACCAGCGCGCGCATCGCCGCCGCCGCGGACGGGGTGCGCAGCGGCATCCGATCGCAGCTCGGGATCGCGTGGCGACGCCGTCCCGGTGGCGGGCAGTACCTCATGGCCGACGGCACCGACCGCGGCGAGCTCGGCGCCGACGCGCTCCTGTGCTGCGCCGCGGGAGGCATCGTCGAGTCGTTTCCGATGCCGGGCCGCCGGCGACGCTGGGTCGCGCTCGTCGCCCCCGGCACGCCCGCCGACCCCGCGCGCCTCGCGGCGATCGTGCGGTCCCGCACCGGCCTCGAGCCGGACCTGCGCGGGGCTGCGGCGAGCACGTTCGCGGCGCGTCAGCACGGCGCGGCGGCGCTCGCGGCGGGGCGCATCGTGCTCGCCGGCGACGCGGCGCACGAGGTGAGTCCCATCGGCGGCCAGGGCATGAACCTCGGCCTGATGGGCGCCGAACGGCTCGCCCCCGCGATCCTCGACGCCCTTGCCGTCGGCCGCCCCGACTTCGCCGAGTACGAGCGGGCGCAGTCGCGCGCCGCCCGCGCGGCCCAGGCGCGAGCCCGGTTCAACATGGCGATGGGACGGGCGCTCCCGCAGCCCGCGCGGGGAGCGCGCGACCTCGCGGCCCGCGCGCTCGGGACCCCGGTGCTCCGCGGCGCCGCCCTGCGCGCCTTCACGATGCACGGCCTCTGACGCGGGGGCTGCGCCTCAGCGACCCCGCAGGTGCTCGAGCACGAGCCCGAGCGCCGCGTCGACGGCCTGCTCGACGACCTCGTCGGGCGGGCCGTCGAAGCGGAACTCGCGGACGTCCCCGCGATCCGCCTCGCTCGTCGCGATGAACACCGTGCCGGGCGGCCGGCCCTCCTCGTCGCCCGGTCCGCCCACCCCGGTGAGCGCGATCGCGATGTCGGCCCCGATGAGCTCGCGCGCGCCCGCGGCCATCGCCGCGGCGCACTCCGGCGTGACGACGGGGCCCCGCGGCACCCCGAGCACGCGGAACTTCGTCTCGCTGAGATACGCCGTGACCGAGCCCGCGTACCACCGGCCCGCGTCGGGCGCCTTCGCCAGGGCGGCGCTCACCGCGCCGCCCGTGAGCGACTCGGCCGCCGCGACCGTCACGCCGCGCCCGAGCGCGAGGCGGGCGATCGCCGCCGCCACCGACTCCGCGTCGTCGGACACCGCGTTCTGCGCCCGTCCCGCCTCAGACCCGCACGCTCGCGAGCTCGCGCAGGATGTCCTCGACACGATCCTTCGCGTCGCCGAACAGCATGCGCGAGTTCTCGCGGGTGAACAGCGGGTTCGCGACGCCCGCGTAGCCCGACGCCATCGAGCGCTTGAAGACGATGACCTCGTCGGCCTCCCACACGTGCAGGACGGGCATGCCCGCGATGGGCGAGTTCGGGTCCTGCGACGCGGCCGGGTTGACGGTGTCGTTCGCGCCGATGACGAGCACGACGCTCGTCGCGGCGAAGTCGTCGTTGATCTCGTCCATCTCCAGCACGACGTCGTACGGCACCTTCGCCTCGGCGAGCAGCACGTTCATGTGGCCCGGGAGGCGACCGGCGACCGGGTGGATGCCGAATCGGACGTCCACACCGCGCTCGCGCAGCACGCGCGTGAGCTCCGCGACCGGATACTGCGCCTGCGCGACCGCCATGCCGTAGCCGGGGGTGATGATGACCGACTTCGCATCGGCGAGCGAGGCGGCGACCTCCGCGGCGGTCGTCTCCCGGACCTCGCCCTCCTCCTCGTCGCCCGCCTTCGCCGGCGCGGCGATGCCGAAGCCGCCGAGGATGACGGAGATAAACGAGCGGTTCATCGCCCGGCACATGATGTAGGAGAGGTAGGCGCCCGAGGCGCCGACGAGCGCGCCGGCGATGATGAGCAGATCGTTGCTGAGCAGGAAGCCCGACGCCGCCGCGGCCCAGCCCGAGTAGGAGTTGAGCATCGAGATGACGACCGGCATGTCGCCGCCGCCGATCGAGGCGACGAGGTGGAGGCCCAGCGCGAGCGCGATGATCGTCACGACGATGAGCAGCCACAGCTGCGGGTCGATGACGAACCACACGGTGAACGCGATGAACGCGACGAGCGCCGCGAGGTTCAGCCAGTTGCGGCCCGGCAGCACGAGCGGCGCCGACTTCATCCGCTCCGAGAGCTTCAGGTAGGCGATGATCGAGCCGGTGAACGTGACGGCGCCGATGAAGACGCCGATGAAGACCTCGGCGTGGTGGATGCCTTCGAGCTCGTGCGGGATCGCCCCCGGATGCAGGTAGCCGTTCCAGCCGATCAGCACCGCGGCGAGTCCGACGAAGGAGTGCATGAGGGCGATGAACTGCGGCATGCCGGTCATCTGCACGCGGCGCGCGCGCCACAGGCCGATCGCGGCGCCGATCGCGAGCGCGATGACCGCGGCGACGATGCCGATGACGGCGTCGGTCGCCGGCAGCCCCGACACGAGCAGCGCGAACGTCGCCGCGATCGCGAGCGTCATGCCGGCGATGCCGTAGGCGACGCCCGCCCGGGCGGTCTCGTGGCGCGAGAGGCCCGCGAGCGAGAGGACGAACGCGAGCGCGGCGACGATGAACGCGCCGGTCGCGACGGGGGCGATCCAGGAGATGTCCATCACTGCTCCGCCTTCCGGAACATCGCGAGCATGCGTCTGGTGACCGCGAACCCGCCGAAGATGTTGATGCTGACGAGCAGCACCGCGGCAAACGCGAGGACCTTGACCGTCCAATCGGGGACGGCGAGCTGGATGAGCGCGCCGACGACGACGACGCCGGAGATCGCGTTCGTCACCGACATGAGCGGAGTGTGCAGGGCGTGGTGGACCGCGCCGATCACGAGGAAGCCGAGCGCGACTGCGATCGCGAAGACCGTGAGGTGCTGCGGCAGCGGCGCCGGGGTGAACGCGATGCCGGCGAGCAGCACGAGACCGGTGAGCGACCAGAACGCGACGCGCAGCCACGGGCGCGACGGCTTCGGCTTGGCGGGCTCGGGAGCCCCGGCGGCGGCCGGGGCGGCAGCGGCCGGGGCGGCGGAGACGGCGACCGCGGGCGGTGGCCATAGCTTCTCGCCGCCGCGCGCGACCGTGACGGCGCGCTGGACGACGTCGTCGAAGTCGAGGACGAGCTCACCGTCCTTCGCCGGCGTGATGAGCTTCAGCAGGTTGACGAGGTTCTGTCCGTAGAGCTGCGAGGCCTGGTTCGGCAGCCGGCGTGCGAGGTCCGTGTAACCGAGGATGATGACGCCGCCCTCGGTGACGATGCGCTCGCCGGGCACCGTGCCCTCGACGTTGCCGCCGTTGGCGGCCGCGAGGTCGACGATGACGGAGCCGGGCTTCATCGACGCGACGTCGGCCGCGGTGATGAGGATCGGCGCCTTGCGGCCCGGGATGTTCGCCGTCGTGATGATGATGTCGACGTCGCGGGCCTGCTCGGAGTACAGCTCGGCGGCGCGGCGGTCGTACGCCTCGCTCGTCGCCTTCGCGTAGCCGTCGGCGGACTGCTCCACCTCGACCTCGACCGGCAGGTACTCGCCGCCGATCGACTTGACCTGGTCGGCGACCTCGGGGCGCGGGTCGGTCGCGCGCACGATCGCGCCGAGGCTCGACGCCGCGCCGATCGCCGCGAGCCCCGCGACCCCCGCACCCGCGACGAGCACCTTGGCCGGCGGCACCTTGCCCGCGGCCGTGACCTGGCCGGTGAAGAAGCGGCCGAACTCGTTCGCGGCCTCGACGACCGCACGGTAGCCCGCGATGTTGCCGGTCGAGCTGAGCACGTCCATCGACTGCGCGCGCGAGATGCGCGGGACGGCGTCGAGCGCGATCGCGGTGATCGGCCTGGCCGCGAGCGCGTCGACGAGCTCCGGGTTGAGCGCGGGCGCGAGCATGCTGATGATCGTCGCGCCGTCACCGAGCCGCGCGATCTCCTCGGCGCTCGGCGCCGCGAGCTTGAGGACGACGTCGGCGGCCCACGCCTCCTCGCGCGTGCCGATCATGGCGCCCGCCGCCACGTAGCCCGCGTCGGGGAAGCTCGCCGCGGCACCCGCACCGGTCTCCACGACGACGTCGTAGCCCAGCCCCACGATCTGCTTCGTCGTCGACGGCGTGCCCGCGACCCGCGTCTCCCCCGGCGCCGACTCCGCGACGATCCCGATCCTCATCGATTCAACCCCCGAAAATGCACCAGGACAGTCCACCACATTCCGTGCCGCGCATCAGACCCGTCTCGCGCGATCCAATCGGCGGCCGATCAGGATGCCCGCGGCGGGCGCGACGACGAACATCGCGAACCAGCTGTACATCGCGGCCGAGCCTCCCGCGAGGAGCCCGATGACGATGGACCCGCCGAACACGATGACCGCCGGCAGGAAGTCCCAGAAGATGTACCAGAACAGCCCGTCGTCGACCTTCGGCGAGAGCAGGCCGCGCCGCTTCAGGTACGCCCATTCGACGAGCTCGGCGAGCTCGAGCAGTGCGACGGCGGCCGCGTACGTGATGACGGCCGACGTCTCGGGCGCGAATCGGCTGACGAGCGCCGTGGGGAACGGCAGCGAGACGACGAAGAAGAGCAGCACGAGGTTGACGACGATGAGCCCCGTGTCGTAGCCGGTCACGAAGCGGAAGCGGCGGTGATGGCCGATCCACGAGTAGGCGATGATGACGAAGGAGAGCATGAACGCGACGTAGGACTGCCACTCCTCCTGCAACACCTGCAGCGCGCTCGTCGAGCCGTCCGGGATCTTGAGGTCGAGGACGAGGAGCGTCATCGCGATCGCGTAGACCGCGTCGCTGTAGTACGCGATCCGGTCGGCGCTGTCGCCGCGGCCGAACAGGCGGCGGTAGCGGTCCTTGACGCGCTCGCCCGACGGCGGTTCCTCAGGCATGTGCGACGTGCTCCTCGTGGGGGTGGGCGTCGGATTCGAGCTGGAAGGTGGAGTGCTCGATCGAGACGGCGAAGTGGCTCGCGACGCACTCCTGGAGGCCGGTGAGGAGCTGCGGTGCGCGCCCGTCGCGGAACCACGCGTCGTCGACGACGACGTGCGCCGTGAGCACGGGCAGGTCGGTGGAGATACGGCTCACGTGGAGGTCGTGCACGGATCGCACGCCCTCCATCGCCTCGAGGTGCTCGCGGACGGAGGCGAGGTCGAGGTCCTTCGGCGTCACCTCGAGGACGACGGCGAGCGCATCCCATGCCAGCCGGATCGCGCGGGGCACGATGAAGGCGCCGATGGCGATCGCGGCGATGGAGTCGGCGGGCGCGAAGCCGGTCGTCCAGATCACGATCGCGGCGATGATGACGGCCACCGAGCCGAGCGCGTCGGCGACGACCTCGAGGAACGCGGCGCGCAGGTTGAGGCTCTGTCCGCGGCCGCCCGCGAGGACGGCGATCGCGACGAGATTGCCCAGCAGGCCGATGACGGCGAAGAGCAGCAGCTCGGCGGCCGGAATGTCGGGCGAGGCGCCGATCCGGGCGATCGCCTCGACGACGACGAAGATGGCGACGGCGATGAGCAGCAGCGCCTGCAGGAGGGCCGCGAGGACCTCGACCCGGCGCAGGCCCCAGGTCCGGCGGTCGTTCGGCCGGCTCGCGACCGCGATCGAGGCGCCGAACGCGATGGACAGGCCGACCGCGTCCGTCACCATGTGCGCGGCGTCGGTCAGCAGGGCGAGCGAGCCGGTGAGCCACGCGCCGACGAGCTCCGCGGCGAGGACCGCGACGGTGATGCCGAGCGCGATCGCGATGCGAGCGCGCCCGCTTGACGCCCCGTGGGCGTGCGCGGCACCCATGGCGCCCACCCTACTGTCGTTCAGTCGCGCTGCGGCGTACTCCAACCGTCGATCAGTCCGAGCTCGGCGGCGCGCACGAGCGCCGCCTCGCGGGTGCCGACGTCGAGCTTGCGGTACAGCGAGCGCAGCTGCGTCTTGATCGTGTTGACGGAGACGCCCGAGCGCGCCGCGAGCTCGGTGCGCGAGGCGGACTGGACGAGGTCGCGCAGCACCGCGAGCTCGCGGGGATGGAACTCGACGACCTCCCGCGTGAGACCGATCGTCGGGGCGACGCGCTCGAGCGCCGCTCGCAGCGCGCCGGCGCCCTCGACGGGGTCGTCGGCGCCGTCGAGCTCGGCGAGGACCGCCGCGCGCTCCTCAGCGCCGAGGATCGCGAGCGGCCACACGAGGGCGTGCTCGGCGACGATCCGCGCGATCCGCTCGGCGGGGGTGCGCGGGCTCGTGCCGCCGCGGAGTGCCACGGTCACGCCGACGATCGCCTGGATGAAGTCCTGGAATGGCGACGTGCCGAAGCGGGCCGCCCGGCCGAGCAGCTCGACCGCGGTCTGGGTGCGGCCGCCGAGCGCCGAGCGCAGCGCGCGCACGGTGAGCAGCAGGATGGCGGATCGGCCGTTGAGCCGCGCCTCCCGGGCGGGCACGGTGACGCGCTCGGACGAGACGAGCCCGAGCAGCTCGATCGTCGCCTCCACGCCCGCGACATCGGCGCCGAGGCGCTCCCCCGGGCGCCGGCGGCGGGCATCGGCCGCCTCGAGCGCCGCTCGGCCCTGCGGCGCCCGACCCTCGAGCGCGTCCGCGACCGCGCGCGCGACCGCCGTGAACCCCCAGTTCTCCCCCGCGGGCGGGCGATCACCACCGAAGATGTCGAGCGCGCGTCGGCCCGTCTCGATGTCGCCCCGGTTGAACGCGACGTAGGCGAGCGCGACGGCGTGCGGCGCGCTCTGCGGGGCGCCGGGCCGCTCGAGCGACCAGTCCGCCGCGACGACATCACCGAGCAGGCGCTCCGCGCGCCGCATCCGGCCGCCGAGGACGGCGAGCATCGCGAGATGCCCGAGCGCCACATTGCGCCGCCGCCCGAACGTGATGCGAGGGCTCGCCGAGAACTCGGCGTTGAAGCACGCGTGCGCGAGCGCCGGCTCGAGCGCATACAGCGCCGACAGTCCCGACTGCCCGAGCAGCATCGGGTAGGCGGTTCCCATCGCGGCGCGCTCCCCCTGCGACATGTCGCGGGCCGCCGCGAGCACGTCTCGCACCGCGTCGGCGGCCGGCCTCGACCGGCCGAGCGCGCGCTGGGCGATCGCCTCGCCGGCCGCGAGTCCGAAGCGGTGGCGCGGCGTCGTGCCGGGCTGGCGCCGGGAGCGCGACGCGTCGACCGCGGCCGCGAAGATCGAGCGTGCCTCCGCGGCGTCGGCGACGGTGGGCCCTCGCAGCAGCGCGACGACGACCGCGAGCCCCGGATTCGCCTTGAGATCCGCGGGGTCGATGCCGCCGACCAGCGCCGCGAGGTCCGGCATTGCCTCCGGGTCGAACTCGACGAAATGGGTCACGAGGAGCTCCGCCGCGAGGTCGAAGTCCCGCCCGCTCAGCGCATACGGGATCGCCGCGATACCGTCGCCGCGCTCGCGCAGATCCCGCGCGATGATCGCATCGCCCGCGACGCTGCGATCCGGGTGGATCTCCGCCTCCACGGCGAAGCGGAACGAGTAGACGGCGCCGTCCGCGGCATCCAGCAGCGCCACGAGCCGCTCGTCCGAGAGCTCGAGGCCGAGCCCGGCCGCGATCCGCCGCGCCTCGTCGGCGCCGAGGCGCAGTGCGTCGCCCGCGAGGACGAGCCCCGCCCGCGCCTGCGGCGTTTCGAGCCAGAGCGGCTCGCGGCCGATCACGATGACCGACAGCCCGGGCACCGCCGCGAGCAGTGCCACGACGTCGCGACCGACCTCGTCCCAGAACGCGCCCGGGGGGCCGAAACTGTCGAGCACGAGCAGCATCGGGCGCACGAGCGCCGAGAACGCCGCGACCACCGCGCCGCGCGCATCCGCCTCGACCCGCTCGCGGGACGCGGGCTGGACGCCGAAGCGATCGAGTTCTGCGATCACCGACATCCAGAAGCCGGCACGCGAGTCGACATCCTCGCTCCGAGCCACCCAGAGCACATCCCGCGGCGGCTGCGCGGAGGCGATCCAGCTCGCGACGAGCGTCGACTTGCCGGTGCCGGCCGCCGCGCGCACCACTCGGAGGCGGGCAGGGTCGTCGAGTCGACGGCGCAGCTCCGGCCGGGCGACCACGCCCGACACGATTCTGGGCATGCCGACGCGCGCGGGCTCGTGAGCCATGCGTGGTCCTTACAAACAGATTCGGGTAGCGACCACCCTAAGCCGCAGGAACCTCAGCGCTCAGTCCCCACCATGGGGGGCGCGGCGGCAGGTCGGGGAAGACCCGGAAGACGAGCTCCGACGCCGGCCGCACGACCGTCCACGCGGTCGCCCACAGGATGAGGAAGTCGTTGCGCGCCGACACGTGCTCGCGGTACCACTGCTCGAGCGCCCCCTTGTACGGCGCGATGTGCTCGCCGTAGAAGGCGCGAGGGTCGACGCCGGGGCGCGAGAGGAAGCGCTCCTCGTCGCGGAAGACGACCGAGCCGATCCCCGTGATGCCGGGCCGCACGCCCGTCACCGCCGCCTTGACCTCCGGCGAGTAATGATCGAAGTCGCCCCGCACTTGCGGCCGCGGACCGACGAACGACATGTCGCCGACGAGGACGTTGATGACCTGCGGGAGCTCGTTGATCTTCGTCGCCCGCAGGAACCGTCCGAAGGGCAGCACGCGCGGGTCGCCCCGCACCGTCAGCGAACCGCCCGCGAGGCTCGGGCTCGCCTTCAGCATCGTCGCGAACTTGAGGATGCCGAACTCGCGGCCGCCGCGCCCGATGCGCGTCTGCCGGTAGAAGACCTCGTGCTCGCCCGTGCAGGCGAGGATCACGATGACGGGGATGAAGACGATCGACAGCGGGATGAGCGCGACGATCGCGCCGATGACGTCGAGACCGCGCTTGAGCGCCCCATACGGTCCGCCCACGATTACATCCGGGCGTCGAGGCCGCGACCGGTCTCGACGTGGCTGAAGGTCGGGACGAGGCGCCCGAGCACCTCCACGATCTGCGCCTTGTCGAGCGCATCGCGTTCGAACAGGCTCGCGAGCTCCGCGCTCGTCTCCCGGATGCCCGCGACGCTCGTCGGAGGCTCGGGGCGCACGATCCCGATCGCGGCGAAGCGCTCCAGGTCGACGGGCTCGTGCGCCGTGTGGAACTCCTCCGCGGGCTTCTCCCCGGACGTGTCCGAGACGAAGTAGTGCACCGGCCAGTTCGCGCGCTCGCCGCCGGAGCCCGCGGGTCGAGTGCCCCGCAGGCGCGTATCGAGACCCCGCGCCGCTTCGCGCGCCTCCTCCTCCGTCGCGAAGCGCTCCGGCACATAGCCCAGCTCATCCAGCAGCGCGTCGGCGATCGCATCGAACGTCAGCATCGTCGACTCCCCGAGCCTTGGGAACGCGATGTCCCCCGGTTCGCCGAGCGCGCACGCCGCGAGGCACAGCTGTCCGCTCTCCTCGGGGCTCACGAAGTACCGCCGCACGTCCGACGGCGCCGACAGCGGCTGACGCTTCGCGATCCGCTCGAGGAACCCGGCCGGCAGCGAACCGTGGGAGAACGCGACGTTCGCGAAGCGCGCCGTCGTCGCCGGCACGAGACCCTCGGCCGCGTAGGCGAGGACCGCGTCCTCCATGAGCTTCTTCGACGCGCCCATGACGTTCGCGGGGTTCGCCGCCTTGTCGGTCGAGACGCAGAAGAAGCGCTCGACGCCCGCCGCCGCGACGAGCTCGAGCAGCCGGACGCTCGAGAGCACGTTGTTGCGCACCATCGCCTCGATCGAGAAGCGGTCCTTCTCGCTGCGCACGTGCTTGTGCGCCGCGAAGTGCGCGACGACGTCGAACGGCCCCTCCGCCGCGAACAGTCTCGCGAAGGTCGGCGAGCCGAAGTCGATCGGGTAGGTGGTGTAGGCCTCCGGCACGTACTGGTCCGCCGTGGAGCGCAGGTCCCGGGTCAGCTCGGTGAGGCCGTTCTCGCTCGTGTCGACGACGACGAGCCGCGCCGGCCGGTAGCGCAGCGCCTCGCGCACGAACGCGCCGCCGATCGTGCCCGCGCCGCCGATCACGAGGAGTGACCGGCCCGTGAGGGCCGCCCCCATCGCGTCCTCGTGCGCCCGCAGGTCGTCGGCGAAGAGGCTGCGCGGCCGACCCGTCACCCGCCGGGCGATGAAGTCGTCAACGTCGATCATCGGCGCCCAGCTCCGCCTCGACCGACTCGACGACGACCGCGACGACCTCGTCGATCTGCGCGTCCGTCAGGCCGTTGTACACGGGCAGCGTGATCTCGCGCTCGTAGAGCCCGAAGCTCACCGGATAGTCGGCGATGTCGAAGCCTCGCTCGCGGAAGAGCGTGAGCATCGGCAGCGGCACGTAGTGGACGTTGACGCCGACCTCGCGCGCCGAGATCCGGTCGATGATCCGGTCGCGCATCGCCTCATCGGCGCCCGCGACCCGCAGCAGGTACAGGTGGCTCGACGACTCGCGCCCGTCGACGGACAGCGGCGGCAGGATCGCCCACGGGTGGCGCGCGAAGGCCGCCTGATAGCGGTCCGTGATGCGCCGCCGGTCCGGGAGCAGCTCGCCGACGTACTTGCGCATCTGGGCGAGGCCGATCGCCGCGTTGATGTCGGGCAGGTTGACCTTGAGGCCGAAGTCGACGATGTCGTAGCGCCACGCTCCGGTCTGATTCTTCTCGAACGCCGACTTCGTCTGCCCGTTGAGCGCGAGCGCCCGCAGCCGCGGCAGCTCCGCCTCGTTGTCGAACGGCGAGGGCAGGTCGAGGCAGATCGCACCGCCCTCGCCCGTCGTGACGTTCTTGACCGAGTGGAGGGAGAAGACGGTGACGTCGGCAGCACGGCCCACGGGCACGCCCCGGTACTCGGCGCCGATCGAATGCGCGGCGTCCGCGACGACGATGGGACGGCCGAGCGCGGCCTGCCGCTCGTTCGCCGGGACGAACACACTGGAGTGCTCCGCGAGCCGCGCGAACAGCGCGTCGTAGTCGACGGGCAGGCCGCCGACGTCGACGGGGATGATCGCCTTCGTGCGCGGCGTGATCGCGGCGCTCAGGCCCGCCGGGTCGAGGCAGAAGTCCTCGTCGACGTCGACCATGACGATGTCGGCGCCGAGGTTCATGGCGCACAGCGCCGTCGCCGCATACGTGTACGCGGGGACGATGACCTCGTCGCCCGGCCCGACCCCGAACCAGCGCAACATGAGCATCGCGCCCGACGTCCACGAGTTCACGCCGAGGACGGGGGTGCCCGTGAGCCGACCGATCTCCGCCTCGAGCTCGCGGACCTTCGGGCCCGAGGTGAGCCACCCCGTGCGGGTCAGCGCGTCGTTGACCTCCGCGATGACGTCGTCATCGATGAGCGGCAGGGAGAACGGGATCGGCATCGGACCCAGCCTAACGAGCGGCTACTCCTCCTCGATGACCCGCGCCCCGGCCACCGGCCCGTGCGCGCGGACCACGTTGAGGCCCGCTGCGCTGAGCGCCACCTGGAGCCCGATCGCCGTGTCCTGATCGGCCGCGAGGAACGCGACCGATGGACCCGAGCCGGAGACGATGCCCGCGAGCGCACCGGCGGTCTCGCCGAGCGACAGCAGGTCGACGAGCCCGGGCGCCATGCGCAGGGCGGCCGGCTGCATGTCGTTCTGCATCGCCTCGGCGAGCATGACGGGGTCGCCCGCGCGCAGCGCCTGCAGCACCGCGGCGTCGACCTGCGGCGCGACCGGCGGCGGCGCGATGTCGAGCACGTGCCGCGTGCGATGCCGGTCCAGCTCCGCGTACACGTCGGGCGTCGACAGTCCGTAGTCGGCGAGCGCGATGACCCACTGGAAGCTGCCCGTCGCGAGCACGGGGCTCAGCCGATCGCCGTGGCCGACCCCGATCGACGTCCCGCCGGTGATCGCGAACGGCACGTCGGAGCCGAGCTCCGCACCGAGCGCGACGAGCTCGTCGCGGTTGAGACCCGTCCCCCAGAGCGCGTCGCAGGCGACGAGCGCGGCGGCCGCGTCCGCCGAACCACCGCCCATCCCGCCGGCCACCGGCACGTGCTTGGCGATCTCCAGGCGCACCCCGCCGTCGTGGCCGGTGCGCGCCGCGAGCAAGCGCGCGGCACGCAGCGCGAGGTTGGAGCCGTCCGTCGGCACCTGGGAGGTGTCGATGCTCCCCGTGAACTCCACCGAGAAGTCATCCGCGGGCGTCGCGCGCAGGTCCTCGTACAGCGAGACCGCCTGATAGGCGGTCGCGACGTCGTGGTAGCCGTCGTCGAGGAGTGTGCCGACGCGGAGGAAGACGTTGATCTTGCCCGGGGCGCGGACTCGCACACGCTGACGCGGTGCGGGCGTGGCCATGCCGCCACACTACGCGGAGCGGGCTGCGAGGGCGATGCGGAGGAAGTCGAGGATCGTCAGGACCTCGCCGCGGGCCGTCGGATCGACGCCCGCGCGTTCGATGATCGCGCTCGCGCCGGCACCGAGGACGGGCACGAGCGACTGCCGCAGCATCTTGCGGCGCTGGCCGAACGCGGCGTCGACGATCGCGAAGGTCTCGCGGCGATCGCGTTCGTCCCCCGGCTCGGCTCGGCGATCGAGTCGCACGAGGATCGAGTCGACGTTCGGCGCGGGCCAGAAGACCTGGCGGCCGATCTGTCCCGCGAGGCGGACCTCCGCGTACCAGGCGGCCTTCGCGCTCGGCGAGCCGTAGATCTTCGAGCCCGGCGCGGCCGCGAGGCGCTGCCCGACCTCGGCCTGCACCATCACGAGGCCGCGGCGGATCGTCGGGAAGTGCTCGAGCACGTGGAGCAGCACGGGGACCGACACGTTGTACGGCAGGTTGGCGACGAGGGCCGACGGGTCGTCGACCTCCCCTCCCTGAGCGAGCGCAGTGAGTCGAAGGGGGTCCGGCATGACCTCCATCGCGTCGGCGCGCACGACGTCGTACGACCCAGCGGGCGCGCCCATCGCCGCGAGCGTCTCCGGCAGCAGCTCGGCGAGCCGCCGGTCGATCTCGACGGCGGTGACGCTCGCACCCGCCTCGATGAGGCCGAGCGTCAGGCTCCCGAGCCCGGGCCCGATCTCCATGACCCGCTCCCCCGCCGTGACGCCGGCCGCGGCGACGATCCGGCGCACTGTGTTGCCGTCGATGACGAAGTTCTGCCCGAGCTTCTTCGTCGGCGTCAGGTCGAGGCGGGCCGCGAGCGCGCGCACCTCCGCCGGGCCCAGCAGCTTCACCATCCGCTCAGGCTATCGGCGAGAGCCGAGGGCATCGGCGCGAGCCGAGGGCGATCGCGGCGCGACCCCCCTCGCGCGGGCCGAATGCCCTCGCGACGTCACCCCCACGGCCCGTAGACCCGGATCGCGTTCTCCTGGAGCGCGCCGGCGAGCGTCTCGAGCGGCATCCCCCTGGTCTCGGCCATCGCCCGCACCGTGACCGGCAGGTAGGACGGCGCATTGCGCCGACCGCGGTAGGGCTGCGGGGTCAGGAACGGGGCGTCGGTCTCCACCAGCACGCGATCGAGCGGCGTGAGCGCGAGCGCCTCGCGGAGGTAGCCGGCGTTCTTGAACGTCACGGTGCCGGCGAACGACAGCAGACAGCCGGCGTCGAGCGCCCGGCGCGCGAAGTCGGCGTCGCCCGAGAAGCAGTGCAGCACGGTGTGCTCGGGCGCGCCGACGCGCTCGAGCACCGCGAGCACGTCGTCGTGCGCGTCGCGGTCGTGGATCTGCATCGCGAGTCCTCGACGCTTCGCGATCGCGATGTGCCCCTCGAACGACGCGACCTGCGCGTCGACTGCGCGCGCCCGGTCGGCGGCGCCGCCCTCGGGCCCGCCGGCCTCCCCCGGCAGGCGGAACCAGTCGAGCCCCGTCTCACCCATCGCGCGCACGCGCGGGTGCGCCGCGAGCTCGTCGAGCGTCGCGAGCGCGGTGTCGAGCATCCCCGCCTCGGCGAGCACGGGCGCGTCGTTGGGGTGGATCGCGATCGCGGCGAGGACGCGCGGGTCGCGCTCGGCGAACGCGACGGCCCAGCGGCTGTCGGCGAGGTTGGTGCCGACCTGCACGACGCCCGCGACGCCGAGCGACTCGGCCGCATCGAGTTCTGCGATCGCCTCGGCGATCCCGGGCGGCTCGGCGCCCTCCGCCCACTCGGGCACGTCGTGCGAGAAGTTGAGGTGCGTGTGGTTGTCGTGCACCGGCACGGGCAGCGCGGCACCGGGCCCGCCCTCCGGCTCATGCCGCCCACCGGGCTCGGACGCCGTAGGACTCACCCGAAGAGACTATCCGGGCTGAGGGTCCGCTGCCGGGCTGAGCATCCCGGGCGGATTCCTCAGCCAGAACGCGATTTCTCAGCCCGCGCGGGCGCGTCCGGCCTGGGCACGGGCATGCCGACCCGGTCAGTCGGCCGACTGCTCCAGGAGCTCCACCCGGGGGAAGAGGGGCGGGTCCAGGAGCGACACGCGGCCACCGCCCGACTCGATCGCGACCCGGATGTCCTGCGCCGCGAGCTCGCCATCGCCGCCGAGCGCGGGCCACAGCCGCGCCGACGCCTTGGGGATGACGGGCGCGAGCAGCACCGCGAGCGTCTTGAGGCCGCGCACGGCGATGCCGAGCACCGTCGCGAGGCGCTCGCGCGCGGAGGGGTCCTTTGCGAGCGCCCACGGCTCCTCATCGGTGATGTAGCCGTTGAGCGTGGTGACGAGGCGGCGGGCCGCCTCGACGGCCTCGTCGAGCGCGAAGCGGTCGATCGCGTCGTTGGCCTGCAGCACCGCCTGGCGCGACGCGTCCAGGATGAACTCGTCGCCGCGCTCGAGGGCGCCGAGCTCCGGCACCTCGCCGTCGAAGTAGCGGTCGACCATCGCGACGACGCGGGACGCCAGGTTGCCGAGGCCGTTCGCGAGTTCCGCCTGGTAGCGCGCGGACAGGTCCTCCCACGAGAACGAGCCGTCCTGGCCGAACGTGATCGCCGACAGGAAGTAGTAGCGGAACGCGTCGGAGCCGAAGACGTCGGTGATCTGGTTCGGCGCGATGCCCGTGAGCTTCGACTTCGACATCTTCTCGCCGCCGACGAGCAGCCAGCCGTGGCCGAACACGGTCTTCGGCACCTCGAGCCCGGCCGCCATGAGCATCGCGGGCCAGATGACGGCGTGGAAGCGCGCGATGTCCTTGCCGACGATGTGCACGGCCGGCCAGCGGCGCTCGAACTCGGCGCGGTCGTCGCCGTAGCCGGTCGCCGAGATGTAGTTGAGCAGCGCGTCGAACCACACGTAGACGACGTGCGAGTCGTCCCACGGCACGCGCACGCCCCAGTCGAAGCTCGAGCGTGAGATCGACAGATCCTCCAGGCCCTGCTTGACGAACTGGACGATCTCGTTGCGCACGGACGCGGGCTGCACGAACGCGGGGTGCTCCTCGTAGAGCTTCAACAGCCGGTCCTGGAACGCGCTCATCCGGAAGAACCAGTTCTGCTCCTTGAGCACCTCGACCGGTCGGCCGTGGACGGGGCACACGAGGCGCCCCGCGAACTCGCCGCTCTCGGGCGTCTCGAGGTCGGCGAGGCGCTTGTACTCCTCGCAGCCGACGCAGTAGTAGCCCTCGAACTCGCCCGCGTAGATGTGCCCCGCGTCGTAGAGCTCCTGGAGGAACATCGCGACCGTGCGCTCATGGCGTTCGTCCGTCGTCCGGATGAAGTCGTCGTTGGCGATGTCGAGCGTGTCCAGCAGCGGCTTCCACGCCTCGGAGACGAGCTTGTCGGCCCACTCGCGGGGGCTCACGCCGTTCGCCGAGGCGGTGCGCATGATCTTCTGCCCGTGCTCGTCCGTCCCGGTGAGCGACCAGGTGTCCTCGCCGCGCTGGCGGTGCCACCGCGCGAGCACGTCGGCGGCGACCTCGGTGTAGGCGTGCCCGATGTGCGGCACGTCGTTGACATAGAAGATCGGCGTCGTCACATAGAACGACGTGTCCTCTCCTCTGGCGTTTGGCACGCGCTCAATCCTATTTGGCTCGGGCAGGTGACTCCGCCGGGCCGACATCGCCTCAGCGGGCCGCGAGCGCCGCGTCGTAGAGGGACTTCTTGGACAGGCCGGTCTGCGCGGCGACCTGGACGGCGGCGTCCTTGAGCGAGGAGCCGGCTGCCACGAGCGACAGCACGCGATCGAGCGCGGCCCCCGGGTCCGCGGCGACCGGCGTCGCGCCGCCGACGACGATGCAGAACTCGCCGCGCGCGCCGTCCGCGAAGCGCTCGGCGAGCTCGGCGAGCGGCCCGCGCACGACCTCCTCGTGGAGCTTCGTGAGCTCCCGCGCGACCGCGGCGGGACGGTCGGGGCCGAACGCCGTCGCGAGGTCCGCGAGCGACTCGGCGATGCGATGCGGGGTCTCGAAGAAGACCATGGTGCGATGTTCGGCGGCGAGCCCCGCGAGGGCCGCGGCGCGCTCGCCAGCCTTCTTCGGCAGGAACCCCTCGAAGCAGAAGCGGTCGGTCGGCAGGCCTGACAGGGCGAGGGCGACGAGCACGGCGCTCGGTCCCGGGAGCACGGTGACCTCGACGCCGAGCGCCGCCGCCTCCCGCACGAGCACGAAGCCCGGGTCGCTCACCGTCGGCATGCCCGCGTCGGTGATGACGAGCACGTCCTCGGTGCGGGCGAGCTCGGCGATCTCGCCGGCGCGGTCGCGCTCGTTGTGGTCGTGGAGCGAGACGAGGCGGGCGCGGGTGGTGAGCCCGAGGGCGCGGATCAGGTGCTGCGTCATCCGCGTGTCCTCGGCCGCGATGACGGGCACGGACGTGAGGGCGTCTTTCAGCCGGGTCGTCGCATCGCCGAGGTTTCCGATGGGCGTCGCCGCGAGGATGAGCACGATCCCATTCTTGCCCCGTCGGCGCCGCATCGAGACCTAGGCTGACCGAGTGACCTCCGGCGGCCAGGACTTCGACGCGATGGTCGCCTCCCGTCCGACGCCGATGCCCGCCCCCAGCTGGCGGATCGGCACCCGCCTCGACGACTGGTGGGCGTCGCGTTCTCACCGCACGCGCACCCTGCTGCGCTGGTCCGCCCCCGCCGGCGTCATGCTCACCGCGGCGCTCACCCGGCTCGTCGGGCTCGCGCATCCGCACGAGATCGTCTTCGACGAGACGTACTACGTCAAGGACGCCTGGACGACGTGGAACCTTGGCTACGAGTCGACCTGGCAGCTCGACCCCACCGCCGCCGACGAGTACTGGGCCAACTCGCAGATCGTCGCCGGCAACCCTGACGTCTACCAGACGACCGCCGCATTCGCCGTGCACCCGCCGCTCGGCAAGTGGCTCATCGCGCTCGGCATGGCCGCCTTCGGGCCGACGAACGGCTTCGGCTGGCGGTTCGCCGTCGCCCTCTTCGGCATCCTCCTCGTCGGGCTCGTCATGCTCGTCGCACACCGGCTGACGCGCTCGCTCCTCGTCGCCTCGCTGGCGGGCGGGCTGCTCGCGATCGACGGCAACGGGATCGTCATGAGCCGCGTCGCGCTGCTCGACGTCTTCCTCGCGTTCTTCGCGCTCCTCGCGTTCTACTTCGTGCTGCTCGACCGAGCCCGCACCGACCGAACGGGCGCGCTGTGGTGGCGGCCCTGGCTGCTCGCCGCCGGCGCGGCGCTCGGCGCGGCGACCGCGATCAAGTGGAGCGGGCTCTGGTTCATCGCGTTCTTCGGCATCTGGACGGTCGTCGCGGACCTGCTGCGCGCGCGCCGGCCACACGACTGGGTGCTGCGGCCCGTCGTCAACTTCGTCCTCCTCGTGCCGATCGCGCTCGCCGTGTACCTGCTCACGTGGACCGGCTGGTTCGCGACGGAGGGCGGCTACTACCGGCAGTGGGCGGCGCAGGACGGCAACGCGTGGACGGGCTTCTGGTCGTGGGTGCCGCTGCCCATCCAGAGCTTCATCCACCATCAGGGCGAGGTCTACCGATTCCACTCGGGGCTGCGCGCCGAGCATCCCTACAAGTCGCCCGCCTGGGCGTGGCTCATCCTCGCTCGCCCGACGGCCATGTGGTACCAGGCGTCGACGGGGGCCGAGAATCCGGCGTGCGGGGGCGACACCTGCGGCGCACTCATCACGAACCTGCCGAACCCGCTCATCTGGTACGCGTCGGTCGCCGCGCTCGTCTGGCTCATCGTCGTGCTCGTGCAGCGCCGCGGTCGCGACCAGGCGCTCTGGGGGCTCGTCATCGGCTTCGCGGCGGGCTTCGTGCCGTGGCTCATCTTCCCGGAGCGGCCGACCTACTTCTTCTACACGATCGCGTTCCAGCCCTACCTCGTGATCGCGCTCGCACTCGCGCTGAACCGATTGCTCGGCTCGCCCACCGACGAGCGATCACGCCGGCGCAGCGGCATCATCGGGGTGAGCGTGTTCCTCGTGGTCGCCGTCGCGATCAGCGTGTACTTCTGGCCGCTGTGGACGGGGATGACGGTCGACTCGATCTTCCTGGCGAGCCACTACTGGTCCCCCAGCTGGGCTTAGCGTCCCGCGGGCACGCTCCGCTCGTCCGGGCCCGAGTAGGCGGACAGCGGCCGGATGAGCGAGTTCGACGCCTGCTGCTCGAGCACGTGCGCGCTCCAGCCGGTCACGCGCGAGGCGATGAACAGCGGCGTGAACAGCTCCGTCTCGAAGCCCATGAGGTCGTACGCGGGCCCCGACGGGTAGTCGAGGTTCGGCTTGATGCCCTTGCGCTCGACCATCGCGGTCTCGAGCGCGTCATACAGCTCGATGACGTCGGGTCGGTCGTAGAACGCGACGAGGGTGTCGAGCGCGGCCCGCATGGTGGGCACGCGGGAGTCGCCGTTCTTGTAGACGCGGTGGCCGAAGCCCATGATCTTCCGCTTAGCCGCGAGCGCGTCCTCGAGCCAGGCGACCGCATGCTCCGCGGATCCGACCTCCCGGAACGTGTGCATGACGGCCTCGTTGGCGCCGCCGTGGAGCGGTCCCTTGAGCGCGCCGATCGCGGCGGTCACGGCGCTGTAGACGTCGGAGAGCGTCGAGGCGACGACGCGCGCGGTGAACGTCGAGGCGTTGAACGAGTGCTCCGCGTACAGGATCATCGACACGTCGAACGCGTTGACGACGGTGAACTCGGGGACCTCGCCGAACGTCATGTGGAGGAAGTTCGCGGAGTAGGCGAGGTCGTCGCGCGGCTCGACGAGGTCGAGGTCGCGCCGGCGGCGCTGCGTGTAGGCGACGATCGCGGGCAGCTGCGCCCACAGTCGGATCGAGCGCTGCAGGGTGAGCTCGGGGTCGATCCAGGTGGGGTCGGCGCCGAGGCTCGCGTCGAGCGAGCCGACGGTGCTGACCGCGGTGCGCACGACGTCCATGGGGTGGGTGGCGAGCGGGAGCTCGTCGATGACGCGCTTGACGCGGTGGTCGAGATGGCGGTGGGTGCGCTCGAGCTCGGTGAACGCGTCGAGCTGCTCCCCCGTCGGCAGCTCGCCGTACCAGAGCAGGTACGCCACCTCCTCGAACGTCGCGCTCTCGCAAAGCTCCTGGACCGGGTATCCGCGATACAGCAGCGAGTTCGTCTCCGGGTTGACCTTGGAGATCGCCGTCGTGTCGGCGACGACGCCTGCCAGCCCCTTGCGGATCTCTTCGGTCATTGCGGCTCCTACCCGTCGAAGTGGTGCTCGATGCTGAAGTTGTACACGCCCGAGTCGAACGCGTTGTAGGCCTCGTAGTCGAGGAGCTCGTAGAGCCGCGCGCGGGTCTGCATGTCGGCGACCTCGGCGCGCAGGCTCCCGTCGGCGCGCAGCGTGTCGAGCGCGCGCTCGGCGGCGCCCATCGCGGTGCGCAGCAGCGAGACGGGGTGGATGACGATGCTGACGCCCGCGTCCGCGAGCTGGTCGCGGGTGAAGAGCTCGGAGCGGCCGAACTCCGTCATGTTGGCGAGCACGGGCACGGACCCGAGCGCCGCCTTGACCTCGGCGAACTCGTCGAGGCTGACCATCGCCTCGGGGAAGACGACGTCGGCGCCGGCGTCGACGAGCAGCAGCGCGCGGTCGATCGCGGCCTGCAGTCCGCTGACGGCGCGGATGTCGGTGCGGGCGATGATGAGCAGGTTGGGGTCGCGGCGCGCGCGGGCCGCCGCGGAGATGCGCTGCAGCGCGGTGGAGTCGTCGACGACGGACTTGCCGTCGAGGTGACCGCAGCGCTTCGGGTTGACCTGGTCCTCGATGTGCAGGCCGGACACGCCCGCCTCCTCGAGCGCCTGGACGGTGCGCGCGACGTTCATCGCCTCGCCGAAGCCCGTGTCGGCGTCGATGATGGTGGGCAGGTCGGTCATGCGGGAGATCTGGGCCCCCCGGCCCGCGACCTCGGTGAGGGTCGTGAGGCCGACGTCCGGAAGGCCGAGGTCGGCCGCGATGACGGCGCCCGAGATGTAGACGCCGTCGAAGCCCTTGTCCTGGATGAGCCGCGCCGACAGCGGGTTGAACGCTCCCGGGAACTGGAGCAGTTCGCCGGCCTGGATGCGCTGCCGGAGTCGTGCGCGCTTGTCGGCGGCGGTCGTCTCGGTGTACAGCACTGGCGTTCTCCCTAGAAGATCCCTGGCGCGACGGGCGAGGCGAGGAGCGGATCGACCATGGGGGTCACGGTCAGGCCGCGCAGCTCGTGCGGGGCGAGCTCGGGGAGGCGCTGCACGACACCGAGGAAGCGCTCGGTCTCCTCGGGCGACAGAACGCCGTGCGCGAGCGAGCGGAACTTCGCGACGTAGTCGGCGCGGGCGAAGGGCCGAGCGCCGAGCGGATGGGCGTCGGCGACCGCGATCTCATCGACGATGCGCTCGCCGTTCACGAGCTCGATCACCACACGACCGCCGAACGCCTTCTCGTTCGGGTCCTCGGAGTGGTACCGGCGGGTCCACTCGGGGTCTTCCAGCGTCGTGACCTTGCGCCAGAGCTCGACGGTGTCGGGGCGCGCGGCACGCTCGGGCAGGTAGGAGGCCACGTGGTCCCACGCGCCGTCCTGCAGCGCGACGGCGAAGATGTACGGGATCGAGTGGTCGAGCGTCTCGCGGCTGGCCGTCGGGTCGTACTTCTGCGGGTCGCCGGCGCCCGAGCCGATCACGTAGTGCGTGTGGTGGCTCGTGTGCAGGACGACCGTCGCGATGTTCGCCGGATCGCGCAGCTCGGGACGCTCGGTCCCGAGTCGACGAGCCAGGTCGATCCAGGCCTGGGCCTGATACTCCGCCGAGTGCTCCTTCGTGTACGAGTCGAGGATCGCGCGCCGCGGCTCACCCGCACCGGGTAGCGGCACCGTGTAGTCGGCGCCGGGCCCGTCGAGGAGCCACGCGATGACCCCGTCTTCGCCTTCGTAGATCGGCGACGGGCTGGTCTGTCCGCGCATCGCCCGGTCGACGGCCTCGACCGCGAGCTTGCCGGCGAACGCCGGGGCGTGCGCCTTCCAGGTCGAGATCTCGCCCTTGCGCGACTGTCGGGTCGCGGTCGTCGTGTGGAGCGCTTGTCCGACCGCTTGGTAGATCGTCTCGGCCGAGAGGCCGAGCAGCGTCCCGATCCCCGCGGCCGCGCTCGGGCCGAGGTGCGCGACGTGGTCGATCTTGTGCTTGTGGAGCGAGATGCCCTTGACGAGGTCGATCTGGATCTCGTAGCCCGTGACGATCGCGCGGACGAGCTCCTCGCCGGTTCGGCTGAGGTGCTGCGCGACGGCGAGGATCGGCGGGATGTTGTCCCCGGGGTGCGAATAGTCGGCCGCGAGGAACGTGTCGTGGTAGTCGAGTTCGCGCACCGCGACCCCGTTGGCCCAGGCCGCCCACTCCGGACTCGTGAGCTGGTCCGAACCGAAAACTGTCGACCCTGAGCCTCCCGCCGACACCCGATGCGCCTCGGCCTGCGCCCGCGCCGTGAGCACCGGTCCGCGGCCGAGGGAGGCGGTCGCGACGGCCGCGTTGTCGATGATCCGGTTGATGACCATGTCGACGACGTCGGCGTCGGGCTCGATCCGATCGGCCGCGACCTCCGCGATCTTCCAGGCGAGCTGGTCGCTGCGCGGGTGGGCTTCGGCGCTCGGCCAGACGCGGACGCGGTGGGGGATCACGCGACCATTCTGCCCGGTCAGTCGGCGAGGGGGTGCGGCAGGGTGCCGTCCCACTGGCTGACGGTGCGGCGCCGGAGCCTCCAGACGCCGCCGCGCTCCTCGAGCTCGTCGCGGATCCAGCCGGCGGTCTGGAACTCGATGGTGCCCGCCTGCGCGTCCCGGCCGAGCGACCAGTAGTACATCCAGACCGTCCAGCCGCCATCGCGTTCCCGGTAGACCGGGGTCTGCAGCCGGTGCTGGTGCCCGGAGCGGGCGGCGAAATAGGCGGCCGTGCCCTCCCGGATGGCGTCGGCGCCGACGAGCCGGATCTCGGAGCCGTCGGCGTGGATGTCGACCCACTCGCCGTCGTCCCAGTAGGTCGCGACGTAGCGGTCAAGGTCGTGGGTGTCGAGGGCCCAGACGTTGTCGGCGATGAGGTCGTCGATGGCGTCGCGGACGTCGCGTGACGGCGTGGTCATGGCAGAACGCTATCGCGCGGCTCGACGGGTCGCCGCAGGATCGTGCGCAGCCGCTCCGGAGCGTGTGGCTCAGATCGACGGGGCACGTCGAGGCGGAAGCCCTCGGCGCTCAGCCCGCCGCCGTGGACGAACGAGATGCGGACGTCGACCACCGCGCGATACCGCGTCATCGGCACGGCGTGGCAGATCCGCAGCGGCGCCAGAAGCCCCCGCGGCGCGACTCACGCGTCGCGGAACGCCGCCTCGATCGCCCGGTGGCGACGCTCCACCACATCGGCCCAGTCGGGATGCGTGATCGCGTAGCGCCGACCCTCCGCGACCGCGCGGAGCGCGACCGCGGCGACCTCGTCCGGCTCGATCCAGCGCAGGCCACCGCCGTCGCCCGCCGAGAGGTCGACGTCGCGCAGCCCACCCGCCCCCGCGTCGGCGCGGTTGCGAGAGCTCGACCCGAGTCGGGTGCGGACGGGGCCGGGCGCGAGCAGCGTGACCCCGATGCCGTCGGCCGCGAGCTCCTCGGCGAGGACCTCCGCGTAGGCGGTGATCGCGAACTTGGTGACCCCGTAGCCGCCCATGCCGGCGTCCGGGGAGAGCCCCGCCATCGAGCCGGTGAGCAGAATGCGGCCGCCGGACGCGCGCAGCTGCGGGAGGAACGCGGTGACGGCGTGCGCAGTGCCGTAGAGGTTGACACCGAGGAGCCAATCCCAATCCGCGTCGTTCATCTCGGCGAGCGGCGCGACGGAGGCCACCCCCGCGTTGCTCACGAGCAGATCGACCTGGCCGAGCTCAGCGGCGACCTGCGCGGCGAACGCGTCGACGCTCCCCTGGTCGGTCACGTCGACGACGAAGGGTCGCGCGCCGATCGCCTCGGCCGCGCTCGTGACGGCGGGGCCGTCGATGTCGGCGATCGCGACGCGGGCCCCCTCCGCGGCGAGACGGCTGGCGATCGCGAGCCCGATCCCGGACGCACCGCCCGTGACGGCGGCGGCGGCAGTGCCGGTTCTCTCAGTCATGGCACCCATCTGACCACAACGAATCACCGGTTTAGACTGAGATCAACCACACCTTTTCAAGGGATATACATCGGTGCAGCTAGGCAATCTCAGCCTGCGTCAGCTCGCCTACTTCGTCGCGATCGCCGACGCGGGGTCGATCGCGCTCGCGGCGGCCCAGCTCCACGTCTCGCAGTCGGCCGTCGCCGCGCGGCTCACGCAGCTGGAGCACATCCTCGAGGTCCAGCTGTGCGTCCGACGTCGATCGCACGGCGTCTCCCTCACGGCGGCCGGCCGGATGCTCCGGGACCGCGCCCGCGAGCTGCTCTACGAGGCCGACCTCCTCGAGCGCAGCGTCAGCGGCAAGACGAGCCCGCTCGTCGGCGCCGTCGCCATCGGCTCGCCCGACGAGATGGCGCCCGTCATCCTGCCGCCGATACTCGACGCCCTCGCCCGCGAGCATCCGCTGATCGAGCCGAGCGTCGAGATCGGGCTCGAGGCCTCGTTCTATCCCCGCCTCGCCGACGGCGAGATCGACCTCGCGATCACGCTCGACCACCGGCTGCCCGCGCAGCTCGACTTCGTGCGGTTGCAGCCGATGCCCTCCTGGGTCGCGCTGCCAGCCGGGCATCGCCTCGCGCGCCGCAAATGCCTGCGGCTGGAGGACCTCGCGGACGAGCCGTGGATCATGCTCGACACCGAGCCGGGGCGGACGCACGCCACCTCGATGTTCCGCAACGCGGGACTCACGCCGCGCATCGCGTTCCGCAGCCCGACCTTCGAGCTGGGGCGCTCGCTCGTCGGCCGCGGCCTCGGGTACACGCTGCACATCCACCGGCCCGCGGGGGACCTGAGCTGGGAGGGCCGACCGCTGGAGGTCCGGCCGCTCGAGACGCAGCTGCCGACCGAGCACGCGGCGATCGCCTGGTCTCGCCGCTCCCGCCCGTCGCCGTGGGCCCGGGCCGTGATCGCGACCGCCCGCACGGTGTGGCCGCAGCCCGTGTCCTGACGTCGGCCGAGCGCTCGCGGCGGCAGGGCGCATTCCACGCACGGCGTGTGGTGGTTCCGCGGCAAAATGCGTTTGACGATCCTCCGACCGCTTCCTACGGTCGAACGCGTGCCAGCGCTGTCCCCCTCCGCCGACGTCCGTTTCGCGATCGACGACCTGTACGCGACCTACCTCTGGGCGCTCGACACGCAGGACATCGAGCTCTACATCAGCGTGTTCTGGGACGACGCGGTCCTCAAGGAGAACCAGCTCGACGACACCATCGAGACCTGGCACGGCGCGGAGGCGATCCGCGAGTTCACCGCCGGCCATTTCGGCGGCTACGGCGGCCACCAGCACCGCGAGTCGACGCGGCGCTACCTTCCCGATCCCGCGGGCCCGGACCGCTGGATCCTGCACTCGTACTGGTCGACGAGCCACCGGGTGCCGGCGACGAACGAGATCACGTTCTTCTCGACCGGCCTATCGAACGACATCGTCGAGCGTCGCGGAGACGAGTGGCGCTTCGCGCAGCGCGGCATCTCGCGGTGGCCCGCCGACCCGAAGGCGATGCTCCAGGCGCTCGCCGACGCGTAGCCCGCACAGCGTCCGGTCGGCACCGCCGGGGTGGCTCCGCGCGCACTTACGCCAACGACTCATCACAGCACACCCAGGAAAGAGAGCAATGACATGCACCGAACCACCCGAGTCGCGCTGACCGGCGCGGCCCTCATCAGCACGGCGGCGCTCGCGCTCGCCGGCTGCGCCACCGGCGGCAGCCCCGCCCCCACGGACGGCGGCTCCACCGCGACGACCGTCACCTACCTGAACACCGCGGACGGCACCTGCGCGGCCGAGCCGAACGCGGACGTCAACTTCGCCGAGGCCAAGGAGGTCATCGAGCGCTTCCAGCAGCAGGCGAGCAGCATCTGGACCGACGAGCCGCTGCCCGAGCCCGTCGCGCCCGGCACCAAGGTCGTCTTCGCGAACAACGACACCCCCGTGGCGCAGCTGTGGCTGCCCTTCTTCGAGGACGCGATCACCTCGGTCGGCGCCGAGTTCGTCAACGCGAGCGTCGGCACCAGCGCGGAGTCGCAGCAGGCTGGCTTCAACTCGATCATCGCGATGGCCCCGGATGCCGTGATCATGGCAGCGATCGACCCGACGTTCGTCGAGGACCAGATCCGCACCCTCGAGGACAACGGCGCGGTCGTCGTCGCCTCGTCGCAGCCGGGCGTCGCGGACTTCGGCCTCGACGACTCCTTCGGCGGCACGGCGAGCTCGATCGTCAACGGCCGGGTCCTCGCGGCCGGCGCGGTCTACTTCACCTGCGGTACGGGCGACCAGTTCGTCTTCTACAACTCCCCGGAGCTCGGCTTCTCGGGCGTGCAGATGACGGCGGCCCAGGAGTACCTCGCCGAGCTCGCGCCGAACGCGACGCTGCGGACCGTCGACATCTCGGTCGCGGACGCCGCGCCGCAGGACAAGATCGTCTCCGATCTGCAGGCGCACCCGGAGACGCAGTTCTTCATCACGCCGCTCGACCAGTACCAGATCGGTCTCGCCGCGGCGGCCGACCTCGTCGGCATCGAGAACGACCGGGGCTTCGGCCAGTCCTCGCTCCCGCCGAACTACGAGCAGATCGCGAACGACGAGCAGACCGCCGGCTTCGGGATCGACTTCGAGGCCTACGTCTTCGGCCAGGTCGACGAGGCGTTCCGGAAGCTGCAGGGTGTCTTCAAGCCCTACGGCAGCTGGGAGGATATCTACCAGACGCTCTCCCGGGTGATCGTCAAGGCGAACGTGGAGGACTACCCTGGCGGGGTCTTCGAGGCCTACGACAACATCCGCGGCGACTACCTGAAGCTCTGGGCCGGCCAGTAGCCGACCGGACGACGCGTGATTCCGCCGCGGCGAGGACCTCTCCTCGCCGCGGCGGAATGACGCGCGTCCTGCTTTGACACCACCATCACGCATTGCACGAGGGACGAACGATCATGACGATGGAGCAGCCCACGACGCCCCTGCTCAGGATCGAGGGGATGACGAAGGTCTTCGCCGGCACCCGGGCGCTCGACGATGTGTCGCTGGAGCTGCGCAGCGGCGAGATCGTCGCGGTCGTCGGCCACAACGGCTCCGGCAAGTCCACGCTCGTGAAGATCCTCGCGGGCGTCTACACCGCCGACGGCGGCACGGTGACGCTCGAGGACGAGGACTCGGAGCTCCCCACGGAGATCCACATCATCCACCAGGATCTCGGTCTCGCCGCGGAGCTCAGCGCCGTGGAGAACATCGGGATCCCGAAGTACCAGGGCTCGGCCGCATGGGTGCCATTCCGCGCCCGCAAGGAGCGGGCCACGGCGACCCGGCTCATCAGCCGGTTCGGCTCCCGGTTCGACGTCACCGTCCCGGTGGGCCGGCTCGCCCCCGCACAGCGCTCGATCATCGCCATCGCCCGTGCACTGGACGGCTGGAAGCACTCCCGAAACGTCTTGATCCTCGACGAGCCGACCGAGGCGCTCCACGCGAGCGAGGTCGCCGTGCTCTTCGACGCGGTCAAGAAGCTCGCCGCCGAGGGCGCGGGCGTCATCTTCATCTCCCACCGGCTCGACGAGGTCGTCGAGCTCGCCGACCGCATCGTCGTGCTGCGGGACGGCCGGAAGGTCGCCGACGAGTCGAGCGCGGGCATCGACCAAGACACGCTCGTCTCCTACGTCACCGGCGTCGCGGCCGGCGAGGCCGAGTCCGGACGGGCCGCCCGCGCGACGGGCGAGGTCGTGCTCGAGGTCGAGAACCTCGCGGGCGAGGACATCGAGGGAATCGACTTGACCGTCCGCGCGGGCGAGGTCGTCGGCGTCGCCGGCGTGCTCGGATCGGGGCGCGAGGCGCTGCCCGCCCTCGTCTTCGGCTCGCGCGCCGGTAGTGCCGACCGCTTCGAGGTGCGCGGCGAGGCCTACGAGCGGCGCAGCCCGAGCGAGAGCATCCGCCGCGGAATCGGCTTCGTCCCCGGCGACCGCGCACGGCTCGGCTCGGTGCGGCCGCTGACCGCGAGGGAGAACGTCACCCTCCCGGAGCTCGACTCCCTCACCGACGGGCTCGGTGCGATCAGCGCGCGGCGCGAACGGCGCCATGTCGCCGGGCTCATCACGAAGTACGAGGTCAGGCCGCCCCGGCAGGAGCAGGTCTTCGCCCAGTTCAGCGGCGGCAACCAGCAGAAGATCGTCTTCGCCAAGTGGCTGCGCAACGAGCCGACGCTGCTGCTCCTCGAGGAGCCGACGCAGGGCGTCGACATCGGTGCGAAGCAGGCGCTCTACACCGCGATCGACGAGGCCGCGGCCCGGGGCGCGGGCATCCTCGTGTGCTCGTCCGAGGCGAAGGAGCTCGTGCGTCTCTGCGACCGCGTGCTCGTGATGCGGGACGGACGCGTCGCAGCCGAGCTGTCGGGCGATCAGCTGACGGAGACCCGATTGGTCAAAGAAGGATACGGACTCGGAGACGAGGGAGCACAGTGAAGAAGACCGAGGCGATCCCGACCGCGGCGGTCGGCCACGAGGCCGACGAACTGCCGATGGGCGGCGGGTGGCGACGACGACTGTCGTTCCAGAACATCAGCGCGATCTACCTCTTCGTCGTGGTGTTCGTGATCTTCTCGATCCTCGTGCCGGGGACCTTCCTGACCCCCGGGACGTGGCTCGGCATCTTCGACGCGGAGTCGCTGACGGTGCTCGCGGCGATCGCCGTGATGATCCCGCTCGTCGCCGGCGTCTTCAACCTCGCGATCGGCGCCGAGATCGCGTGGGCGGTCATGTTCGTCTCCGTCTTGCAGGCGAGCTGGGACGTGCCGTTCTGGATCGCGATCCCGATCACGCTCGCCTGCGGCGCGCTGATCGGCCTGCTGTCGGGCCTCATCATCACCCGGCTGAAGATCGACTCCTTCATCGCGACCCTCGGCATGAGCTCGATCCTGCTCGCCGCGAAGTGGTTCATCTCGGACAACCGCCAGATCACCGGCCTCGACGAGGGCTTCCGCGAGGTCGCGCGCGCTGGCTGGGTGCTCGCCTACAACAGCCAGGGCAACCCGACCTTCAAGATCACGCTGCCGGTCATGGTGATGCTCGGCGTCGCGCTCATCGTCTGGTACGTGCTCGAGCGCATCCCGGTGGGCCGGCGGATGTACGCGATCGGCTACAACGCCGAGGGCGCCCGCCTGTCGGGCGTCAAGGTCGAGCGCCTGCAGATCGGCACCCTGATGGCCGGCGGCGTGATCGCCGCGCTCGCGGGCGTCCTGATGGCGTCGAAGCTGAACTCGGGCGATCCCACGGTCGGTCCGAGCATGCTGCTGCCCGCCCTGACCGCGGTCTTCCTCGGCTCGACGCAGTTCAAGGGTGGTCGCTTCAACGTCTGGGGCACCGTGCTCGCGCTCTACGTGCTCGCGGTCGGCATCAAGGGCCTGCAGCTGCTCGGCGCCTCGGGCTGGGTCGAGGACCTGTTCTACGGCATCGCGCTGCTCGGCGCCGTCGCGCTGTCCCGCTGGGAGGTCACGGCGAAGCGTCTCGGCGCGGTCAAGCGCGCCACGACGTTCCGCCGCCGGAAGGCCGAGAGCGCGGAGCCGCCTGCCGCATCGTGATCGGCGCTTGCCGGTCGCGCTCGACCGAGCGCACACTGGCAGCATGACGATGCCGCAGACGCCCCGACAGCGGGCGAACAACGAACGCATCGGCAGAACGCCATTCGCCGACATCTACCCGCTGTACGTCACGAAACTCGAACGCAAGGGTCGCACTCGCCAGGAGCTCGACACCTCCATCGAATGGCTCACGGGCTTCGACGACGCGACGCTTGCCGAGCATCTCGCCGACGGCACCACGGTCAGGGGCTTTTTCGAGGCCGCCGAGCTGAACCCGGGCGCTGCGGCGATCACGGGCGTCGTGTGCGGGGTACGCATCGCCGACATCACCGATCCGCTCATGCGGCGCGTGCGCATCTTGGACAAGATCGTCGACGATCTCGCGAAGGGCCGCCCGCTCGAGCGCGTGCTGACGACGCAGTCCTGAGCGCGGTCGTACCGGCCGCGTTCAGCGCCAGCCGAGGGCCGGCGCGACGTGGGTGAGGATCGACTCGAGCGCGTGCACGTTGTACTCCGGGCCGAGCTGCGAGGGGATCGTCAGGAGGATGGTGTCGGCGATCTGGAGCGCCTCGTCCTGCTTCAGCTCCTCGATCAACTGGTCGGGCGCACCCGCGTAGGAGCGGCCGAAGATCGCCGCACCTTCGGCGCCGAGCTGTCCGACCTGGTCACCGCTGGAGCGGTCCTGGCCGAAGAACTGCCAGTCCTGCTCGGTCACAAGCGCGAAGATCGAACGACTGACCGAGACGCGCGGCGTGCGCTCATGACCGGCGGCCTTCCAGGCTTCGAGATACGCCTCGATCTGCTTGCGCTGCTGCACGTGGAACGGCTCGTTCGACTCGTGCATGACGAGCGTGGAGGACTGCAGGTTCACGCCGAGCTCGGCGGCCCACTCCGCGCTCTTGCGCGCGCCGGCACCCCACCAGATCCGATCCCGCAGCCCCTCCGAGTGCGGCTCGATACCGAGCGGGCCGGGATATGGGTTCGGGAACATCGGATGGGGGTTCGGCTCGGCGAAGCGTGCGCCCTCGATCGCCTTGAGGAAGACCTGGAAGTTGCTGCGCGCCATGCGCTCGCCGCCCTGGTCGTCGTCCTCGGGCTGGTAGCCGAAGTACTTGTAGCCCTCGATGACCTGCTCGGGTGACCCACGCGAGATGCCGAGCTGGAGCCTGCCGCCTGAGATGAGGTCCGCGGTCGCCGCCTCAGCAGCGGCATACAGAGGGTTTTCGTACCGCATGTCAATGACGCCGGTGCCGATCTCGATCTTCGAGGTTCGCGCGCCGACCGCCGCGAGCAGCGGGTAGGGCACCCCGTGCTGACGGGCGAAGTGATGCACCCGGTAGTACGCACCGTCGACACCGATCTCCTCCGCAGCGACCGCGAGGTCGATCGCCTGCAGCAGCATGTCCGATGCCGAGCGCGCCTGGGAGTACGGGGACTGCGACCAGTGGCCGAAGGAGAGGTAGCCGATCGATTTCGTCACGCCTCAAGTCAACCGCATCGCGCCGCGCGCATTCCCCGCGTTTCCGGCCCGCTGGCTCGCATATTCTCGTGAAGTGAAAAATCGCGCCGGTGCCATTCTCCCGACCCTCGCGGCGCTCGCCGCGACGATGCTGCTCCTGAGCGGCTGCGCGGCCCCCGTACCGGCCGCCATCGAGTCGGAGGGCGTCGGGTCCGAGAGTGCGCGGCAGGCGGAGGCGTTCCCGGAGATCTACGCGCAGGAGGTGAACTGGCACCCCTGCGGCGCGGACGCGGAGTCGGCGGCGAACTTCGAGCGTGCACTGCGAGACGCTGGCGGTCGCGTCGACGGGATGGTCTGCGCGGGCATCACCGCGCCGCTGGACTGGAACGATCCCGAGAACGAAGCGACCATCACCATCGGCACCGTGCGGATTCCCGCGACCGGCGACGCGGAGCCGATCGGGACCCTGTTCAGCAATCCGGGTGGCCCTGGGGCGAGCGGTATCGAGCACACGATCGGCATGGCGATCACTCCGAGCTACGCGGCCGTGCAGGAGGAATACGACCTGCTCGGTTTCGACCCACGCGGGATCGGCGGGAGCTCCGCATTGACCTGCGCGGCGGACAGCACGATCTTTGAGCTGAACCTCGCGGCGTGCGCTGAACAGGACCCGCTCGCAGCGTCGATGGGTAGCGCGCAGGTCGCGCGCGACATGGATCTCATCCGCCACCTGCTCGGCGAGGGCCGCATGAACTACGCGGGCTTCTCGTACGGCACCGTGATCGGCGCGAGCTACGTCACCCTCTTCCCGGAGCGGGTCGGACGGATGATGCTCGACAGCGCTTGGCCGAGCGACTGGTCGAGCCCGCTCGGCACGTACCAGCAGTCCGAGGCGATCTCGCTCGCCATCGTCGCGATGCTCGAGCAGTGCAGCACGACCTACGGGCTCGCCGTCTGCCCACCGAGTGACGAATCGACACTCAACGAGCTGCTGTCGACGCTCGACCACGAGCCGTTGCTCGCGAGCGATGGCACGACTGTGACGGCAACGACGACATACGGCTACCTGACGACCGCGCTCTACAAGCTCCCGAAGGACCGCGTGACCGTCCTCGATGTCGCGGGACGCGCGCTCGCCGGCGAGCAACAGGCGATCGACGCACTCGCCGCGGCGATGAGCGGTGGCGGCATGAAGGTCGATCTGAGCGGCATGGTCGTGCGCTGCCTGTCATCGCCGCGCGACCCGGGCGTCATGAACGTCGTCCGGTACATCGAGGAGCAGGGGCTTCCCGAGCTGCTCGGCGGCCCCGAGATCAATGACACCACGCTGAAGCGGTGGATCGACCTCTCTTGCGACGCCTTGCCGGACAGCGGCGAAGACTTCATGGCGTTCACCAATCGCAGCGATCGGCCGGTCCTCGTGTTCGGCATCACGGGCGACCATGCGACGCCGTACGCCGGCGCGGTGCGGCTCACCGAAGAACTCGGCAACGCACGGCTCGTGACGCTTGAGGGCAGCGGCCACATCGCGAGCTTCTCGGGCCACTCGACCTGCGCCGACGAGATCGCGATCGCGTACCTGCTCGATGGGAGCCTGCCGGAAGTCGGAACGGTCTGCCAAGAGGACTAGCTGTTCTTCCCCGACACGTTGTGAACGTCTGAGGTGAGCGAAGACCTCCGTGACGATGTGGGTACCACCCTCACATCCGCTCCACGGAGGTCTTCGTGACTCACGCTAACGCGCCCTTGACGCCGGAAGTTGGGCGGATCAAGTGAAGACCGGGTAGCCGATCGATTTCGTCACGTTTTCATCCAGCCGCATGAACCTCGGAATCCTTCCCGTGGTCAGCCGCCGACGCCGAGCTCCGCCACGAGCGATTGGACGCGCCGCTCGATTTCGTCGCGGATCTCGCGCACCCGCTCGATCGGCTGGCCGGCCGGGTCGTCGAGCTCCCAGTCGAGGTATCGCTTGCCCGGGTAGAAGGGGCACTCGTCGCCGCAGCCCATGGTCACGATGACATCGGACGCCTGCAGACTCACCGGGGTCCACGCCTTAGGCGCTTCGTCGGAGATATCGATACCGATCTCCGCCATGACGGCGACGGCGACAGGGTTGAGGGCTTCGCCGGGTGCGGAGCCACCGGATCGCACGATCGCGCGGTCGCCCGCGAGCTCGCGGAAGAAGCCGAGCGCCATCTGCGAGCGCCCCGCGTTGTGCACGCAGGCGAACATGACGGAGGGCGTGGTGGCGGACATGGTGGTCTCCTTCGATCGGGGATAGAGGGCGAGGACGAGCAGTAGGGCGAGCGCGCCGGCGAGGAGCTGTGCGGCGACGAACCAGGGGACCGAGCTTGGGGCGATCCCGGCGAAGGTGTCGGTGAACATGCGACCCACGGTCACCGCGGGGTTGGCGAACGACGTGGAGGACGTGAACCAGTAGGCCGCGCCGATGTACGCGCCCACTGCGGGCGCGATCAGGATCGGCCGGCTGGCGCGGGTCAGAGCGAAGACGACGAGCACGAGACCCGCCGTGGCGACGACTTCCGCGAGCGCGGCCTCCGGCGTCGCGCGCACCTTGGACGAGAGCACCGTCGGGGCGCCGAACATCGCGTTCGCCAGCGCGCACCCGGCGATCGCGCCGACCATCTGGGCGGTGATGTAGACGGCGATCCGGCCTGCGCCGCGCTTCCTTCCGAGCAGGCGATCGACCAGCGTCACGACGGGGTTGAGGTGCGCACCGCTGACCGGTCCGAGGACCCAGATGAGCACGGTGAGCCCGAGCGCCGTGGCGATCGAGCTCTCGAGCAGCTGCAGCCCAGCGTCGCCCGGCGACAGTCGCTGCGCAGCGATGCCCGAGCCGACGACGACCGCGACGAGCAGGCCGGTGCCGATGAACTCAGCGCCGGCCTGCCGGATCAGGACTGCGTTCAGCAGCAGGGTCCGTCGGGGCGGTGCGTGGCGCAATCCGTCGGGCACTCCGGACCGCAGCACTCGTGGATGTCCTGCATGATCTTCCTCCTTCATCGACAGTCGTCGATGGAATGAGCATGCCGAATACATCGACACACGTCAATATTCATGACAATCTATTCATGTGCCTGCCATGGAGTTGTTGCCGCTGCACGATCTGCAGGCCTGCTGCGCGCCCATCACCCGCGAGCCCGTCAGCGCCGATAACGCCGCACGCCTCGCCGCATCGCTCAAGGCGCTTGCTGACCCCGCGCGACTGCGGCTCCTGTCGATGGTCGCGGCGCACGTCGACGGCGAGGCCTGCGTCTGCGACCTGACCGAGCCGCTGGGGCTGTCCCAGCCGACCGTGTCACACCACCTCAAGGTGCTCGTGGACTCCGGCTATCTCACCCGCTCCAAGCGCGGCACCTGGGCGTACTACCGGCTCGTGCCCGGCTCGCTCGACTCCATCGCCGGGCTGCTCGCGGCCGTCTGACCGGTTCGCCCGCGCATCACGCGAGCCTTCGGCGCGAGCGCACCGCCAGCAGCACGCCGCCGGCGACGAGCAGGCCCAAGCCGGCGAACGCGATGATCGGGGGCAGCTGTGAACCCGTGACGGCCAGGGACCTGACGCTGGCCGACGCCCAGCCGAGCACATCGCCAGCCGCGTTGGTGACCACGATCCGGTGCGCACCGGCCGCCACGCCGGCGGGCAGTCGGAACGTCACGGACCCGTCCGCGGCGACGACGGCCGAGCCGAGCGCCGTCGGGGTGGAGAACAGCCATCCGTACACTGTCGACCCCGCGTGGGAGGGATCGACGCGCACCGTCACCGGCTCGCCCGGCACGAGCTCCGACGGGCTCACGACGACGAGCGAACCGCGATTGGCATCGTTCAGGTCGTCCGCCGATGGCACCTCGACGTCCGGCCCGCCCGGCTCCTCGCCGGTCGGCTCGCTCAGCGCGATCGTGCCGGTGCGCAGCGCGCCGGGACGGACCCCGTCGGTGAACCACCAGGCGGCGCGCGCGTCCCCGACGGCGGGTCCGGCCGGCGCGGTCGCGAAGCCTTCCGCGTTGTCGATCGGGGCCCCCGCGGGGCGTGCGTAGAACGTCACGTTGGGGGTCGCGGTGCCGTCGAACTCGACGAAGGCCGAGACGCCCGCGCATCCGTCGTCGCACACGCTCCACAGCCCGCCGAACGCGGCGTCCCAGTCGAGCGCCATGACCCCAGTCAGCCCCGGCGTGAACGAGGCGACCATGGTGGCCGCGTCGTCCGACAGGGCGAGGGCGTGCACCGAGCCGCCGTCCTCGACCGCGACGAAGAACAGACCGCCGCCGTGACCGGGGTAGTCGGCCGGGTCGTAGACCTTGTTCCGCTCGGTGTCCCACAGGCGCCCCGCAAGGTCGGCGTCGGCGACCCACTCGACCGCCTCGATGCCGAGGTTCGCACCGACGGTCGGGATGAGCGCGGTGACGTCCCACTCGTCCAGCGCGACCAGGTCGCTCGCGTCCTCAGTCGGATCGACCTTGAGGATGACGTTCCAGTTGACCGCCTTGTTCGAGTTATCGCGCTCGGATGCGACGTAGACGAAGCCGTCGCCATCGGTCGTGATGCCCTCGGTGTCGGGACCCGCCGCGGCGTCGTCGCCCGCATCCTTCTGGAAGCGGATGCGCTTGCCGTCCTCCCAGCCGTCGGCGAAGGAGAAGGAGCCGTCGGGGGCGACGGCGAGCTTCCAGAAGCGGCCCGTGCCGTTGTCGACCGCGTACAGGTAGGTGCCGGTCGCGTCGGTCCAGGTGTCGAGCCCCGACGAGTCCTCGAGGAAGGTCGCCGTCGTGTCGAGCACCCTCACGTCGGCACCGCCCGGCCATGTCAGCGGGTCGTACTCGGAGCCGGGGTCGCCGGGCGGGGTGCTGCCGCCATCGCACGCGTTCGCCAGACCCGGGGTACGAGTGCTCTCCACGAAGACGTCGCCGCCCTCGGGGCAGGCCGACCAGACGCCACCGCTCGCGGCGTGGGCCGGGTAGGCGTGCTCGTCGACGAGCGTGCCGGCGCCCGTGTACACGCGGGCGCGGTCGCCGTTGCCGAGACCGAACGTGAACTCGCGGGTCTCCTGGAACACGAATCGATCGCGGGGCGCGAGCACCGTGCCTTCCGGCAGCGGCTTCGCCTCAAGGGCGCTGCGCACGCTGTCGTCGTAGACGTACCATCCGCTGAGGTCGACTGCCTGGTCCGACGTGCTGACGATTTCGATGTAGTCGAGCGGACTTCCGTTCGAGTTGATCTCGTTGATCTGGACGGCGGGCGGTAGGACCGTGCCGGCATTCGAGATCCCCTTGCTGACCTCCGCCAGCAGGAAGCCTCCGATGCCGTCGATCTCGCGGGCGAGCGTGTAGCCCGCCGCGTCCGTGCCGACCGCGGCGTGGTGCGACCAGGCGTAGGTGCGGTCGATCTCGGTGCCCGTGCCGTCGTAGAGGCGGATCTGGTCGGCACCGCCGATACCGATCACCGCGGTGAAGGCGGTGCCGTCCTCCCAGGCCGAAGTGCTGTCGTTCCATCCAGCGCCGAGCGAGCCCGCCTCGACGACGAGGAAGCCGCCCGCGGCGATCGTCGTCCCCGCGGCGAAGCGCCAGCGGTGGTCGTCCGAGTTGTCGCGGATCTCGTAGCCGGAGATGTCGAGCTCCGCCGCGCCCGGATTGAAGAACTCGATCCAGTCGGCGGGCTGCGAGTCAACCTCGTTGATGCGCAGACCCGCCGCGGTCGGCGGCGCCGGCGGCTCGTAGGCGGCGTTCGCGGCGCCGAGGGTGGCCGCCCCGGCGACCCAGTCGCCGTAGCCGTCGGGCACGCGGGACCAGTTCAGCGATTCGGACGTGTTGGCGTAGGCATAGGAGTCGATGTGCGCGCCGAGCGCGTTGTAGACGTTTACCTCATCGCCCTTGCCGAGCCCGAAGGTGAAGTCCACGTCCGCGCCCTGGAGCGCGAGAAACGCGCCCGGCGCGAGGGTCGTGCCTGACGGGATCGTGTACCTCTCCTCGTAGTCGTAGCCGTGGTCGTCCGAGACCGTCCACCCGGAGACGTCGACCGCGACGAGTCCCGCGTTGATGAGCTCGATCGCGTCCTCGGCACCCGTGATCGACGCGTCGTAGTTCACCTCGTTGATGACGACTGCGGCGACCGGGAGCTCGACCGGGGCGGCACTGAAGCGGCTCGTGCCCGGCGACCCGATGAAGCCGCTGCGTGAGGTCCAGGACCCCTCGATGTCGCCGGCCGTCGAGCGAGTCCAGCTCGCGGCGACATCCGCGCCGAGCACGCTCTCGTCGTTCGGCCAGGCGCTCGCGGTGTCGGTGCGCGGTCCGCCGACCCCGGGGACCTGGTCGCCATACACGAGCTGGTCGACGAGCGCGCCGCCGCCGTCGAAGAGCTTGATCGTGTCGCCGCGACCGAGATTGACGGTGTTGCCGCCGAGCACCTTGACGTCGGCGGGGAGGCCCCACTCGTGTCGGAACGCCGGCGCGGCGTCCTCGGCGAGGATGAACGCCTCACCGGGCGCGATCTCGCCGAGCGACGCGAGCGACACCGCCCCCGCGGTCGTCGCCGAGTCCGCGAACGACCAGCCGCTGCCCTCCGACAGGTCGACGGTCGCGACGCCGAGGTTCGTGAACTCCACGAACTCCGAGCCGTTGTACTCGAACTCGGTGATGCGCAGCCCGTCGGGCTCGGCGGCCAGCGCGGGCGACGCGATCATGCCAGTGGCGGCGAGCGCCAGCGCGGCGGCGAAGGCGATCGGATACGGACCGGTGGGACGCGGCATCGGGACTCCCTGGGAGCGGCGGTTGGATGTGCCGCCCGCGAGCGCGCGACACCCCGATGCTTTCGACGGCGGGGCAAGGGCTCGTGTTGAGATGTCCAACGCCGGGTGAACGGCCGGGAAACGCTTCGCCCCGGCCACCCGGCTGGATGCCGGACGGCGCGGCTACTCGGTGCCGACGTGCTTGTCGAGGGTGTCGCGGACGCCGCCGACCTGCTCCTCGAACTTGCCGCCCGACAGCTTGTTGGCGAGACCCGCGGCACCGTCGAGCGCGTTGTCGCTGATCGTCTCGGCCTGCTCGCTCTTCAGGGCGCCCTGAATCGCGTCCTTGTTGTCCTCGAAGAGCTGCTTGCCCTTGCTGACGATGTCTTCGATGCCCATGGCGTGCTCCTTCGTCGGATCGTTGGTCCGATCATCACGCGATCCGCGGCGCGGCGCAACGCCCCGCATGGCAGGATCGTCAAGGCAGAACGCGAGGGGGGCGCATGACGGAGGAACTAGCCGTCGCGAAGGTCGGCGAGATCGGCGAGGACGAGGCGATCGTCGTGCCGCGGGCGACAACGGGCACGCTCGACGACGTCGCGGTCGTCTACACGGGCGGCGAGTACTTCGCGCTCGACAACACCTGCACGCACGAGGAGGCCTCGCTCGCCGAGGGCTGGATCGAGGACGGCATCATCGAGTGCCCCCTCCACGCCTCGGGGTTCTGCGTGCGCGACGGGGCGGTCCAGAATCTGCCCGCCTCGCGCGACGTCGCCGTGCACGCCGTCCGGGTGGAGGGCGACGACATCCTGGTGACGCCGAACCCCGACCGCCTGGCATGAGCGCGATCGCGAGCGTCGTCGTCGTCGGCGGCGGCATCGCGGGGGTGACGACAGCGAGGCAGCTGCGCTCGGGCGGCTTCGCCGGGACGATCACGATCGTCGAGTCCGAGCCCGCCTGCTACGACCGGCCGCCGCTCACGAAGGCCGCGTTCGTCGATGGGGCGAGCCTCGAGTCGCTCGTCTTCGCGACGCCCGAGGAGTATGCCGCGCAGCGGATCGACGTCATCGCCGGTGTGCGCGCGACGGCGATCGAGCCGGGTGCGCATTCGGGCCGCCGTGTCCGGCTCGCGGACGGTCGTGCGATCGACGCCGACGCGATCGTCCTCGCGACCGGCGTCCGCGCGCACGCGCCGACCTTCGACGGCGGAGCGCTCCCCCGCGTCAGCGTCCTGCGCGACTACGCCGACGCGCTGCGCGTGCGGGAGTTCGCGACGCCGGGGACGACGATCGTCGTCGCCGGCGCGGGGCTCATCGGCGCGGAGCTCACCTCGGGCCTCGTCGCGCTCGGCGCACGGGTCGTGCTCGTGGACCCGCAGCCGGTCCCCGGCGCCGCGGGGCTCGGCGCGACGCTCGCCGGCTATCTGCACAGTCTGCACTCCGCCCATGGCGTCGAGGTCCGCCAGGCCGCGGTCGCCGCGGTCACGCGGGGCGACGACGGCGTCCTCGTCACCCTCGACGACGGTGCGACGCTCCCCGCGCACGCGGTCGTCGTCGGGGCGGGCATCGCCGTCGACCCGGAGCTCGCCGCGACGGTCGGGCTCGCCGATCCGGCCGCGGGCGGTTCGATCGTCGTCGAGGCGACGGGACGCACGGCCGCGCCCGGCATCTGGGCGGCGGGCGATGCGACGTGGCGCCGCGGCGAGGACGGCGCGCTCGCGCCCTGCGCGGGCCACTGGGACGCGGCGCGGCTCGACGGGGCCGCCGTCGCCGCGGACATCCTCGGCGGGGGCACCCCCGCGCGCGGCGCCGACTGGTACTGGTCGGACCGCTACGGCGCGCACATCGAGGTCGTGGGGAGGCTCGTCGGCGACGGGACCGAGGTGGTGCGCTGGGCCGCGCCCGGCCGTCCGGCCGCGGTGTTCCGCGTCGCGGACGGCCTGCTCGTCGGGGCGGCAAGCATCGACGACCCGATGACGGTAAGGGCGGCCCGGCGCCTCATCGACCAGCGCGTGCCGGTCGCCGAAACGCAGCTCGCCGACCCGGGGGTGCGGCTGCGGGATCTCCTCCGCAGCGCCTGACCCGAGCCGGCGAGCTGTTGCCTCAGACGGAGGCGGCTGCCTTCTTCGCGCGCACCTTCTGGTACGGATGCTTCTCGGACTCGCCGACGACGGTCGCGATGAGCTGCTCGGCGGACTTGTTGCCGCGGCTCAGCTTCGCGATCCGCTTCGTCCACGCACGGCCGCTCTCGAGCTGACGCTGGGTGCGGCTCTCCATGCCGAAGAAGAGCCGCGCCTCCGGCGGCATCAGGTAGACCATGCCGTCGATGAGCTTGCGGGCCCCCCAGCGCTGCAACGCACCCTTGACGGCGGGCTTGCGCAGCGACGCCGCCGCGAGCGCGGCGGGGTAGACGAGGGCCTTCGACCCCATCTCGCCCTTGATGTAGGCGTCGAGCTCGGCGAAGCTCTGCGGGAATGGCCCCGGCACCTTGAGCTGCTCGGCGCCGTGCTGCTGCTCGACGACGAGCCGGTCGGCGTCGGCGGTCGTCAGCTCGTCGGGGCCGTACTCCTGGTAGCCGCGGATCGCGGCCCAGATGTACGTCCACCAGGTCCACTGCTGCCAGCTCGCGGTCTTCGCCGTCTCGACGTGTCCCGTCTTCGGATCGGTCCAGGTCGCGCGCTCGTGGAGCATGTCGACGTGGGCGGCGGCCGCATCGGCATGCGCCTTGTCGGCGAAGACGGCATCGCGCAGGTACGCGCTGGTGCGCTGGAACCGCGCGTTCATGACCTCGGGGCCCTCATTCGTGGCCGTCACCCGCTCGAAGTGGGTCATCATGCCGGGGTCGAGCATCTGCAGGAAGAGCGCGACCTGGGCTCCGAGCCCGGCGCCCGGGTCGGAGAAGACCCTCCAGGAGACGCTCTTCGCCCCGTAGTAGCCTTCGTCCGCGCGCGGCGCGTCGCCGAGCGTGCGGCTCGGATAGTCCTCGGTCACAGTCATGTCGGGTCCCCCGTCCGACCGCCTCGCGCGGCCACGACTGCCCAGTATGCCTTAGTCGAGTGACGCGCCCCGACGCTCCCGCACGAGCAGTACGGAGGCGGCCGCGAGGACGAACGCGCCGGTGAACATGACGAAGATCGACTCGCGTCCGCCGGCGGCGAGCAGCGGCGCGACGACGAACGGCACGATGATCGACGCGATGCGACCGACTCCTGCCGCCCAGCCCGCACCAGTCGCACGGATGGGCGTCGGATACGACTCCGGCGTGATCGCGTAGACCCCGCCCCAGGCGCCGAGGTTGAAGAACGACAGCGCCATGCCGAAGCCGATGATCGCCGGCTCCCCGGGGACCGTGCCGAAGAGCACGGCGGAGATCGCGGAGCCGAGCAGGAACACGATGAGCGTCGCGCGGCGGCCCCAGCGCTCGATGAGCCACGCCGCGACGAGGTAGCCGGGCAGCTGGGCGACGGTGATGATGAGCGTGAAGACGAACGAGGTCGCGAGCGGGTAGCCGTCGGCGACGAGGATCGACGGGATCCAGAGGAACGCCCCGTAGTAGGCGAAGTTGACGAGGAACCACAAGAGCCAAAGCCCGGTCGTCGTCGCCCGCAGCCCCGGCGCCCACAGGCCCGCGAACCGCTGCCCGAAGCCCGCCTTGGTCTGCGAGGGTCCCGTGTCGGCCGCCGCGGCACCCGGACGGGCGCTCAGGTCGAGCTCGGCCGGTCGCGGACTCCATCCGGAGGCCGCGAATGAGGCGACGACGGCCGCGGCCTCGTCGCGCCGGCCGCGCGACAGCAAGAAGCGCACCGACTCCGGCATCCCGAAGCGCACGAAGGCCGCATAGAACGCCGGCGCCGCGCCGATCAGGAGCGCCCACCTCCAGCCGTCCGGCCCGAGCGGGACGATGTACGCCCCGATGAGCGCCTGCGCGAACCAGCCGACCGCCCAGAACGCCTCGAGCAGCACGATGACGCGTCCTCGGATGCGCCTCGGCGCGAACTCGCTCATGTAGGTCGAGGCGACCGGCAGCTCGGCGCCGAGCCCAAAGCCCGCGATGAAGCGGAACACGAGGAGCGCGGCGACCGACCAGGCGAGCGCGGTGAGCCCCGTCGCGACGCCGAAGATCAGGAGTGTGATGGCGAAGACGGAGCGCCGTCCGAGCCGGTCGGCGAGCAGCCCGCCGAGGGCGGCGCCGATCGCCATCCCCGCGAAGCCGATCGACAGGATGAGCGGGCGCTCCGCCGTGGTCGCGAAGCCCTGCTCGACGAGTGCGGCGACGACGAAGGAGACGAGCCCGACGTCCATCGCGTCGAGCGCCCAGCCGAGCCCCGAGCCGACGAGGAGTCTCGTGTGGCGGCTCGACCACGGCATGCGGTCGAGCCGCTCGTGCAGGTCTGCGGGCGCGGGGCCGTTGACGTCGGTCACGCGGTCATTCTGCCCGAGTCTCTGGCTGCCGGGGCGGTCTTCCCGCCACGGAATCGTCCGCGAGCGATGCGGCCGAGCTGCCGACGCAGCAGCCCGTGCCGGGGACTGAACAGGTAGACGAGGGCGAAGACGCCGCCTTGGACGAGCACGACCATGCCCCCGGACGCGGTGTCGAGCCAGTAGCTGAGGTAGATCCCCACGACGGAGGCGGCGACCGAGATCACGGGAGCGATGACGAGCATCCGTCCGAAGCGGTCGGTGAGCAGATATGCGGTCGCGCCGGGGATGATGAGCATCGCGACGACGAGGATCACCCCGACGACCTGGAGCGCGACGACGGCGGTGAGGGCGAGCAGGCCGAGCAGCAGCGCCCCGAGCATCCGCGGGTTGAGGCCGATGGCGTGCGCGTGGGTGGGGTCGAAGGCGTAGAGCGTCAGATCGCGGCGCTTGAGGACGAGGATCGCGAACGCGACGAACGCGAGGATCGAGATCTGGACGAGGTCGGCGACGGAGACGCCGAGGATGTTCCCGAAGATGATGTGGCTGAGATCCGTCTGGCTCGGCGTGACGGAGATGAGCACGAGTCCGAGGGCGAAGAGCGTCGTGAAGACGATCCCGATCGCGGCATCCTCCTTGACACGGCTCGTGCCGCGGATCGCGCCGATGAGCGCCACGGCGAGGAAGCCGAAGACGAGGGCGCCGAGCGCGAACGGGGCGCCGAGGATGTAGGCGAGGACGACGCCCGGTAGGACCGCGTGGGAGACGGCGTCGCCCATGAGCGACCAGCCGACGAGGACGAGCCAGCAGGACAGCAGGGCGCACACGAGTGCGGCGATGCCGGTGGTCGCGAGCGCTCGGACCATGAAGTCGTACTGGAGGGGTTCGAGTACGAGGTCGAGCGGGCTCATCGCGAAGTGCCTCCGTCGAGGACGTCGAGTCCGAATGCACGAGCGAGCTGTCCGGGCGCGAGCGCCTCGTCGACCGGCCCGTGGAAGAGGATTCGGCGCAGCAGCAGGACCGCCTCGTCCGCGAGCTGCGGCAGCGCGTGCAGGTCGTGGGTGGACACGAGCACGGCGCGCCCGTCGGCGGCGAGCTCGCGCAGCAGACGGACGATGGTCGCCTCGGACCGCTTGTCGACGCCGGCGAAGGGCTCGTCGAGGAGCAGGACCTGCGCGCCCTGCGCGATCCCGCGCGCGACGAAGGCTCGCTTGCGCTGCCCTCCGGAGAGCTGGCCGATCTGACGGCCGGCGTATTCGGTGAGCTCGACACGTGCGAGCGCCTCGTCGACGGCGAGCTGGTCGACCGCTCGCGGCCGCCGGGTCAGGCCCTGATGGCCGTAGCGGCCCATCATGACGACGTCGCGCACGCTGATGGGGAACGCCCAGTCGACGTCCTCGCTCTGGGGCACGTAGCCGATCGTGCCCTGCTTCCTGGCGCGGTTCGGGTCGACGCCGTCGACGAGCACCCGTCCGCGCTCCGGCCGCACGAGCCCCACGATGGTCTTGAGGAGCGTCGACTTGCCGGAACCGTTCATCCCGATGAGTCCGGTCACTCGGCCCGGTTGGACCGCCAGCGTCACCCCGTCGAGGGCGACGACCTCGCCGTAGCGCACCGCGACATCGTCGACGACGATCGCCCCGGTCATCCGGCTCCTCCCGTCAGCGCCCGGACGATCGTCCTCGCGTCGTAGCGGATGAGCTCGAGATAGCTCGGCACGGGGCCGTCGGCTTCGGAGAGCGAGTCCACATAGAGCGTGCCGCCGTAGACGGCGTCCGTCGCCTCGACGACCTGCCGCATCGGCTTGTCGGAGACGGTCGACTCGCAAAAGACTGCCGGGACGTCGTGCTCGCGGACGAACTCGATCGCGCCGGCGATCTGCTGCGCAGTCGCCTGCGACTCGGCGTTGACCGCCCAGATGTAGACCTCGGTGAGGCCGGCATCGCGGGCGAGGTAGGAGAACGCGCCCTCGCAGGTGACGAGCGCGCGCTCGTTCGACGGCAGTGTCGCGAGCTCCGACACGAGCTCGTCCTGGACCGCTTGCAGCTGCTGCTTGTACGTCGCGGCGTTCGCCGCGAAGCCGTCGGCGTGCTCCGGCGCGAGTCGCGCGAATGCCTCGGCCATGTTGTCCACGTAGATCTGCGCGTTGAGCGGGCTCATCCAGGCGTGCGGGTTCGGCTTGCCCGCGTAGGCGTCCTCGGCGATGCCGATGACCTCGACTCCGTCGGAGACGACGACATGCGGGACGTCGAGGTGCTCGACGAACTGCTGGAACCACTGCTCGAGATTCAGCCCGTTGTCGAGGATGAGGTCGGCGTCGGCGGCCTTCGCGATGTCGCCCGGCGTCGGCTCGTAGCCGTGGATCTCCGCACCGACCTTGGTGATCGACTCGACCACCAGGTGGTCGCCCGCGACCTGCTCGGCGAGGTCGGCGAGGACGCTGAACGTGGTGAGCACGACCGGGCGGTCATCGCTCCGCGACGCCGCGGGCGCCTCGGCGCAGCCGACGAGCGCGGCGACGACCGCGAGCACGGGCACGACGAGGAGCGGAGATTTCGGCATCCCGAAATCTTAGGGATTCGGTCGACTGAGAATCAAGTCGGCGGGGCTGCCCGGTCTCGACGAGAAGGTCGAGGATCGGGAGTAGAGTAGTCGGCTTATGTCCGGGTACCGCGAGATCCTCCGCACCCCCGGGGTCGCCCGCATCATCGGCGCGCAACTCGCCGCCCGCGCACCCCAGGGGATGCTGTCGTTGTGCCTGCTCCTGCACATCGAGCGTGTCCACCACTCCTACGGAGCGGCGGGTCTCGTGCTCGCCGCGTGGTGCATCGGCCAGGCGATCGCGGGCCCGCTGACCAGCCGCTGGATGGGCGCGTGGGGCATGCGCCCCGTGCTGTGGATCACGGTCTCGGTGTGCACGGCCGCCCTCCTCGTCATCACGCTCGTCCCGATGGACATCGCGTGGCAGATGGCGGTCGGTGCGCTGCTCGGCCTCTCGAGCCCGCCGATCCAGCCGGCGGTGCGCACGATCTACCCCAAGCTCGTCCCCTCGCACCAGCTCACCGTCGTCTTCTCGCTCGACGCGACCGCGCAGGAGGTCATCTGGCTCGCCGGACCGGTGGTGGCGACGTTCATCGCGACTCAGGTTTCGACGGTCGCCGCGCTCCTCGTCTGCGTCGTCTTCCTCGTCGCGGGTGGCATCTGGTTCATCCTGCTGCCCGAGGTCGGCCGGGTGCGCATCCCCCGGTCGACGCGGCGCCTCGGCGCTGTGCTGCGCCGTCCCGCCGTGTCGCTCGCGCTCGTCATCGGCTTCCTGCTCGTCGCGTCGTTCGCCGCGATGGAGGCGGCGGTCGTCTCGGTCTTCGGCGACACCGACCCCCGCAGCGGCATCGTCCTCGGGCTGTGGTCGCTCGCGTCGCTCGGCGGCGGCCTCGTGTTCGGCCGGCTGCCGATGGGGCGCTGGTCGCTCGCGCGGCGCATGCTCTTCGTCTTCGTCGGCGCCGCCGCAACGATGGCGATCATGGACTTCTGGTGGATCTCGGCGATGCTCATGATCGCGGGCATCGGCATCGCGCCGGCGCTCGCCGTCATGAGCGCGCAGGTGTCCTCGAGCGTGCGGTTCTCGGAGACGGCGGAGGCGTTCGGCTGGACCGGCATGGGTCAGCTCATCGGCGCCGCGCTCGGCTCCGCGGCCGCCGGCTTCCTCATCGACGGCGCGGGCTCGATCGGCGGCTTCGCGGTCTCGACGGGCTTCGCGATCCTCGGGCTGACCGCGGCGATCGTGTTCGCGCGGTGGCTGCCGGACCTGCGGCACGGACGGGTGGGGCCGCAGCCCGACACCGAGCCGGTGCCGGTCCAGCACCCGTAGGTCGCGATACGCGCCGAAGGCGCTGCTCGACCCGCGGAGGGCGATCGACTCGCGACCGCGCTACAGGCTGGCGAAGGTCGCGTCGATGAGGCGGGCGGCGCGGGGGCCGTTGGTCCCGACGGCGTGCATCTTGTTGATGGAATAGCCGAATCCGAGCCGCTCCTGCCGGTCGGCGAAGCCGATCGAGCCGCCGATGCCGTGGTGGCCGAAGGCCTCGGCGTGCGGTCCCATGTAGACGGCGTCGGGCGAGTTGAGCAGGACCCCGAGGCCCTGGCGGTAGTGCCGGTCCTGCAGCTTCTCGTACTGGTAGTGCTGGAGCGTCGTCATCTGGTCGATCGCGTCCTCGCTGAGCAGCCGCACCCCGTCGAGCTCGCCGCTCGCGACGGCGGCGTAGATCCGGGCGACGGCGCGGGCGTTGCCGTGGCCGCTGCCGCTCGGCAGCTCGGTCGTGCGGAAGGCGGTCGAGTTGACCCAGTCCTCCCACGGGCCGTCCGGATTCTGCGCGAACGCCTGCTTGCGCAGCATGTCCTCGGGGCGCTCGGAGTCCTTGGAGTTCATGAGGCGCAGCCCGTCGCTCGGCATGAGCCGGGCGACCCGGTCGAACTCGGACTCCGGGAGGCCGATCCAGTAGTCGGCGCCGAGCGGGTCGGTGACCTCGTCGCGCAGCCAGGGGCCGACGAGCTTGCCGGTCGTGCGCCGCATGACCTCGCCGAGCAGCCAGCCCTGGTTGTGCACGTGGTAGGCGGCGACGGTGCCGGGCTCCCAGAGCGGCTCTTGGCGTTCGAGCGCGCCGACCATCGCGTCGCGGTCGTTGACCGCACCGGGCCAGAGCGTGTCGTTCGTCAGCACCGGGATGCCCGCGGTGTGATCGAGCAGGTGGCGGACGAGCACGCCCTCCTTACCGGCCTGCGCGAACTCGGGCCAGTACTGCGCGACCGGCGCGTCGAGCTCGACGATGCCGCGGTCGAGCAGCTGGTTGAACGCGATCGCCGTGACGCCCTTGGCGACGGACATCATGCA
>DATMGN010000028.1:0-26544 GCA_035555435.1 Microbacteriaceae bacterium | reverse complement strand
GCCGAGGGCACGACGGTGTGGCCGCGCTCGCCGAAGAAGGTCAGCCAGCGATCGCGGATGTCAGCGGTGCGCAATAGAAACTCCGGTGATCGAGCCTGTCGTGATCACCGACGGGCGCTGTGCTGGCTCAGGACTTCTTGGCGCGCTTCGCGAGGTCCGCGATGACCTCTTCAGCCTCGGCGACCGCCGCACGCAGCTCCTCCTCGCGGGCCTTGTAGCCCTCGATGACCGCGTTGCCGAACTCCTTGGCCTTCTGGTCCACCTCCGCGAAGAACTGCTGTCCCCGCTCGGTGCGCGAGACCTGGTGCGCGACGACGAAGCCGATCGCGGTGCCGAGCGTGACCCAGCCGAGTGCCTTGAAGAAGCTCATCGCCATTCCCTTGCCTAGATAGACCGAACCCTCCAAGCGTAGCGGCGCTCGGAGGGTTCGGGTACGGGTTGCTTCTCAGCGGGCGGCGTAGTACTCCACGACGAGCTGGACGTCGCACACGACGGGGACCTCGGCACGCTTGGGGCGGCGCACGAGGCGGGCGTGGAGCTTGTCGAGCTCGACGTCGAGGTAGCCCGGGACGGGCGGCAGCACGTCGGCGTGACCACCGGCGGCCGCGACCTGGAAGGGCTCGAACCCCTCGGAGCGCGGCTTGACGTGGATGAGCTGACCCGGCTTCACGCGGAAGGACGGGCGGTCGACGAGCTGGCCGTCGACGAGGATGTGGCGGTGCACGACGAGCTGGCGCGCCTGCGCGGTGGTGCGGGCGAAGCCGGCGCGGAGCACGAGCGCGTCGAGGCGCATCTCGAGCTGCTCGACCATGTTGTCACCGGTCTGGCCGGCGGTGCGCTTGGCCTCCTCGTACTGGATCCGCAGCTGCTTCTCGCGGATGCCGTACTGCTCGCGCAGGCGCTGCTTCTCGCGCAGACGCACGGCGAAGTCGCTGTCGGTCTTGCGACGGGTGCGGCCGTGCTGGCCGGGGGCGTAGGGGCGGGCCTCCATGATGCGGGCGGCCTTGGGGGTCAGCGCGACGCCGAGCGCGCGCGAGAGGCGGACCTTGCGGCGGTCCTGGGACTTCGATGCACCCATGCTCAGGTGGTTCCTTCCAGATTTCTGCGGGCGGAACGCGATTCTGCGGGTCTCCCCGCACCATGCGTCCGCACATTTCGACACGACCCGCAGAAGTCGGGCCGCAGGCGTACCGGTCGAGGCCCTGGATCCGGTCACACGCCAACGTGCCGGAGGTGATTCCTCTACGGTGCCCGCGCGGTCAGTCGTGGACTGAGCCGTGGAACGAGCCGGTCAAGTGTAGCAGGGCCGAGCGCCTCGAGCGGCCCTGGTCAGGGCTTGCCCGGCCGGGCGGCGAGGATCTTGCGGATCTGCTCGAGGCGCTCGGAGATCCGCGACTCGAAGCCGTTGGCGGAGGGCTCGTAGTACCGCGTGTCGCCGAGCTCGTCCGGCAGGTACTGCTGTGCCGCGATCCCATGCGGCTCGTCGTGCGCGTAGACGTAGCCCTTGCCGTGGCCGAGGCGCTTCGCCCCCGGATAGTGGGCGTCGCGCAGGTGCTTCGGGACGCGGCCGATCCGGCCGGCCCGCACATCGGCGACCGCCTGCTCGACGCCGAGGTAGGAGCGATTCGACTTGGGTGCCGTCGCGAGGTACACGACCGCCTCGGCGAGCACGATCCGCCCCTCCGGCATGCCGATGAGCTGGACGGCCTGCGCCGCGGCGACCGCGACGGGCAGCGCCTGGGGGTCGGCCATGCCGACGTCCTCCGACGCCGAGATCATGATGCGGCGCGCGATGAAGCGCGGATCCTCCCCCGCCTCGATCATGCGCGCGAGGTAATGCAGCGACGCATCGACGTCGCTGCCGCGGATCGACTTGATGAAGGCGGAGATGACGTCGTAGTGCTCGTCGCCCTGCCGGTCGTAGCGCAGCAGGGCGCGGTCGACCGCGGCGGCGACGATCTCCGCGGTCACGAGTGGGGGTGCCTCGCCCGCGTCGGCCGCATCCGCCTCGGCCTGCGCGGACGCGGCGGCCGCCTCGAGCGCGGTGAGCGCGCGGCGCGCGTCGCCGGACGCGAGCCGGATGATCGCGGCCCTCGCATCCGCCTCGAGCGCGACCGCGGAGGCGAGCCCGCGCGGGTCGCCGACCGCGCGATCCAGCAGCTCGCCGAGATCGTCGTCGGAGAGCTGCTCGAGCGTGAGCAGCAGTGATCGCGAGAGCAGCGGCGAGATGACGGAGAACGACGGGTTCTCGGTCGTGGCGGCGACGAGGATGATCCAGCCGTTCTCGACGCCGGGCAGGAGGGCGTCCTGCTGTGCCTTCGTGAAGCGGTGGATCTCGTCGAGGAAGAGCACGGTCGTGAGCCCGTAGAGGTCGCGCGCGGACAGCGCCTGCTCCATGACCTCGCGCACGTCCTTGACGCCGGCGGTGACGGCGGACAGCTCGACGAACTTGCGGCCGGAGCCGCCCGCGATCGCCTTCGCGATCGTCGTCTTGCCGGTCCCCGGCGGCCCCCAGAGGATCACCGAGGCGGCGCCGCGGGCGCCGGAGCCCTCGGAGGCGAGGGCGCGCAGCGGCGATCCGGGCCCGAGCAGATGGCGCTGGCCCACGATCTCGTCGAGCGTGCGCGGGCGCATGCGCACCGCGAGCGGCGTCGCGCCCGCGTGCAGCCCGGCGCTCGCGTCCATGACGTCAGCCTACGACCGGGCGCCGACACCGCGTTCTCCTGCAGGAGTCGGCACCGGCCGATTGGGTAGGCTGCCTGCTCGTGGCCAAGCGACCCGACCCGTCAGAGCGCGAGCAGCGCCGGATCATGCGTGAGTACGAGGCGCGTCAGGCCCTCCATGCTCGCCAGACCACCCGACGGCTGCGGGACAACTGGATCGGGATCGGCGGTGGCGCCCTCGTCATCGCGATCGCGATCTTCGGCGTGTGGTCGTACTCGGCCTGGGGTCCGGGGCAGCCCGTGCCGACGCCGGATGCGACGGCGACCGCCGAGCCGACGCCGACCGCCGAGCCGACGACCGGCGACGAGCTCTTGGTGCCCGGTCCGGAGCTCGCCGAGGGGCGCCTCTGGACGGGCTCGATGACGGTCGGCGGGGTGGATCTCGGCATCGAGCTCGACGGCGCCCTCGCGCCGCAGGCGACGGCCGTGCTGGTGCAGGCCGCCGAGAGCGGCTGGTACACGGGCAAGTACTGCCCGCGGGTCACGAGCTACGTGACGATGCAGGTGCTGCAGTGCGGCACCGCGACCCCGGACTCGACCGCGAGCGAGGACGGCTTCCGGTTCGGCCCCATCGAGAACGTCCCCGAGGACGACCAGTACCCGGCCGGCACGATCGCGATGGCTCGCGTCGGCGGGGACGGAAGCTCGATGGGTCATCAGTTCTTCATCGTGACCGCCGACTCGCAGATCCCCAGCGACGCGGCGGGCGGGTACACGGTCGTGGGCCGCGTCACGAGCGGCCTCGACGCCCTCATCTCCGGCGTCACGTCGCTCGGCACCGCGAGCGGCGGGGAAGACGGCGCGCCGGCGCAGGCCGTCCAGATCACGGCCTTCACGATCCAGTAACGTCGCGGGGCCGGGCGTGCCGCGCCGCCTAAGCTGGACGGGCAACATTGAGCGAGGGAGCCTTGTGACTGCGAACGACCAGACCGCCGATCCGGCGACCTGGGGCCGCGTCGACGAGAGCGGTGCGGTGTACGTACGCACGGCCGACGGAGAACGCCAGGTCGGCGAGTACCCGGATGCCTCGCCCGAGGAGGCGCTCGCATACTTCGTGCGCAAGTTCACCGAGCTCGAGGGCCAGGTCTCGCTGCTGGAGCAGCGCGCCCGCGCGGGTGCGCCGGCCGCGGATGTCGCGAAGGCGGCCAAGCACCTCGCCGGCGCGGTCGAGCAGGCGAACGCCGTCGGCGATCTCGCGTCGCTCGCCGCCCGCATCGACGCGCTCGGCGGCGTCATCGCGGAGAAGGCCGAGGAGCAGTCGGAGGCGCACAAGGCGGAGGTCGAGGCCGCGATCCTCGAGCGCACGTCGATCGCGGAGGCGGCGGAGGCGATCGCCGCGCGCGACCTGAGCAAGGTGCAGTGGACGACGGTCACGGCGGAGCTCGACACGCTGTTCAAGCGATGGCAGGAGCACCAGTCGAGCGGGCCGCGCCTGCCCAAGGGGACGAGCGATGCACTGTGGAAGCGGTTCAGCACCGCGCGCAGCACGGTCGACAGCGCCCGTCGCGCGTACTTCCACCAGCTCGACTCGGCGCACAAGGACGCACGGTCGTCGAAGGAGGCGCTCATCGGCCGTGCGGAGGCGCTCGCGCCGAAGGGCGCCGACGGCATCCCCGCATACCGGGCGCTCCTGGACGAGTGGAAGCGGGCGGGCCGGGCCGGCAAGCGATCGACCGACGACCAGCTGTGGGAGCGATTCAAGGCGGCGGGCGACGTGCTGTACGTCGCGAAGGCGGAGCAGTCGGCGAAGGAGGACTCGGATTACGCCGTCAATCTCGAGACGAAGCTCGCCCTGCTCGCCGAGGCCGAGGGCATTCTGCGGATCACCGACCGCCGCCAGGCGCGCGAGCTGCTGACGGACGTGCAGCGGCGCTGGGAGCGTGCCGGCCGGGTGCCCCGCGACCAGGTCAAGCCGGTCGAGGACCGTCTCCGCAAGGTCGAGAACCACGTGCGCAAGCTCGACGAGGAGCATTGGCACCGCACGGACCCGTCGCGCGTGGAGCGCTCGGAGGGCTTCGCGGGTCAGCTCGAGGATTCGATCGCGAAGCTCGAGGACGAACTCGCGGCGGCCGAGCGGGCGGGTGACAAGGCCGCGGTCGACGCCGCGTCCGGCGCGCTCGCGACCCAGCGCGCCTGGCTGGAGACGGTCCGCAGGGGCTGAGACCGCCGAGTTATCCCCAGGAGGGGCCACAGGCGCCGCGCGGGGGCCGGCTGTCTGGCATCGTGGGGCGATGACGTTCCGTGTCCCCGGCGTGCTGGATGAGCGCACGATGCCGGACACCGCGCTGCGCGCCGCCGTCCTCGACGGAGAGCTGTACCGGATCGGCGAGGCCTATCGCAGCATCGATCTGCCGGTCGACGCCGCCGCGCGGGCCGCGTCGCTCGAGCGGGCGACCGGCGGCGGCGCGATCCTCGCTGGCCGCACGGCCGCCTGGGTCTGGGGCGTGATTCCGGGCCTGCCCGAGCCGCGCGAGCGCGTCATACCGCCGCACCGCGGGATAGGCCACTCGCCGGCACCCGTGCTCCCGGGCTGGCGGACCAGGGCGGTGCGACTCGGCGCCGCCGAGGTCGCGCTGGTCGGGGGTGTCGCGGTCACGACCGCGCGGCGCACGGCGATCGATCTCGCGTGCGCTGACTCGAGCGAGGACGCCTGGCTTGCGGGGCTCATCGCGCTCGCCGGACTCAGCATCGAGCAGCTCATCGACGACCTCGCGGCCCGGCGCCGACTGCGCGGCCGCGATGCGGCCATCGCCCGGCTTCAGCTGCTCGTGACCCGGTAGACGTCGAAGACGGCGTCGATGCGGCGCACTGCGTTGAGCACGCGGTCGAGGTGCGTCGCGTCCCCCATCTCGAAGAGGTAGCGGCTGAACGCGATGCGCTCGTTCGACGTCGACACGTTCGCCGAGAGGATGTTGACGTGATGCTCGCTGAGCACACGCGTGATGTCGGAGAGCAGTCCGGCCCGGTCGAGGGCTTCCACCTGGATCTGGACGAGGAAGACGCCTTTGCCCTGCGGCTCCCAGCTCACGTCGATCATTCGCTCGGGCTCCTGCTGCAGCACCGCGACGTTGTTGCAGTCGGCTCGGTGCACGGAGACACCCGCGCCGCGCGTGATGAAGCCGACGATGTCGTCGCCGGGCACGGGCGTGCAGCACTTCGCGAGCTTGACGAGGACGTCGGTGTCCCCGCGGACGAGCACGCCGTTGCCCGCCGTGGCGCTGCGCGGGCGGGTCGAGCTCGTGATGATGTCGGAGTCGTCGTGCTCGGCGGTGTCGGTGACGCCCGCGACGAGCTTCTCGACGACTGACTGGGCCGAGGTGTGGCCCTCGCCGATCGCGGCGTAGAGCCCGGACACGGTCGTCAGGTTCAGCTGTCCGGCGACGGCGAGCAACGAGTCCTGCGTGGTGAGCTTCTGCAGCGGCAGGTTGCGCTTGCGCATCGCCTGGGCGAGCGCCTCCTTGCCCTGCTCGACCGCCTCCTCGCGCCGCTCCTTCGTGAACCAGGTGCGGATCTTGTTGCGGGCGCGCGTCGAGGCGACGAAGTTGAGCCAGTCCTGGCTGGGCCCGGCGTCAGGGTTCTTGGAGGTGAGCACCTCGATCGTGTCGCCGGACACGAGCTTGGAGGTGAGGGGCACGAGCCGGCCGTTGACCTTCGCGCCCATGGTGCGGTGGCCGACCTCGGTGTGCACGGCATAGGCGAAGTCGACGGGGGTGGCGCCGGTCGGCAGTCCGATGACCTTGCCCTGCGGGGTGAAGACGTAGACGTCCTTCGCCCCGATCTCGAAGCGGAGCCCTTCGAGCCACTCGCTCGGGTCGCTCGTGTCCTCCGACCAGTCGCTGAGTCGCGCGATCCACGCCATCTCGGAGTCGTAGGGGCGGTCGGGGGCGCTGCCCTTGACGCCCGCCATCCGTTCCTTGTACATCCAGTGCGCCGCGACGCCGTACTCGGCGCGCTCGTGCATCTCGTGCGTGCGGATCTGGATCTCCACCGCTCGGCCGCCCGGGCCGATCACGGTCGTGTGGAGCGACTGGTAGAGGTTGAACTTCGGCGTCGCGATGTAGTCCTTGAACCGCCCCGGCACTGGGTTCCAGCGCGCGTGGACGGCGCCGAGCACCGCGTAGCAGTCGCGGATCGTCGGCACGAGCACGCGGATGCCCGTGAGGTCGTAGATCTCGTCGAACTCGCGGCCGCGGACCACCATCTTCTGGTAGATCGAGTAGTACTGCTTCGGTCGGCCCTGGATCTCGCACTTGATGCGCTCGGTGCGCAGGTCGTCCTTGATGGTCTCGACGAGCTTGGCGATGAACTCTTCGCGCTGCGGGTCCCGCTGGCGGACCAGGTTCTCGATCTCGACGTAGAGCTTGGGATGCAGGACCGAGAACGACAGGTCCTCGAGCTCGATCTTGACGGTCTGCATCCCGAGTCGGTACGCGAGCGGGGCGTAGATCTCGAGTGTCTCCTTCGCCTTGCGCGTCGCCGACTCGGCGGGCACGAATCCCCAGGTGCGCGCATTGTGCAGCCGGTCGGCGAGCTTGATGACGAGGACGCGGATGTCTTTGGACATCGCGACGATCATCTTGCGGACCGTCTCGGCCTGCGCGGAGTCGCCGTACTTCACCTTGTCGAGTTTCGTGACGCCGTCGACGAGCATCGCGATCTCGTCGCCGAAGTCGGCCCGCAGTCGCTCGAGCGAGTAGTCGGTGTCCTCGACGGTGTCGTGGAGCAGCGCGGCGGCGAGGGTCTTGGGTCCGAGCCCGAGGTCGGCGAGGATCTGCGCGACCGCGACGGGGTGGGTGATGTACGGCTCGCCGCTGCGGCGCAGCTGGCCCTCGTGCGCGTCGCGGGCACGGCGATAGGCGCGCTCGACGAGCGCGATGTCCCCGCGGGGGTGCTGCTGCTTGATCGTCTTGAGCAGGCGCTCGACCGCGGCGGAGTGCTGCGGGGCTCGGGAGAAGATGCGCGGCAGGCGGGACAGCAGCGACGCGTTCGCGGTCTCCGTCATGTCGCCTCCCGCGAGGTCAGAGCCAGAGACCTATTCTACGGTCGCGCCGGCCTCGACCGGCTTCGCCTTCGCGCGCACCGCGAGCACTCGCTGCGTGTGCTTGCGGATGCCGCTCTCCCCCTCGCGCAGCTGCGAGTAGAAGGGCGCGGCGACGAAGATCGTCGAGTAGGTGCCGACGATGATGCCGATGAACAGCGCGAGTGCGATGTCGCGCAGCGTCCCGGCGCCGAGGACCAGGGCGCCGATCCACAGGATCGCGGCGACCGGCAGCACGGCGACGACGCCCGTGTTGATGGAGCGCACGAGCGTCTGATTGACCGCGAGGTTCACCGACTCGGGGAAGGTGCGCACCGTGTCGGCCGCGTCCTCCTTCGTGTTCTCCCGCACCTTGTCGAAGACGACGACGGTGTCGTACAGGGAGTAGCCGAGAATCGTGAGGAACCCGATCACGGCGGATGGCGTGATCTCGAAGCCGAACAGCCCGTAGACGCCGATCGTGATCACGAGGTCGTGCGCGAGCGAGACGAGGGCCGCGAGCGACATCTTCCACGTGCGGAAGTACAGCGCCATGAAGATCGCGGCGAGCACGATGAAGACGACGAGCGCGATGATGCCTTGACGCGAGACGTCCTGACCCCAGCTGCCGCTGATGAACGTGGCGGACACCTGCGATTCGGGGACCTCGTACGCGGCGGCGAGCGCCGCCGCGATCTGGTCGCTCTCCTCGATGCTGACCGTCTCGGTCTGCACCTGGATCGACTTGGTGTCGGTGCCGACGACGGTCACGTGCGCCGTTGCGCCGGGCACGATCGACTCGACCGCGTCCTCGGCGAGCCGCTGCGAGGTGTCCTGCACCGCGGAGACCCGGAACTGGGAACCGCCGGAGAACTCGATGCCGAAGACGAGTCCGCCGCGCAGCAGCGTGCCGGCGACGACGATGAGCAGCAGCGCGCCGGCGATGAGATACCACCAGCCGCGCCGCTGCACGAAGGGGAACGACTTCGCCCCCGTGTAGAGGTCGTTGCCGAAGCGGGTGAGTGCGGACGCCTTCGCCATGTCAGTCCTCCCCGTCCTTCGACCCGACCGTGCTGTCGACGAGCGCCGCCGCCTTGCGCTCGGCGATCGTCTGTCGCCGCGCGGCTTCCTTGCTCGCACCGGTGCGGCGCTTCTCCGAGTTGAAGCGGAACTCGGCGCGGCCGCGGTAGACGGCGCCCAGCGCCTCCGGGTCGAGACCCGAGAGCGGGTGACCGCCCGCGAAGAAGCGGTTCTGCGCCATGAGCTGCAGTACTGGGTGCGTGAAGAGCAGCACGATGATGACGTCGAGGATCGTCGTGAGGCCGAGCGTGAAGGCGAAGCCGCGGACGTTGCCGACCGCGAGCACGTAGAGCACCACCGCGGAGAGCAGGCTGATGAACTTCGCCGACAGGATCGTGCGCAGCGCCCGCTTCCAACCGGCCTCGACGGCGCCCGGCAGCGTCCGGCCGTCGCGCAGCTCGTCTCTGATGCGTTCGAAGTAGACGATGAAGGAGTCGGCGGTGAAGCCGATCGCGACGATGAGGCCTGCGATGCCGGCCAGCGACAGGCTGTAGCCCTGGCGCCACGACATGATCGCGATCACGAGATACGTGAGCACGCCCATGATGACGAGCGAGGCGATCGTGACGAGCCCGAGCAATCGGTACTGGAACAGCGAGTAGATGAGCACGAGCACGAGGCCGATGATGCCCGCGAGCAGCCCGATCGCGAGCTGCTCGGAGCCGAGCGTCGCCGACATCGCCTCGCTGGACTGCAGGACGAAGCTGATCGGCAGCGAGCCGTTCTTGAGCTGGTCGGCGAGCGTCTTCGCGGACTCCTGCGTGAAGTTGCCGCTGATCTGTGCACGGCCGTCGGTGATCTGCGCGTTCATCGACGGGGCCGAGATGACCCAGCCGTCGAGCACCATCGCGAAGCGGTTCTGCGCCGAGCCCTGGGGGAAGCCGACGAGGCGGGCGGAGATCGTGGCGAACTCCTGCGTGCCCTCGGCGTCGAAGACGATGTTGACGCCCCACTGGTTCGTCGTCATGCCGTTCTGGCCGGGGACGAGCCCGGCATTCGCATCGGCGATCCGCTCGCCGGAGACCTCGACGGGGCCGAGGATGAACTTCTCGCCGGTCTGGGCGTCGCAGGACAGGAAGGGCTCGTCGCTCGGCGACAGCGCCGTCTCGGGGTCGTTGAGCGGTGAGCAGTCGAAGTTGAGGAAGTCCCAGTACAACTGCGCCGAGACCCACTGGCTCGGGTCGCTCGGGTTGTAGTCGGCGTCGCCGGGCGATGTCGGGTTGACCGGCTGGGTCGAGAGCTCGGTCGTCGGCTCGATCGGCTGCGTCGTGTCCTCGGGCAGCGGGTCCGGCACGGCTGCGTTGACCTCGGCGAGCACCTCGTCGGGCAACGCGCACTCGTTGGTCGTCCCGATGACGCACAGCACGGGTCTGAAGTCGAGCTTCGCGGCGGCCTGGACACGGGCGAGCGTGTCGTCGCTCGGGTCGCCGGGGATCGCGACGACGATGTTCGATCCGCCCTGCGAGGTGACCTCGGCCTCGGAGACACCGGCGGAGTCGACGCGCTGCCGGATGATCGCCACCGCCTGGTCGAGCTGCTCCTGGGTGACCGTCTGGCCCTCGGCGAGCTTCGGCGCGAGGATCAGCTGCGTGCCGCCCTGCAGGTCGAGGGCGAGCTTCGGCGTCCAGGACGCGTTGGACCAGATGACGCCGCCGCCGAGCACGGCGAAGAGCAGCGCAGTGATGACGGCGAGCCAGACCAGCGAGCGGGTCGCGGCGCGCACCGGGGCACTACGAGCCATTAGGGCTTCTTCGGCGCTTCGCCCTCGGAGCCCGCGTCGCCCTCAGCGGCGTCGTCGTTCTTGATCCGCTCGCCGAAGCGAGGCTCGTCGAAGTTCTCGCCCGTCATCTGAGCGACCTCGCGCTCGATCTCGGCGTCAGTCAGGCCCTCGCGCGCCTGCTGCTCGCGCTCCGCGATCTCCATCGCCTCCTCGACCGAGCGCGGCGATCCGGCCTCGGCGGTGGCGGCGGTGGGGTCGACGACCTTGACGAGCGTCTGCCGGTGGACCTTGACGATGTTGCCCGGGCTGACCTCGAGCTCCGCGGTCGCCGCGACCTCGTCGACGGAGATGAGCGTGCCGAAGAGACCGAACGACGTCATGACCTGCACGCCCGGCACCATCGCCGACTGCAGCTTCTGCGCCTCGGTCTTGCGCTTGCGCGAGCTGCGCCACATGAAGAACACCAGGACGACGAGCAGGACGACCATCGCGATCGTCAGGAAGTTGCCGCCGAAGAGGCCGCCGTCGGCCGCGGGGGCGGCCGTCTCGCCCGGCGCGGGCTGCTGGGTCGTCGGGGCGACGGCGGAGCACGCGGCGAGCACGACCGCGGTGCCGGCGAGGACGATCGCGGCGATTCCGCGTCGGAGGAACGTCATTGGTGGCCTTTCGATGCCTTCGCCCGCAGGTCGGGCCTCAGCGATCATAGTCCATCGTCGAACAGCGCGTCCTGGACGATCGCCGTACGCGGGGCGGGGGCGCCGAGGTGCTGATAGGCCGCCGCGGTCGCGATGCGCCCGCGCGGCGTGCGAGCGAGCAGGCCGATCCGCACGAGGAACGGCTCGACGACGCTCTCGATCGTCTCGGCCTCCTCCCCGACCGAGACGGCCAGGGTGCTGAGGCCGACGGGACCGCCCGCGAAGCGCTCGACGACGACGGTGAGCACCGCGCGGTCGAGGCGGTCGAGCCCGAGCGGGTCGACGTCGTAGAGCTCGAGCGCCCCGTCGACCGCTTCGACCGTCGAGATGGCGGGATGTACGAGCGCATAGTCGCGCACGCGTCGCAGCAGGCGGTTCGCAATCCGCGGCGTGCCTCGACTGCGGCCGGCGATCTCGGCGAGCGCCTCGGTCGCGATCTCGAGTCCCAGGAGGTCGGCGGCGCGTCGCAGCACCCGGGTGAGCTCGTCGTCGTCATAGAACTCGAGGTGCGCCGTGAAGCCGAAACGGTCGCGCAGCGGATTCGGCAGCAGCCCGGAGCGCGTCGTCGCCCCGACGAGCGTGAAGGGGGCGAGGTCGAGCGGGATCGAGGTCGCTCCGGCCCCCTTGCCGACCATGATGTCGATCCGGAAGTCCTCCATCGCGAGATAGAGCATCTCCTCGGCCGAGCGCGCCATGCGGTGGATCTCGTCGATGAAGAGCACCTCGCCCGGGACGAGGCTCGACAGCAGCGCGGCGAGGTCGCCCGCGTGCTGGATCGCCGGTCCGCTGGACATCCGCAGTGGGCGGCCCGTCTCGTGCGCGACGATCATCGCGAGCGTCGTCTTGCCGAGCCCTGGCGGACCGGCGAGGAGGATGTGCTCTGGCGTGCGGTCCTGCATGCCCGCCGCGTCCATCAGCAGCTGGAGCTGCCCGCGCACCTTGGTCTGGCCCACGAACTCGGCGAGGCTCTTCGGTCGCAGCGCGCCCTCGAAGGCGAGGTCCTCGCCGCTGCCGGCGGCCGAGACGAAGCGCTGCGCGTCGGGCGTTTGCGTCATCAGCGCACCCCCGCCGGGCCGAGCGCGCTCAGGGCGAGTCGAACGAGCGCCGAGACGTTCGCGTCGGGCACCTCGGCGAGCGCCTCGTCGAGGGCCTCCTCCGCACGTCGCTCGGGGAAGCCGAGCGACGTGAGGGCGGCGAGCGCCTCTGCCCTCGCCCCGGAAGGTCGTGGCGCGGGGCGTGCTGCGGCGGTGAAGGCCGCGAGCTTGCCGAGGAGGCTCACGACGATGAGCTTGGCGGTCTTGGGGCCGATGCCGGAAACCTTGCGGAACGCGCCGTCGTCCTCGCGCTCGACGGCGAGTGCGACCTCGTCCGGGCTCATCGCGGCGAGCACGCCGAGCGCGGACTTCGGCCCGACCCCCGTCACGCCGCGCAGCAGTTCGAAGACCTCGAGTTCATCGCGCGAGGCGAAGCCGTAGAGGCTCAGTTCGTCCTCGCGCACGATGAGCGCCGTGTGCACGAGCGCCTCGGCGCCGACCCGGAGCTCGAGGGCGTGCTGCGCGGTCACCGCGACCGTGTAGCCGATCCCCCCGACCTCGATGTGGGCCTGCTGCGTCACCGCGGATCCCGTCGTGGCGGCGATGACGGTGCCGCGCAGCGATGAGATCATGAAGCCAAGGCTATGCGACGTTCGTACCTATGTTCGAACGACACGCGCGGACCTGCGCGGCGCGTCGGCGAGATCGAAGGGAACCGGATGCGCATCGCGTTCGCCATCATGCGCCTCAGCGTCGCCGCCGTGATCGTCGCCGCCGTCGCCGGACAGCTCGCGACGAGCCTCGCCTACTGGCGCGACGTCGCGGGCATCGCGGACCCGACGACCCAGGTCGTCAACTTCTTCAGCTTCTTCACGATCGAGTCGAACCTGCTCGCGGTCGTCGCGCTCGTCATCGGCGCCGTCGTGCTGCTCGCGGGGCGCGGGCCGGATCCGCGCTGGTTCACGGTGCTGCGGCTGTGCGCCGCGACCTACATGGTCACGACCGGGGTCGTGTACAACCTGCTGCTGCGCGGGATCGAGCTGCCGCAAGGCTCGACGCTGCCGTGGTCGAACGAGATCCTCCACGTCGTCGGACCGCTCTGGCTGCTGATCGACTGGTGCTTCGCGCCCGGTCGACGCCCGCTCGCCTGGCGCTCCGTCTGGGTCGTCATCGCGTTCCCCGTCGTCTGGGCGGCGTCCACGCTCATCCGCGGCCCGCTGACGCACGACGCCGTGCTCGGCCGCGACTACTGGTACCCCTACCCGTTCCTGAACCCCAACCTCGCACCGGCCGGGTACTGGTCGGTCGCGCTGTACATCGTGCTCATCGCCGCGCTCATCGGGCTCACGGCGCTCGCCGCGGTGTGGCTCTCGCGGCGCGCTCGGCCTCGCGCCAGGCCGATTGCGCCGGCGTGAGCGCCTCTGCGCCGTCCGATGCCGCGAGCGGCGCCCCGCGCCAGGCGTGGCACAGCGCGAGCGCGAGCGCGTCCGCCGCGTCAGCGGGGGTCGGCGGACGATCGAGCCCGAGGATGCGCTGGACCATCGCGGCGACCTGCCGCTTGTCGGCGCTGCCGTACCCCGTCACCGCCGCCTTCACCTCGCTCGGAGTGTGGTGGCCGACCGGGATCTCCCGTGCCGCCGCTCGCTCCATCGCGATCCCCGCCGCCTGCGCGGTGCCCATGACCGTCCGGACGTTGTGCTGGGAGAACACGCGCTCGACCGCGACCGAGTGGGGCTCGTGGACGTCGAGCAGCGCATCGACACCGGCGCGGATCGCGACGAGGCGGCGCTCGACCGGCTCCCCCGCGTCGGTAAGGATGACCCCGACCGCGACGAGCCGGGCGGAGCGGTCGGGCGCGACGTCGACGAGACCGTAGCCGCAGCGCGTCAGGCCCGGGTCGATGCCGAGAACTCGGAGCACGCTCGGGTCACCGCCCGGTCATTCCGCCTCGAGCTGCGCCCGGACGTCGGCGGGGATGTCCTCGTTGGAGAAGACGTTCTGCACGTCGTCGAGGTCGTCGAGCGCGTCGATGAGCCGTTCGACCTTCTTCGCGGCCTCGAGGTCGACCTCGATCTGCAGGTTCGGCACGAACTCGACCTCCGCCGAGTCGTAGTCGATGCCGGCGGCCTGGAGCGCCTCGCGTGCCGTCACGAGTTGCGACGGCTCGGCGATCACCTCGAAGCCGACGCCGTGGTTGCGCACGTCCTCGACGTCCGCGTCCATGACCGCCTCGAGGATCGCGTCCTCGTCGACGCCCTCGGTCGCCTCGATCGAGATGACGCCCTTGCGCGTGAAGTTGTAGGCGACCGATCCAGGATCGGCGAGCGTCCCGCCGTTGCGCGAGAGCGCGGTGCGCACCTCGGCGGCGGCACGGTTCTTGTTGTCGGTGAGGCACTCGATCATGAGCGCGACCCCGCTCGGCCCGTACGCCTCGTACGTGATCGCGGTGTACTCGACCGCCTCGCCGCCGATCCCCGCGCCGCGCTTGATCGCACGGTCGATGTTGTCATTGGGGACGGAAGTCTTCTTCGCCTTCTGCACGGCGTCGAACAACGTCGGGTTGCCGCTGAGGTCGGGGCCCCCGAGCTTCGCGGCGACCTCGATGTTCTTGATGAGCTTCGCGAAGGACTTCGCACGGCGAGAGTCGATGATCGCCTTCTTGTGCTTGGTCGTCGCCCACTTGGAATGACCTGACATGGTGGTCGATTCTAACGGGGCTCGATCGCGCGGCTCGCGCGGCCCGCGCGGAGCGCCGCGGCACCCACGAGCAGCCCGTAGGTCATCGTCGAACCGAGCACGATGTAGAGCGGCAGCGTCCAGCCGCCGGACGCGGAGAACGCCGCGCCGAGGACGATGCTGCCCGTCGCGCCGAGTGCGTAGCCGCCGCCCTGGACGAAGGCCGAGAGTCGCCGCACGTGCGTGTGACTGCGGGCGACCTCCGTGACGAGCGTGAGCACGATCGTGATGCCGCCGCCCTGGGCGATGCCGCCGAGCGTGATCCACACCGCCCAGCCCTCGGGGGCCAGCAGCAGGCCGAGGGGCACGGCGATCCAGCAGGCCCAGATGCCGACGACCGCGGTGAAGGATCCGAACCGGGTGGCGATGAGCGGCGCGCCGAGGCTCCCGATGATCGCGCTGATCTGGAAGATGCCAGCGCCGCCGCCCGCCTCCGCTGGGTCGATCGAGAGCCGGTCGGCGAGGAGCGACGGCAGCCAGGCGGTGACGCCGTAGTACGAGAACGTCTGCGCGCCGAAGCCGATGAGCAGCGCGATCGCGGTGAAGCTCCCCCAGGTCCGCTCCGGCGCGCTCGGCACGGCGACCGCCTCGATCGGGGGCGTGTCGAGGATGCGCGCCGGGCTGAGGCCCGGCTCCGGCGACCAGCGGAACGCGTGTCGCGGACGGATGATCGCCGTCCACCCCGCGAGGCAGGCGACGACAACGAGCACCCACGCCCCGAGCGCGAGCTGCCAGCCGATCGCCGCGACGAGCGGGACCGTCGTGGTGGTCGAGACGAGACTGCCGACGTTGGCACCCGCGATGAAGACGCCTGTCGCGATGCCGGCGCGCTTGGCCGGCGCGTCACGCCGCACGAGCACCGGGAGCACGACGTTGCCGACGGTGATCGCCGCACCGAGGATGATCGTGCCGGCGAACGCCGCCGCGACGCCGCCGGCGGAGCGCACGATGATCCCGAGCGCGACGCCGAGGAACATCGCCGTCATGGCGAAGTTGGCTCCGCCCCGGGCGATGATGAGGCTCGCGACGGGGCTGAAGAGTCCGAAGCACAGCACCGGGATCGCCATCAGCAGACCCATGCCGGCCGGGTCGAGGCCCAGATCCGCGCCGAGCACGTCGCTCACCGGGGCGAGCGAGACGAACGTCGAGCGCATGATGAGCGACATCGTGAACGCCGCGATGATGAGCCCGAGGAAGGTCATTCTCCCCGGGGATGCCGTCACCCGGACGAGTCTAGATCTCGTACGGCGGCACCGAGATCGGCGTCGTCGGCGGATGCAGGCCGCTGAGGCGCTCCGGCGCGATGACCTTGTCGAGGAGCTCGGGCGCGAGCAGGCCGCGGGCGAGCACCTGCTCGCGGATCGAGGTCCCGCGCTCGAGCGCCTCGTGCGCGAGCTCCGCCGCGACCTGATAGCCGATGTACGGCGTGAGGGCCGTCACGACGCCGACACTCGCGTCGACCTGCGAGCGCAGGCGCGCCCGATCGACCTCGATGCCCTCGATGCAATTCACCCGGAGCGTGAAGCAGCCGTTCGCCATCCACGCGAGGCTCTGCAGCAGCGAGTTCGCGATGACCGGCTCGAACGCGTTGAGCTGGAGCTGCCCGCCCTCGGCCGCCGCAGTGACGGTCGCGTCCGCGCCGATGACGCAGAACGCGATCTGGTTGACGACCTCGGGAATCACCGGGTTGACCTTCCCCGGCATGATCGACGAGCCGGCTTGGCGGGCCGGCAGGCGCAGCTCCCCGAGCCCGGCCTGGGGACCGCTGGAGAGCAGCCGCAGATCGTTGCAGATCTTCGACAGCTTGACCGCGGCGCGCTTGAGCACCCCCGAGAGGGTCATGAACGAGCCGATGTCGCTCGTCGCCTCGATGAGATCGGGAGCCGTCGTGATGGTCACCGGTGAAATCCGGTTGAGCTCGTCGCGGACCGCCGCCGCGTAGCGAGGGTCGGCCGTGATCCCCGTGCCGATCGCGGTCGCCCCGAGGTTCGTCTCGGCAAGCGTCGGCAGCACCGCGGAGAGCGTCGCGCGGTCGTCGTCGAGCGTGTGCGCCCAGCCCGCGAACTCCTGCCCGACGGTCATCGGCACCGCGTCCTGGAGCTGGGTGCGCCCCACCTTGAGGATGTCGACGAACTCCTGACCCTTCGCGCGGATGGCGTCGGCGAGCGCCTCGTACTCGGCGACGAGTCGGATGACGCCGAGCCCCATCGCGAACTTGATCGACGTCGGGTAGGTGTCGTTCGTCGACTGGCTGCGGTTGACGTCGTCGATCGGGTGCAGGTGGGCGTAGTCGCCCTTGTCGTGGCCGAGGATCTCGAGCGCACGGTTCGCGATGACCTCGTTCGCGTTCATGTTCGTCGACGTACCGGCGCCGCCCTGGATCGCCCCGACCCGGAACTCGGCGTGCAGTGCGCCGTCCATGATCTCCCGGCACGCCTGCTCGATCGCGGCCGCCTTCGCGGGGTCGAGCTGGCCGAGCCGGGCGTTCGCCCGCGCGGCGGCGAGCTTGACGGCGGCGAACGCGATGACGAGGTCCGGGTAGTTGTAGATCGCCCGCCGGGTGATCGGGAAGTTGATGAGCGCCCGGGCGGTGTGGATCCCCCAGTACGCGTCGGCGGGGACCGCGAGCTCGCCGAGCGAATCGCGTTCTATCCGGACTCGGTCGCCGGCGAGCGCGATCGCCCGCTCGTAGGCGTGACGGGGCGAGTACTCGTCGCCGGCCGGCTCGGGCACCTCGAACGGGCTCATGCCTGGATGCTACCCAGCGCGCTCCCGGACGCGCGCGAGGAAGCGCTCGTGGAATCGGTGCTCGCCGTTCATCTCCGGGTGGAACGACGTGCCGAGCAGTGCGCCCTGCTCGACCGCGACGACGCGACCGTCGGGCAGGGCGGCGAGGACGCTCGCGGCGGGGCCGACCCGTTCGACGACAGGGGCGCGGATGAAGACGGCGTGCACGGGCGGGGCGCCGAGCTCAGGGATGTCGAGGTCCGTCTCGAAGGAGTCGAGCTGGGAACCGAAGGCGTTGCGCCGCACGGCGACGTCGAGGCCGCCGAGCGACTCCTGCCCGCCGATCGCGTCGAGCACCGTGTCCGCGAGCAGAATGAGTCCCGCACAGGTGCCGTACACCGGCATGCCCGCGCCGATCCGCTCGCGCAGCGGCCCCTGCATACCGAAGGCGCGGGCGAGCTTGTCCATGACGCTCGACTCGCCGCCCGGGATCACGAGGCCGTCGACGGCGCCGAGCTCTTCCGGCCGGCGCACCGGGACCGCGTCCGCGCCGAGGGACCGAAGGACCGCGAGATGCTCGCGCACGTCCCCCTGCAGTGCGAGGACGCCGACGGTGGGGATGCTCATGGACACCAGGTCTCGATACGCCGCCGCGCGGCTACTCGACCCGCGTCGTCACCAGCCGCGCTCGGCGAGGCGGTGCGGTGCCGCGAGGTCGGTGACGTTGATGCCGACCATGGCCTCGCCGAGTCCGCGGGAGACCTCGGCGATCGTCGCCGGGTCGTCGTGGAACGTCGTCGCCTTGACGATCGCCGCGGCGCGCGCCGCGGGGTTGCCGGACTTGAAGATGCCCGAGCCGACGAAGACGCCGTCGGCGCCGAGCTGCATCATCATCGCGGCATCGGCGGGCGTCGCGACGCCGCCGGCGACGAACAGCACGACGGGCAGCTTCCCGGTCGCGGCGACCTCCGCGACGAGCTCGTACGGCGCCTGCAGCTCCTTCGCCGCGACGTACAGCTCATCCTTCGTCTTCGCCTTGAGCTCATTGATCTCGCCGAGGATCCTGCGGATGTGCTTCGTCGCCTCGGAGACGTCGCCCGTGCCAGCCTCGCCCTTCGAGCGGATCATCGCCGCGCCCTCGGTGATGCGCCGCAGCGCCTCGCCGAGATTGGTCGCGCCGCACACGAATGGGACCGTGAAGGGCCATTTGTCGATGTGGTTGACGTAGTCGGCGGGCGAGAGCACCTCGGACTCATCGATGTAGTCCACGCCGAGCGACTGGAGCACCTGCGCCTCGACGAAGTGGCCGATCCGCGCCTTCGCCATGACCGGGATGGACACCGCCGCGATGATGTCGTCGATGAGGTCGGGGTCGCTCATGCGCGCGACGCCGCCCTGCGAGCGGATGTCGGCGGGCACCCGCTCGAGCGCCATGACCGCGACCGCGCCGGCGTCCTCTGCGATGCGCGCCTGCTCCGCGGTGACGACGTCCATGATGACGCCGCCCTTGAGCATCTCCGCGAGGCCCCGCTTGACGCGGCTGGTACCGATCTCGTTCTCAGTCATGATGCCGTCGATTCTAGTTGGGCCAGGCGGCGGCGATCTCCGCGCGCACCTCGCCGAGGAGGCGGGGCAGCGGCTTCGTGCGCGCGATGATCGGGAAGAAGTTCGCGTCGAGCGTCCAGCGCGGCACGATGTGCTGATGGAGGTGGTCGGCTATACCGGCGCCGGCGATCCGGCCCTGGTTCATGCCGATGTTGAAGCCGTGCGCGTGGGCGGTCGCGGTGACGACCCGCATCGCCGTCTGGGTGAGCTCACCGATCTCGAGGATCTCCTCCGGGGTCGCCAGATCGTACGTCGCGACGTGGCGGTATGGGCACACGAGCAGGTGGCCCGAGTTGTAGGGGTAGAGGTTCAGCAGCACGTAGGCGTGGGTGCCGCGCGCGACGATGAGCGCGTCCTCGTCGGACATGCTCGGCGCGATACAGAATGGGCACTCGTCCTTGGCCGGCATCTGGCCGTCCTGGATGTAGGCGATGCGGTGCGGCGTCCAGAGACGCTCGAAACCGTCCGGGACCGCCGCGAACCGCGTCGACGGTTCGGCGCCCTCGTACTCGGCGCCGTCGTAATCGGCCGGGATGTCACCGACGAACGCCATCAGACCTGCGCCTTCGTCGCGATCGCGTCGGCGATCCGGGCGATCGCGTCGTCGATCGGGATCGCGTTCTCCTGCGTCCCGTCCCGGAATCGGAAGCTCACGGTCCCCGCGGCTTCGTCCTGGTCGCCCGCGATGAGCACGTAGGGCACCTTCGCGAGCGAGGCGTTGCGGATCTTCTTCTGCATGCGCTCGTCGGAGACGTCGAGCTCGCCCCGGATCCCGCCCGCGCGGAGGCGGTCGAAGACGCCCGCGAGGTAGGGCTCGTGGTGGTCGGCGACCGGCACGCCGACGACCTGGACAGGAGCGAGCCAGACCGGGAACGCGCCCGCGTAGTGCTCGAGCAGGATCGCGAAGAACCGTTCGATCGAGCCCATCAGTGCCCGGTGGATCATGATGGGGCGCTGCTTGGAACCGTCCGGCGCCGTGTACTCGAGGTCGAAGCGCTCCGGCAGGTTGGGGTCGACCTGGACGGTCGACAGCTGCCAGGTGCGACCGAGGGCGTCCTTCGTCTTGAGGTCGATCTTCGGCCCGTAGAACGCGGCCTCGCCCGGCACCTCCGTGAGTCGCAGCCCCGAGGCGAGCGCGACCTGGCGCAGCGCCTGCGTGGAGGACTCCCAGTACTCCTCCGAGCCGATCCACTTCGACTTCTCGTCGTCCTTCATCGACAGCTCGAGCTCGAACTCGCTGAGCCCGAAGTCGCGCAGCAGGCTCAGCACGAACTCGAGCACCTTCGCGACCTCGGCCTCGAGCTGGTCGGGCGTGACGAACAGGTGCGCGTCGTCCTGCGTGAAGCCGCGGACGCGGGTGAGCCCGTGCAGCGCCCCGGAGAGCTCATTGCGATAGACGGTGCCGTTTTCGGTGAGGCGCAGCGGCAGATCTCGGTAGGAGCGCGGCCGCTCCTTGTAGATGAGGATGTGCATCGGGCAGTTCATGGGCTTCAGGTAGTAGTCGAAGCCCTCCTTGGTGACGTGCCCATGCTCGTCGACCTCCTCGTCCATCCGCAGCGGCGGCCACATGCCCTCCGCGTAGGTCGCGAGGTGGCCGGAGGTCGCGAACAGGTCGCGCTTGGAGATGTGCGGCGTGTACACGACGCTGTAGCCCTCGGCGAGGTGGCGGGCGCGCGCGTGCGCCTCCATCTCGTGCCGGATGATGCCGCCGCGGGGGTGCCACACGGACAGGCCCGAGCCGATCTCCTCCGGAAAGGAGAACAGGTCGAGGTCCTTGCCGAGCTTGCGATGATCGCGCTTGGCGGCCTCCTCGAGGCGCTCCTGGTAGGCCCGCAGGTCGTCCTTCGTCGCCCAGGCGGTGCCGTAGACCCGCTGCAACTGCGGGTTCTTCTCGCTCCCCCGCCAGTAGGCGCCCGCGACGCGCTGCAGCGCCCAGCCGTTGCCGATCATGCGGGTGTTCGGCAGGTGCGGACCACGACAGAGGTCCTTCCAGACGGTCTCGCCGGTGCGCGGGTCGACGTTGTCGTAGATCGTCAGCTCCCCGTCGCCGACCTCGACCGACTCGCCATCCTTGCCGTCGGTCGCCGCGCCCTTGAGCCCGATGAGCTCGAGCTTGAACGGCTCGTGCGCGAGCTCGGCGCGCGCCTCCTCCTCGGTGACGACGCGGCGCACGAATCGCTGGCCCGCCCGCTGGATGCGGTCCATCTCCTTGCCGATCGCCTTGAGGTCCTCGGGGGTCAGCGGCTCGGCGATCTGGAAGTCGTAGTAGAAGCCGTTGTCGATGGGCGGCCCGATGCCGAGCTTCGCCTCCGGGTTGAGGCGCTGGACGGCCTGCGCGGCGACGTGCGCGGCGGAGTGCCGGAGGATCGCGAGGCCGTCGGGCGAGTCGATCTCGACCGGCTCGATCGTCTCGTCACCGGTGACCGTGGCGGCCAGATCCTTGAGAACGCCGTCGACGCGCATCGCGACGACGGAGCGGTCGGAGAACAGGTCGAATCCGGTGGGTGCCACGGCGTGCAAGCCTACCCGGCGGGCCCCGGCGCGGCGGTGCGGCTCAGGGCTTCGGCACCCGAATGAACGCGACGACGGGCAAGACGAGCAGGCATCCGGCGGCGGCGACCGCGAACGCGACGAAGTACGCGTCGTGCGACGGCAGGACGCCCGCGCCGAAGCCGTCCCGGACGACGAACGCGGAGATGATGGCGGCGGTCACGGCGGTCGACAGCGCCATGCCCGCGGTGCGCACGACCGTGTTGACGCCGTTGGCCTCGGCGCTCTGCTCCCGCGGCACGAGCGAGAGGATGAGCGCCGGCATCGCGGCCATGCCGAAGGAGAGACCGACCGTGACGATCGCGTTCGCGACGACGAAGTCCCAGACCGAGGCGTGGGAGATCGCGAGCAGCAGGTAGGCGAGCGCGAGCACCGCGGCCCCGGTGCCGAGCGTCCACGCGGCGCTGATCCGCCGGATGAGCCAGGTCGCGGCGTAGGGCGCGACGAGCGCGAGCACGATCGACGGCGCGCCCACGAGGCCCGCGGTCATGACGCTCTCGCCGAGACCGTAGCCCGTCTCGATCGGTGCGACGACGATCTGCGGCATCGTGACGAGGATCGCGTACATGCCGAAGCCGAAGAGCAGCGCGGCGAGGTTTGTCAGCAGCACGGGCCTGGAGGCGAGCAGCCGGACGTCGACGAGCGGCGAGCGTCGGCGCGCCTCGTACCAGCCCCACAGCACGAGCGTCGCGACGCCGCCGAGTAGGCAGCCCAGTGTCGCGACACTCCCCCAGCCCCACGCGCCGCCGTTCGCGACGCCGAGGAGCAGGCCCGTGAGCCCGACGACGAGTCCGATGGTGCCGACGGGGTCGAAGCGGGAGCCCGGCTGTCCCGCGTCGTCGGGCACCCAGAGCCAGGTCGCGACTGCCGCGAGGACGCCGAGCGCGGCGCTGCCCCAGAACAGCGCCTGCCAGGAGAGGTACTCGGCGACGACGCCGGACACCGCCGCGCCGAAGCCGCCCGCGATCTGGGTCGTCACGGTCACGGCGGCGATGCCGCGGATGAGTCGCCGGCCGGTGCCCCCGTCGCGGAGGATGCCGAACGCGATCGGCACGGTCGCGACCGCGAAGCCCTGGAACGCGCGCCCGATGATGAGCGTGATGATCTCCTGCGCGAGCGCGCCGATCACCGAGCCGAGGACGAGGATCGCCAGGCACACGAGGAGCACGCGGCGCTTGCCGTACATGTCGGCGAGGCGGCCCATGAGGACGCTGGCGACCGCCCCGGACAGCAGCATCGCCGTGAAGATCCAGGTCGCCGCCGCGGGCGTCGTGTCGAGGTAGTCGGGCACGCGTCCGAGGATCGGCACGGCGATCGACTGCACGAGCGTGCCGAGGAGCGAGGCGTAGGCGACCGCGACGACGACGAGTCCCCATCGTCCGCCGCGCTGCATGACTCGACGGTAGCCCAGATGACCGACGGTATGACAATCGGTCACTCGGGGCATGTCGCCGCGGCGCGCCGAGCCGGCTCGCTTAGCCTCACCCGGTGGGCTTCGACGACCGCTATGGACCGGATGTGTTGGCGGGCGACTGGCGCAGCGTCGGCCGTCCGGCGATCCCCGTGCTCGCCGCGGAGCGCGGCCTCGTCGTGGAGGTCGCCGCGGGCGGCTGGACGGGCGCCGTCGTCGCGACCGAGAAGTCGACCGTCGCGCTCGAGGACGGGGCGGGCCGTGTGCGATGGTTCCCCCTCGGCGACGGGTTCCTGATCGACGGGGAAGCCGTGCGCCTGATCGTGCCGAAGACGGCGTCGGCGGGGCCCGCGCGCACCGCGTCGGGCTCCATCGCCGCCCCGCAGGAGCGCGCCCGGGTCGCCCGCGGCAGCCGCATCCTCGTCGAGGGGCGGCATGACGCGGAGCTCGTCGAGCGTGTCTGGGGCGCCGACCTGCGGGTCGAGGGCGTCGTCGTGGAGTACCTCGAGGGGGTCGATCACCTCGAGGCCTTCCTCGCGGATTTCCGGCCGTCCCGCGGCCGCCGCATCGGCGTCCTCGTCGACCATCTGGTCCCCGGTTCGAAGGAGTCGCGCATCGCCGACGCGGTGACGCGCTCGCCGCACGGCGCCCACACGCTCGTCCTCGGCCACCCCTATGTCGACGTCTGGCAAGCGGTGACCCCGCGCGCCCTGCGAATCGACGCCTGGCCGACGGTCCCGCGCGACGTCGAGTGGAAGCACGGCGTGTGTCAGGCGTTCGGCTGGCCGCACGCCACGCAGGCCGACATCGCCGCGGCGTGGCGCCGGATCCTCGGCGCGGTCGAGACCTACGCCGACCTCGAGCCCGCACTGCTCGGACGCGTCGAGGAGCTCATCGACTTCGTCACCGAGGGCGACTAGCCGCCGAACTGCGCGAGGAATGCCGCGAGCTTCGCCTCGTAGGACGCGGGGTCGACGTTCCAGCTCTGGATGTGGCCGGCGCCGGGCACGGGGACGTACTGCGCGTCCGACACCGAGTCGGCGAACTGCTCACTCTCGGCATGCGGCACGAGCGGGTCGGCGAGCCCCTGGAAGAGCAGGATCGGCAGCTGCTGGAACGGCTCGGTCTGGTCGAGCTCGTCGAGGACGCCGAGGTCGATGCCGCCGCGCCACTGCACGGCCAGCTGCACGAGCCCGCCGAACGCGCCGAAGTGGAGCCGGTCCGCCTGATTCTGGAGCACCCCCGCCCAGTTGAGCACGGGCGCGTCGAGCACCATCCCGACGACGCGGTCCGCGTACTGCGAGCGGTGCATGAACTGCGTCACGATGCTGCCGCCCATCGAGTCGCCATAGAGGACGAAATGCTCGGCACCCTGGTCGATCGCGTACGCGGCGGCGGACTCGAGGTCCTTCCACTCCGTCTCGCCGAGCGAGATGAGCCCGTTGGGGCTGCTCGGCGCGCCCGCGTCGTTGCGGTAGGTGATGACGAGCGCGGGCAGTCCCGCGTCGACGATCTGCGGGAGGGGGCGCAGCGCGCTCTGGCGCAGCCCGTCGATGCCGTGAACGAAGAGCACCCACGTCGAGTCATCGCCGGGGACCTGCCACGCGGGCATCGCGCCGAGCTGGCCCTCGATGTCGACCTCGGTGAACGCGATGCCGAGCGCGGTCTCCGGGTCCGTGTTCCAGACGTTGGGGTCGAGCACGACCGCGGTGCCGACGGGCAGCTCGCCACGGACCTGCGAGATGGGGCGCGTCACGGAGTCGTCGGTCGTCGCCGAGACGGGGCCGACGATCGCGGTCCCGGTCTGCGGGCCCGCGCCGGTGTCCCAGTGCAACCCGTAGGTGCCGATCCGCTGCCCGGCCGCGGTCTTCGTCAGCGTGATCTCGCTGTGGGTGATCGCGATGACCTCGCCCGCGGCGGTCGTCATGCCGTGGTGCGGCGTCAGCAGCACCTGGGCGCCGAGCAGCGGGACCCCGATCGCCGCGACGACGGCGACGAGGGCCATCACGCCGACGATGATCCAGGACCAGCGACGACGCGGCGCGACCGCCGCACCGCGTTCCGCCTCCGTCATCGGACACCCCCAGAGCCGACAAAACCCCCGGGTGCCGGGGGTTTCTCGTGGGCGATACTGGGATCGAACCAGTGACCTCTTCCGTGTCAGGGAAGCGCGCTACCGCTGCGCCAATCGCCCGTGTTCTGTTGTGCCGTGCTGTACTGCGGTCGGCCCAGCATGCTGAGCCTTGCGAGGTGACGACCGGATTCGAACCGGTGTACACGGCTTTGCAGGCCGTTGCCTCGCCTCTCGGCCACGCCACCGTGGTTGAGATCGTCCTGCAGGACTTCACTCGAGCGGATGACGAGATTCGAACTCGCGACCCTCACCTTGGCAAGGTGATGCGCTACCACTGCGCCACATCCGCGTGCTCCGGTTTCCCGGTGCCCGACTACGTTACCCGATCTGGCGGACCCTGACCAAACCGTGACGGCGAGTCGGGCGCGTCAGCCTGTGGCAAGATGGTGGGGCCCTGCAAGGCAGGGGCGATTGGCGCAGTTGGTAGCGCGCTTCGTTCACACCGAAGAGGTCGTCGGTTCGAGTCCGGCATCGCCCACCAGATCTCAGTTCGCCGCGTTCGCATCGATGAAGGCGCGCACCTCGGCCGCGCCCGGCGCCGTCTGCAGGTAGACGACGGAGTCGCCCCGCGCGGGATCTCGGAACGCGATGAGCGGGCCCGCATCGCCCGTCGGCGCCCAGCCGGCGCCGGTGACCGTCTGCGCGTACCCCGGCAGCGCATCGGCGCGGGCGATGCAGCGCAGCTGGAGATACGAGGACTCGCAGTACTGCGCCGGCACCCCGGGTGCCGGCGCCTGACCCGGCGTAGCGGGGTCCCAGGGCAGTGCGAGCTCGTCCGGCTCGATGTCCGGCACGACGCCGGCCGTGCCGGCGACTCCCCCGGCGGCCGCCCCAGCGTCCCGCGCCGGCGCGCCCAGGACGATGCGGATGATGAGCTCCGGCGCGCGCCCCTCGTAGTCGCCCGTCGTGATGAGCTGCAGCGTCCAAGACGGGTGGTCGGGGTGCACAAAGGTCCACAGGTCCTGCCCGATGACCTCGAGCTGCTCGTCGTAGCGCGCCCACCCTGCCGCCTCGAGCGCCCCGACATAGCCCTGCAGCATCGCGTCGAAGTCGGGGCCGTTGGCGAGCCACGCCTCGCAGGAGACCGCGGTGAGCCACAGATCGCAGCCGCT
>DATMGN010000027.1:0-1561 GCA_035555435.1 Microbacteriaceae bacterium | reverse complement strand
GAGACGACGCCGCCCAACGCATTCCGGCGGCGCGTCTGACGCGCTGTCTCGTCGCGTCTCGACCTCAACCTCGACACTCCCACTCGGGAAGCGACACTCCTACTCGGAGACCTCCTGGTAGGCGGCGAAGAGCAGCGCGTCGTCGGGGCCCTCCACCGTGACGGGCCGCCCGATGTCGTCGAGGCAGATGAAGCGCAGCATGCCGGCCCGGGCCTTCTTGTCCCGCTGCATCGTCGCGAGCAGGTGGCCCCAGCGGTCACCCGGGTAGACGATGGGGAGCGAGAGGGACTCGAGGATCGCGCGGTGCCGGTCCACGGCGTTCTCCGACAGGCCTCGCGTGAGGCGCGACAGCTCGGCGGCGAAGACCATGCCGATGGAGATCGCCGCGCCGTGGCGCCAGGTGTAGCGCTCGGCGTGCTCGATCGCGTGGCCGAGCGTGTGGCCGTAGTTCAGGATCTCGCGCAGACCCTGCTCGGTGAAGTCCTCGCCGACGACGCGGGCCTTGACGGCGATCGCGCGCTCGATCGCCTCGCGGAACTCGGGCCTCGCCGGATCGGTCGCCGCATCGACGTCGGTCTCGACGAGCTGCAGGATCCGCGGATCCTGGATGAAGCCGGCCTTGACGACCTCGGCGTACCCGGTCAGCAGTTCGTTGCGCGGCAGCGAGTCGAGCAGCGCGAGATCCGCGATGACCGCCCTCGGCGCCCAGAACGCGCCGACGAGATTCTTGCCCTCCGCGGTGTTGATCCCGGTCTTGCCGCCGACCGCGGCATCGACCATGCCGAGCACCGTCGTCGGAATCTGGACGACCGGCACCCCGCGCAGCCACGTCGCCGCGACGAAGCCGGCGAGGTCGGTGACGGCACCGCCGCCGAGCCCGATGACGGCATCCGTGCGCGTGAAGTCGCTCTGGCCCATGACCTCCCAGCAGAACGCGGCGACCTCGACCCGCTTCGCCGCCTCGGCATCCGGCACCTCGAGGGTGAGCGCCTGCAGGCCGGCCTCGAGCAGTCGCTCGCGGAGCTCCTCCGCCCGCGCACCGAGCGTCGCGGCGTGCACGATGAGCACCTTCGCGACCTTGGGGCCGAGCGCCTCGGCCACGGTGCCGAGCAGGTCGCGGCCGACCGCGACGTCATACCCCGGCATGCCCGCCACATTGATGATGGTGGCGTCCGTCATCGGTTCCGCAGCCACTCGACGACCTCCTCGGCGACGGACTCGAAGGTCCGGTGACTCGTATCGATCGTGACCGTCGCGAGCCGGTCGTAGATCGGCCGGCGTGCCTCCACGAGCCGCGACCATGCCTCGACGCCGCCACCCGCGAGCAGTGGCCGCTTGGCGGCCTCGTCCGGCTCCCGCTCGATCCGCTCCCGGATCGCCTCGACGGAGCTCGTCAACTGGATGACCGTGAGACCCTCCAGCAGCTCCTGGGTCGCCGGGTCGAGCACCGCCCCACCGCCGAGCGACACGATCGCGTCCTCGCGCACCGCGTCCGCGACGAGCTCGCGCTCGATCCGGCGGAACTCCGGCTCGCCATAGGCCTCGAAGAACTCCGCGATGG
>DATMGN010000026.1:0-4309 GCA_035555435.1 Microbacteriaceae bacterium | reverse complement strand
CAACGCCCAGGATCGCCGCACGGGTGCCGAGCGCCTGTTCGCGGTGCTCGACGCCTTCGACCTCGACGACATGCCCGTGCTCGGCGCGAGCGAGATCGCCAGGCGCGCGCAGCTGCCGGTCTCGACGGCGCACCGGCTCGCGGAGCAGTGCGTGGCCTGGGGCGGCCTCGAGCGCGCGCCGGGCGGCGGTTACCAGGTCGGCGTCAAACTGTGGCTCCTCGGCCTGCACTCGAATCGGATCCCGCTCGTCCGGCAGGCGGCCGCCCCGGCGCTCGAGCAGCTCCACGAGGCGACGGGGCTGCAGGCCCAGATCGGTGTGCGCGACGCCCGCACGGCGTTGTGCCTGCGATTCCTGCCGAACCGCGACGTCGTCGGCGAGCGCGCCTGGCTCGGCTGGAACGTCCCGCTGCACTGCACGGGCGTCGGTCTCGTGCTGCTCGCGCACGCTGAGCCGGAGGTCGCCGACGCACTGCTCGCGGGAGCGCTGCGCCGGTTCACGCCGAGCACGATGACGGACCCCGGGGAGCTCCGCACCCGCCTCGCGGAGGTCCGTCGCGCGGGCGTCGCCCGCACCCGCGAGGAGTACATGCTCGGCGCCGACTCGGTCGCCGTGCCGATCCGCGACCAGGGCGGCCATGTCACGGCGGCGCTATCGATGATCGTCCCGAGCGACGACGCGCAGGCGTTCGAAGAGCTCGTCGTACAGGCAGGGCGCGCGATCTCGGCCGAGTTGGGCTGGACGGGCTGAGGCATTCCCATCCCATGGGAAGCGGATTCATCGCGCATGATCGGCTCGCGTAGCGTGGCGCCAACGTTCCGACGTCGAGGGAGACAGGGATGACCGACAGCGTGCAGCGCCCCATGAACGGCGCCGAGTACCTAGAGAGCCTGCGCGACGGCCGCGAGGTCTACGCGTACGGCGAGCTCGTCGAGGATGTCACGACGCATCCCGCGTTCGAACTGCCGACACGCACGATCGCGCGAATGTACGACAGCCTCCACGACCCTGCGAGCGGCATGGTGACCGTGCCGACCGACACCGGAAACGGGGGATACACGCATCCCTTCTTCAAGATGCCCACGAGCGTCGAAGAACTGCGGCAGTCGCGCGACGCGATCGCGCACTGGGCACGGATGAGCTACGGCTGGATGGGACGCACCCCCGACTACAAGGCGTCGTTCCTCGGGGTGCTCAAGGCCGAGCCGGATTTCTACTCGCCCTACCAGGAGAACGCGGCGCGCTGGTATCGCGAGTCGCAGGAGAAGGTCCTCTACTGGAACCACGCGCTCGTCAACCCGCCGATCGACCGGCACCTGTCGATCGAGGAGGGCGGGGACGTCGTCGTCCACGTCGAGCGCGAGACGGATGCGGGGCTCATCCTGTCCGGCGCCAAGGTCGTCGCGACCGGATCCGCGATGACCCACATGACGTTCCTCGCCCACTCGGGCGCACCGCTCAAGGACAAGCGCTTCGCAATCGTCGCCGCCGTCCCCATGAACGCGCCGGGCCTCAAGCTCATCAGCCGAGCGTCATACGCGCAGACGGCGAGTCAGAGCTCCTCGCCGTTCGACCACCCGCTCTCGAGCCGCTTCGACGAGAACGACCCGATCCTCGTGCTCGACCAGGTGTTCGTGCCCTGGGAGAACGTCTTCATGTACGGCGATCTCGACAAGACGTTCGCGACGATGGACGGCTTCGGGGAGCGGGCGGCGTTCCACGGCGCGATCCGACTCGCGACCAAGCTCGACTTCATCGTCGGCCTCCTCATGAAGTCGCTCGACCTGACCGGCACGAAAGAGTTCCGCGGGGTGCAGGCGCGCCTCGGCGAGGCGGTGGCCTGGCGTTCGATGATCTGGTCGCTCGTCGAGGCGATGGTCTCGGGTGGGCGCGTCGGCGAGGGCGGTGCCGTCAACCCGAACCTCGATGCGGTCAATGCATACCGGTGGTTCGGTGACAAGGCGTACACGGCGGTGCGCGACATCGTCATGAAGGACCTCGGCAGCGCGCTCATCTACCTGCCGTCGAGCAGCAAGGACTTCGCGAGCCCCCGGATCCGCCCGTACCTCGACAAGTACGTCCGCGGCTCCGGCGGTCACGATGCCGAGGACCGGGTCAAGACGCTCAAGCTGCTCTGGGATGCCGTCGGGACCGAGTTCGCCGGACGCCACGACCTGTACGAGCGCAACTACATGGGCAACCACGAGCTCATTCGTCTCTTCGTTTACGGCTCGACGATGGGGGCGGGCACCGGCTCGCAGCTCATCGAGCTCGCCGAGCAGGCGATGAGCGAGTACGACCTCAATGGGTGGACCCTGCCCGAGTACCAGACCGCAACCCAGGAGGACCACCGATGACCGAGCGCCCGACCCTCGACCCGGAGGTCCTCGCGGAGCTCCGCGCCGCCCTCGGCGATGCCGCCGTGATCGTCGACGATGACGGCGTCGACGCCTTCCGTGACCCCTACGGACTCCCGGGCGACGACCGGTTCCTCGCCTGCGGCGTCGTCGAGCCGACGACGACCGAACAGGTCCAGGCGGTCATGCGGATCTGCAACGCGCACGGCGTGCCGGTCTGGCCCCACTCTCAGGGCCGCAACAACGGCTACGGGGGCCCCGCGCCCCGGGTCGGCGGCTCGCTGCTCATCAGCCTGCGCAAGATGAACCGGGTGCTCGAGATCAACCACGACCTCGCCTACGCGGTCGTCGAGCCCGGTGTGCGCTGGTTCGACCTCTACGACGCGCTCGAAGCCGAGGGCGGCGACCTCCAGGTCATGGTGCCCGACCTCGGCTGGGGCAGCATCATCGGTAACCAGATGGACAACGGTTCCGGCTACCTCCCGCTCGGGGAGAACAACCAGACGCTCACGGGCCTCGAGGTGGTCCTCGCCGACGGGTCGCTGCTGCGCACGAACATGGGCAGCATCCCTGGCAACAAGACGTTCCACACGTACAAGAACAGCTACGGGCCGTCGCTCGACCGGTTCTTCGCCCAGTCGAACTTCGGCATCGTGGTCCGTGCGGGCGTGTGGCTCCAGCGCAAGCCCGAGGCGTACGCCCCGCTCATGCTCACGGTGCCGAATGATGCCGATCTCGAGGTGCTCGTCGACACGCTGCGCGACCTGCGGCTCGAGGGCACGATCAACGCCGTCCCGGCGATCATGTCGACGCTCACCGCGGTCTCGCAGTTCCTCGAGGAGGACGTGCCGCAGGGGTTCGTCGACGACGCCACGATCGCTGAGCTCGCGGCCGTCAAGGGCGTCGGCGCATGGGCGGTGCGCACCGCCTTGTGGGGCCGGCGTGCCGTGGTCGAGGCGAAGCTCGCTCGTCTGCGCGAGGTGTGGGAGGCGATCCCCGGTGCGACGGTCGTCAACCACCGGATCTTCTCGCCCGCGGAGTACGGCGAGATCGACCGCGAGACGGACAAGGTCCAGGCGGGCATTCCGACCATGAAGCTCATGGACTCCGGCCAGTGGCCGGCCGATCTCGGCCATCTCGGATTTGCGCCGCTCGTCCCGCTCGTCGGGACCGAAGTGCGCAAGGTCGCGGGCGAGATGCAGCGGCTCATGGCCGAGGAGGGCCTCAACTTCCTCGCGAGCATCTACGCGTTCAACGACCGGACCGCCTGCGTCGTCGCCGTCATCCCGTTCATGATGACGGATCCCGAGCAGGTCGAGGCGGGCTACCGTGTCGCGCGAAAGCTCGTCAAGGACATGGGCAAGCTCGGCTACGGGGAGTTCCGTGCGCACCTGGACTACATGGATGACGCCCGCGCCGTGCACTCGTTCGGCGACCACGCCTATCGCCGCTTCCTGGAGCGGATCAAGGACGCGATCGACCCGAACGGCGTCATCATGCCGGGCCGGCACGGGATCTGGCCGAGCCGCTACGCGCACCTGCGCGCGGTGCGTCCGGACTAGAGGTCTCGATACGCCCCTTTCGGGGCTAATCGACCCGCGTTACTCGCCGCGGTCCTCGCGGTAGCGCTTGGCCCAGATCCCGGCCTTCCCTGGCTGCAGGATCCCGTTGGGGTCAAGCGTGTCCTTGATCGACTCGGCGACCCGGCGCTGGATGTGGTCGTTGAAGCTCAGCTTGGACTGCACATGGTCCTGGTGCTGCAAGTGCGTGCGGTACACCTGCTGGCCGCGCGCCGCCATGACGTCGACCATCTTGGTGTAATTCTCGTACACCTTGCGGGTCTGGGTCTCGTCCTTGACGTCGTAGAAGGCGCTGGAGACGTGGAGCACGTTGCGGGCGGAGATCATGAGACCGCTGAAGAACGGCGCGCCGACCTCCTCGTAGCCCTCCTGGA
>DATMGN010000025.1:0-65056 GCA_035555435.1 Microbacteriaceae bacterium | reverse complement strand
CCGAGCGTCGGGTCCCAGCCGATCTGGGCGAGCCGCTCCTTGGCCGCGTCGCTGATCTCGATCGACATGTCCCGCTCGTACAGGCGGTCCTTGAGCCGCTTGATGAACAGGTCGACGACCTTGAGCAGCTCCTCGTGCGTGAGGTGCGGGAAGACGATGATCTCGTCGACGCGGTTGAGGAACTCGGGCCGGAAGTTCTTCTTGAGCTCCTCCTTGACCTTGCCGCTCATCCGCTCGTAGTCGTTGCGCGCGTTGCCCTCGGCCTGGAACCCGACGGGACCGTTGGTGATGTCCTTCGTGCCGAGGTTCGTCGTCATGATGATGATCGTGTTCTTGAAGTCCACGACGCGGCCCTGGCCGTCGGTGAGGCGACCCTCCTCCAGGATCTGCAGGAGCGAGTTGAAGATGTCCGGGTGCGCCTTCTCGATCTCGTCGAAGAGCACGACGGAGAAGGGCTTCCGCCGCACCTTCTCGGTGAGCTGACCCCCCTCCTCGAAGCCGACGAACCCGGGAGGGGCGCCGAAGAGGCGCGACGCGGTGTGCTTCTCGCCGTACTCCGACATGTCGAGCGTGATGAGCGCGTCCTCGTCGTCGAACAGGAACTCCGCGAGCGCCTTCGCGAGCTCCGTCTTGCCGACGCCCGTGGGCCCCGCGAAGATGAACGAGCCGCCGGGGCGCTTCGGGTCCTTGAGGCCCGCGCGGGTGCGTCGGATCGACTTCGCGAGGACGCTGATTGCCTCCTCCTGGCCGATGACGCGCTGGTGCAGCGCGTCCTCCATGAAGCGAAGGCGAGCCGTCTCCTCCTCGGTGAGCTTGAACACCGGGATGCCGGTCGCCGCCGCGAGCACCTCCGCGATGATGCCCTCGTCGACCGTGCCGGTCGAGCCCATCTCGCCGGCCTTCCACTGCTTCTCCAGGCGCAGGCGCTCGCCGAGGAGGTTCTTCTCCTCGTCGCGCAGGCTCGCCGCCTTCTCGAAGTCCTGGTCCTCGATCGCTTGCTCCTTGCGGGCGCGCACGTCGGCGATCTTCTCGTCGAACTCGCGCAGCTCCGGCGGGCTGCTCAGAATCGACAGGCGCAGCCGCGCACCGGCCTCGTCGATCAAGTCGATCGCCTTGTCCGGCAGGAAGCGATCCTGCACGTAGCGGTCGGCGAGCTTCGCCGCCGCGACGATCGCGTCGTCCGTGATCGAGACCTTGTGGAAGGCCTCGTACTTGTCGCGCAGGCCCTTCAGGATGTTGATCGCGTGCGGCACCGTGGGCTCGTGCACCTGCACGGGCTGGAAGCGGCGCTCGAGCGCCGCGTCCTTTTCGAAGTGCTTGCGGTACTCGTCGAGCGTCGTCGCGCCGATCGTCTGGAGCTCGCCGCGGGCGAGCAGCGGCTTCAGGATGGAGGCCGCGTCGATCGCACCCTCGGCCGCGCCCGCGCCGACGAGCGTGTGGATCTCGTCGATGAAGACGATGATGTCGCCTCGCGTGCGGATCTCCTTCGTCACCTTCTTGAGGCGCTCCTCGAAATCGCCGCGGTAGCGGCTGCCCGCGATGAGGCTGCCGAGGTCGAGCGAGTAGAGCTGCTTGTCCTTGAGCGTCTCCGGCACCTCGCCCTTGACGATCGCCTGCGCGAGGCCCTCGACGACGGCCGTCTTGCCGACGCCGGGCTCGCCGATCAGGACCGGGTTGTTCTTCGAGCGCCGGGAGAGGATCTGCATGACCCGCTCCATCTCCTTCTCGCGCCCGATGACCGGGTCGAGCTTGCCCTCGCGGGCTGCCTGCGTGAGGTTGCGGCCGAACTGGTCGAGGACCTGCGAGCCCTTGTCGGCGCCGGCGTTCTGCTCGGCATTGCCACCGACCGCGACCGCCTCCTTGCCCTGGTAGCCGGACAGCAGCTGGATGACCTGCTGGCGCACCTTGTTGAGGTCGGCGCCGAGCTTGATGAGGACCTGGGCGGCGACGCCCTCGCCCTCGCGGATGAGGCCGAGGAGGATGTGCTCGGTGCCGATGTAGTTGTGGCCGAGCTGCAGCGCCTCGCGCAGCGACAGCTCGAGCACCTTCTTCGCCCGCGGCGTGAAGGGGATGTGGCCGGTCGGCTGCTGCTGCCCCTGGCCGATGATGTCCTGCACCTGCTCGCGCACGGCGTCGAGCGAGATGCCGAGCGACTCGAGCGCCTTCGCGGCGACGCCCTCCCCCTCGTGGATGAGGCCGAGGAGGATGTGCTCGGTGCCGATGTAGTTGTGGTTGAGCATCTTGGCCTCTTCCTGGGCCAGGACGACGACACGACGGGCTCGGTCGGTGAAACGCTCGAACATCTGAAAACTCCTCAGCGCGGTCACGGGTGGACTGCGTTCATCGAGGCTAACCCCGGGGCATGGGGGGATGTGCCGGTGTTCGCCACAGGCGCACGGCGTTCCTGGGGCCCGCTAGAGTCGGCGCGTGGACGATGAGGACGGCCCGGTCGGGTTTCTCGGGCGGGTGCGCCAGCGCAAGTGGATCGTGTGGATCACCCTGATCGGACTGCTCGTGCTCGCCGGCGGCGCATCCTTCATCGCGATCGTCGCCCAGAACCTCTGAGGGCTCAGGCGAACGGCTTCGGCGGGAGGCCCGCCTTGACACGCTCCTCGTTCTCGATCCGCGCCGAGATCGCCCGCTCGGTGCGATCCGCGCGCAGCACCGCGCGCAGGATCATCCAGAACAGCAGCCCGAGGACGATCGTCGGGATGAGCGAGTAGATGGCGTTGAGCCAGAACTCCTGGGGCATGCGGCGATCCTATCCGGACCGGGTGGGGCGCTCCTGGGCGCCGCTACATCGCGTTCTGGACGATGAAGTAGATCGCGACGCCGACGACGAGCGCCGCGAGCACGATCCCCATGATGAGGCGCGACGAGCGGCGATCCATCAGGCGCTCACTTCACGAGCGGGAAGAGGATCGTCTCGCGGATCCCGAGCCCCGTGATCGCCATGAGCAGGCGGTCCAGGCCGATGCCGATCCCACCCGTGGGCGGCATACCGTGCTCGAGCGCCCGCAGGAACTCCTCGTCGAGACGCATCGCCTCGACGTCGCCGCGACCGGCGAGTCGCGCCTGCTCGACGAAGCGCGCGCGCTGCACGACCGGGTCGACGAGCTCGGAGTACCCCGTCGCGAGCTCGAAACCGCGGGTGTAGAGGTCCCACTTCTCGACGACGCCCGGCTTCGAGCGGTGCTCGCGCACGAGCGGGGACGTGTCGACCGGGAAGTCGGTGACGAACGTCGGACGGGTGAGCTCGGGCTTGACGTAGTGCTCCCAGAGCTCCTCGACGTACTTGCCGTGGATCGGGTGTGCGACCTCGATGCCGAGCTCCGCCGCCCACGCGGCGAGCTCCTCGAATGGCGTCTCGGGCGTCACGGTGCGACCGCTCGCCTCGCCGAGCGACTCGTACATCGGGATCCGGTCCCACTGGCCGCCGAGGTCGTAGACGGTGCCGTCGACCCAAGTGACCTCGAGCGAGCCGGCGACCGCGAGCGCCGCCTGCTGCACGAGCTCCTGCGTCAGGTCCGCCATCCGGTCGTAGTCGGCGTACGCCTCGTACGCCTCGATCATCACGAACTCGGGGCTGTGGGTCGAGTCGGCGCCCTCGTTGCGGAAGTTCCGGTTGATCTCGAAGACCCGCTCGAGCCCGCCGACGACGGCGCGCTTCAGGTACAGCTCGGGGGCGATCCGCAGATACAGCTCCGTGTCGAACGCGTTCGACTCAGTCACGAAGGGACGCGCGCTTGCGCCGCCGTGCATGACCTGCAGCATCGGCGTCTCGACCTCGAGGTAGCCCTGCTCGGTGAAGGTGCGGCGCAGCGACGCATTGACCGCGGCGCGGGCCCGGACCGTCGCGCGCGCCTGCTCGCGGACGATGAGGTCGAGGTAGCGCGAGCGTACGCGCGACTCCTCCGACAGCTCCTTGTACATGTTCGGCAGCGGCCGCACCGCCTTCGCCGCGAGGCGCCACTCGTCGACCATGATCGACAGCTCGCCGCGCCGGCTCGAGATGACCTCGCCGTGCACGAACAGGTGGTCGCCGAGGTCGATGACCGACTTGAAGTCCTCGAGCGACGCCTCGCCGACGACCGCCGCCGAGAGCATCGCCTGGATGCGCTGCCCGTCGCCCGCCTGGAGCGAGACGAAGGACAGCTTGCCGGTGTCGCGCTGGAACACGACGCGGGCCGCGACGCCGACGAGCTCGCCCGTCTGCGTGTCGGCGGCGAGCTCGGGATGCGCCTCGCGGATCGCGCCGATCGTCGTCGTGATCGGCAGCGAGACGGGGTACGGGTCGATGCCGCGCTCGATGAGCCGCTCGCGCTTCGCGAGCCGGACGCCCATCTGCTCGCTGATCTCCTCAGCGGTCGGCTCGTGGGCCTCGTTCTCGTCCGTCACGGGAGACAAGCCTATCCGTGGCGGCCTCCGAGCGACCGGGGCGCCTCGCCTCAGCCCAGGCGGAAGCGCGCGTTGTCGATCAGGCGGGTCGCGCCGACCCGGGCGGCGACGATCGCGATGACCGGACCACGGTGGTCGTCGGCGATCGGGGAGAACGTCATCGTGTCGACGAGCGCGAAATAGTCGACCTCGACGCCGGAGCTCGCCGCGAGGAGTCGGTCGGCCTCGGCGACGACCGCCGCGGCATCCGCGCCTGCCGCCGCGGCGGACTCGGCCGCGGCCAGGGCGCGGGACAGGGCGAGCGCGGCATCGCGTTCTGTCGGCGACAGGTAGCGGTTGCGGCTCGACATCGCGAGCCCGTCCGGCTCCCGCACCGTCGGGATCTCCACGATGCGCACGCGCAGGTCGAGATCGTGGACCATGCGCTCGACGAGCCAGAGCTGCTGCGCGTCCTTCTGGCCGAAGCTCGCGAGGTCGGGCGCGACGATGCTGAGGAGCTTCGCGACGACGGTGAGCGCGCCGTCGAAGTGGCCGGGGCGGGCGGCGCCCTCGAACGTCATGCCGACCTCGCCCGCGCTGACGCGCACACGCGCGCCGCCGTCCGGATACAGCTCGGCGACGCTCGGCGCGAAGACCGCATCGGCCTGCTCCAGCCGCGCGACGTCGTCGTCGAGTGTGCGCGGGTAGCGCTCGAAGTCCTCGCCCGCGCCGAACTGCAAGGGGTTCACGAAGATCGACACGACGACGAACGCCGTGGGGTCGAGCGCTCGGACGCGCTCGACGTGGCGCAAGTGGCCGGGGTGGAGCGCGCCCATCGTCGGCACGAGGGCGATGCGGCGCCCCTCGGCCCGCGCGGCGGCGACGGCGCCACGGATACCCGGGATCGTGTCGATGACGACGGGCGCGGGCATGGGGCGAGCCTAGCGGCGGCCGAGACGAGGGCTCCTGATCGAGCGGACGGTTTCCGTGCGGGGGTGGCCCTCCACTCGATCAGAAGCCCTCGCGTCGATGCCCGTGCGCCTGCGCTCACTCGCGTTCCGGTCGTGGACGTGTTGGCGTCCGGGCTGAGAACTGCGGTGCGGGCTGAGGAATCCGGGGCAGAACGTCAGCCCGGGAGTGATTGCTCAGCCCGCGACGACAGCGAGCGGGGATGTCGCGCTACGCGGGCGGGAGCGCGCGGAGCGCCTCCTCGATCGTCGAGCGGATGAGCGGCGCGACGATACCGCGCGGCTCCTCGACGCCGATGCCGGCGAGAAGCTCGAGGCTCTGCGTCACGATCGACGCGGAGAACGCCGTCGCCGTCGCGACCGCTTCCGCGTAGGCGGGGCGATCGCGTTCCGCGATGACGACCGGCTCGGCGCCGAGCTCGACGACGAGCGCCTGGGCGATCGGGAGGACCGGCGTCGGGGCCGTGACCGCGCAGACCGCGTCCTGGAGGCGGGTCAGATCGAGCGACGTGCCGGTGAAGACGATCGCGGGGTGGATCGCGAGCGGGATCGCGCCGCGCTCGGCCGCGGGGGCGAGGACGTCGGTGCCGTGCTCCGCCGCGGTGTGGGCGACGAGCGTGCCCGGCCGCCAGTGGCCCGCGTCCGCGAGGCCGCGCACGAGCGCCGCGATCTCGGCCGTCGGGATCGCGAGGATCACGAGGTCGGCTGCGGCGAGGAGGTCGGGGAGGTCCAAGATCGGGGTCGGGCCGAGGAGCGCCTCGACGCGGTCGCGGCCCGAAGTCGTCGCGACGCCGACGATGCGGTGGCCCGCGCCGGCGAGGCCTGCGGCGAGGACCGGTCCGACGCGGCCCGCGCCGACGACGCCGACGGCGAGACGGCCGTCACGGGCGGCGGCGCGCGGCGCCGGGTCGGGGTGCGGATCCATGACGTTTACCGTAGCGAGGTCTCGATACGCCGCTGCGCGGCTACTCGACCCGCGGGAGGGAGCGCTGCGCGGCTACTCGACCCGCGGGAGGGAGGCTGCGCGGCTACTCGAACCGCGGGAGGCAGGCTGCGCGGCTGCTCGAACCGCGGGTCTGCTCAGGTGAGGGCGGCGAGGGTGCGGGACTCGATATCGCGCCACAGCCCCACCGCATCCTCCGCGTCGAGGGCGCCGACCCGGGCGCGCACCACGCCCGCGACCGTGTGCACGTCGACGCGCGCGAGCCGCAGGCGCCGCGCGAGCGGGCCGTCCTCCACCCCGACCGACTGGATCCGGGCGAATGGCACGACCGTGAGCGTCCGCCAGAACCGGCCGCGCCGGAGCACCACGGTGCGCTCGTCGAACGCGAAGCCGTTGCGACGCCAGGAGAACCAGCGCACCCACCGCGCGCGACGCGGACTCACCGTGAACTCGGTCGGCTCCGCCCAATCGGGGAGGACGAGCCCGACGACCCGCAGCGTCTCCTCGATCGTGCCGACGGGCAGGATCGTCGTGTTCGCGATCGAGGTGCCGCCGTCGCGGGCGAGCGACGAGGCACGGTTGATGCGCACGCGCCACCAGCCGAATGGTCGCCAGAACAGCGGCTGCGAGAGCTCGATCGCGTGCACGCGACCCGGCGGCAGCGTCTCGTTCGTCGTCGACAGCAGGCCGTAGCCGACCCGGATGCCGTCGGGCGTCGCCGCGATCGAATACTGGAGCGAGCGCAGCACCTCGCGCGTCGCGATGCCATAGACCGCGATGAGGATCGGCACGAGCACGAAGAGCAGGCCGGGACGGGTGAACGCGGCGACGATCGCGCCGGCGAGCGCGAGCAGCATCAGGGCGCCGAAGCGCAGGGCGGTCGCACCGACGAGGCGGCCCGGGTGCATCGTCACGAGCGAGGCGGCGTCGACCGGCTCGCGCAGCTCGGGCGCGAGGAACTCGTTCGCCCGGGCGACGATCGCGCCCTGCAGCCGGGAAGTCGGGCCCGCCGAATCCGGCCGGGGCAGGGGGCCCGGCACGGCGTTCTGCTCCACCTCGCCCGCCTCGGACTCGCTCCGGCGGCGCGCGCTCGCCGCAGCGAGAATGCCGGCCCGCAGCTCGTCGGCCCGCGCCGACGCGACATAGGACAGGCGGATGCTGCCGTCGCTGCCCGCCATCGAGATGTCGAGCCGGGCCGCGCCGAAGAGCCGGGGAAACAGCGGTCGGACGATGTCGACGCCCTGCACCCGATCGAGCCGGCCGCGGCGGTGGCGGCGCCAGATGACCCCCTCGCGCTCCTCGATGAGCTCGTCCGTCACGCGATAGGTGTGCATGCGCCAGGACAGCCAGCCGAAGCCGATGACGAGGACGAGGCCCGCGAAGACGAGCACGAGCGCGAGGACGGCATGCTCGAGCAGCCACCGGGTGAACGGGTCCTCGCTCGGACCGCGGCCCGCCACGCTGCCGATGAACACGCCGATGAACAGGTCGCGGAACTGCACGAACAGGTAGCCGATGATCGCGATGACGACGATGCCGCCGCGCAGGAACGGGGTCGCCGGATACAGGCGATGCCACTCGCCGTCGGCGACCGGGTGGGTCACAGGGCGGCCCGCCGACTCTCCGCGAGCGCGACGAGCCGATCGCGCAGCGCCTCCGCGTCCGCCTCCGGCAGCCCGGGGATCACGACCCCGGTCGCGACGGCCGCCGTCACGAACTTGAGCTCGGCGAGGCCGAAAGCGCGGGCGATCGGCCCGCGGTTCACGTCGACGAGCTGCATCCGCCCGTACGGCACGGCGACGACGCGGTGCCACATGATGCCGCGACGGAAGACGAGGTCGTCCTCGCGCAGCTGGTACCCGATCGACCGGACGCGCCGCGGCGTGAACACGAGCAGCAGGACGACGATGACGAACGCGGCGACCGGCAGCGCCCACAGGGCGGCGATGCCGGAGCCGAGCGGAGCGGCGATGAGGCCCCCGGTCACGACGAGACCCGGGATCGCGACCGTGAGCAGTTCGACCCGGACGTAGCGCGGCGAGACCCGCTGCCACGCCTGCCCGGCGGTGGCGAGCTCGCTCATGCCGCACTCCCCGGCAGCTCTCGCCCGGGCGGCTCGTCCTCGTCGCGCGGCGGGATGCGGCACATCCCCTCCGCGACGATCCCGGCGACGAGGAGCGCGGCGCTCGCCGCGAGCCCGGCGACCGACCGCCACAGCAGGTCGTCGGCGACGACGGGCCTCGTCGCGATGAACACGAGCGCGCCGCCGAAGAGTCCCGCGAGCCCCGCGGCCGCGATGCTCGCGCTCTTCGCGAGCACGAGGACGCGGGTCGCGTAGAACGGGTCGACGCGCGCACCCGGCTCCCCCTTCGCGACCCGGCGCACCGGCACCGCGACCGCGACGACGGCGACGGCGAGCACGACGAGCGCGGCGGCGAGCGGATACGGCGGCACGAGCACCGCACGGCCGAGCGCGACGAGGAGCAGCTCGACGAGCCAGCCGACGACGAGCCCGCCCACGCCGATCGAGACGAGCGTCCAAGGAGCCGTGCGGTTCATGCCAGCGGCTCCGCCGGGTAGGGGTCGACGCGCTCGCCGGTGCGCTCGATGACATCCGCGAGGAGGTCGACGACGGCGCCGGCGCCCGGCAGGGTCGCTTGCTCGTCCATGGCCGCCCAGGGTGCGAGGACGAAGGCGCGCTCCCCCGCGCGCGGATGCGGGACGACGAGATCGGGCTCGACGATCCGCTCCCGCCCATACGTGATGATGTCGAGGTCGAGGGTGCGATCGCCCCAGCGCTGCTCACGCGTGCGGCCGTGGGCGGCCTCGATCCGGTGCAGCTCCGCGAGGAGCGCGCGCGGCGGCAGAACGGTGTCGATCGCGACGACCGCGTTGAGGTAGGCGGGTGCCGCGGTGTCGACGCCGTCGAGGCGGAGCGCCGGCGTCTCGACGAGCGGCGAGGCGGCGGCCAGCCGGGTCGCGGGATTCGTGGCGAACGCCAGGAGCGCCTGCCGGATGGTCGCCTCCCGGTCCCCGAGGTTCGCGCCGATCGCGACGACCGCGCGGGTCCACTGGCGCTGGATCGAGACCGTGACGTCCGCGAACTCGACCGGGATGGGCGCCTGCGGCTTGTGGACGGTGACGTCGACGATGCGCGCGGCGCGGTGGGTGAGGACGACGAGCGCGATGCGCTCGGCGAGGGTCTCGATGAGATCGACGGGGTCGCGCTCGACGGCCTGGACGATCTCCTCCGCGAGCACGCCGTAGTGGATCGTCTCGCCGAGCCGGTCGCTGGCGCCCGCGGTCGACAGGTCGAGGTGGACGGTGACGTCGATGACGAAGGGCTGGCCCGCCTCGCGCTCGTGCTCGTACACGCCGTGGTGCGCGAAGGCGCGCAAGCCCGTGAGCGTCAGCCGGTCGAGGCGGGTCATGCGGGGGACCCTTCGACTCGCTGCGCTCGCTCAGGGGCCCGCGCGGGCTGCGCTCGCTCAGGCGCCGACGAGTACCACGCGCCGGCGACGTCGAGCGCGATGCGGGTGGCGCGCACGTCGTGGACGCGCACCGCCCACGCGCCCGCGTGCGCCGCGAGCGCGCTCGTCACCGCCGTCGCGAGGTCGCGATCGGCGATCCGCTCGCCGACGAGGCGCTGCACGAACCGCTTGCGCGACGTCCCGATCAGGACCGGATACCCCGTCGAGGCCAGCACGGAGCAGCCGCGCAGCAGCACCCAGTTCTCCTCGGGCGCCTTGGAGAACCCGAGGCCCGGGTCGAGCACGATCTGCTCACGGGCGACGCCGCGCGCGATCAGTGCGTCGGCCCGCCGCAGCAGCTCGTCGCGCACCTCGGCGAGCACGTCGTTGTAGGCGTGCGGTGTCGTCGGCTCGCCGAAGGAATGCATGAGGACGTAGCGCGCGCCGCTGCCGGAGATGACCGCCGGCATGTCCGGGTCGCTGCCGTAGACGTCGTTGACGATCCGGGCGCCCGCGTCGATCGCGGCTCGCGCCGTCGACGCATGGTACGTGTCGATGCTGACCCCGATGCCGTCGGCGGCGAGCGCCGAGACGACCGGCAGCACGCGACGCTGCTCCTCCCGCGGATCGATCGGGCTCGTGCCGGGGGCGGTCGACTCGCCGCCGACGTCGATCCAGTCGGCGCCGTCCGCGACGAGCTGGTGCGCGTGCGCGACCGCCACATCGGCGTCGTAGTGCTCGCCGCCGTCGCTGAAGGAGTCGGGCGTGACGTTGAGCACGCCGAAGATGCGGGGTCGGCCCTTCGACTCGCTGCGCGCGCTCAGGGTGCCGGGCGGGAGCGTCATGGTGCCTCGGCCCGCATGAGCGTGAGCGCCTCTGCGCGGCGCACCGGATCCGTGAGCTCGCCGCGCGCCGCGAGTGTGACGGTGCGCGCCGACTCCTGGCGGGGACCTCGGGCCGAGACGCAGCCGTGCGCCGCCTCCAGGACGACGAGTGCGCCACGCGCATCAAGTCCTTCGATGAGCGCGTCGGCGACGTCCTCCGTGAGGCGCTCCTGGAGCTGCGGACGCGCGGCCGCGATCTCGACCGCGCGCGCGAGCGCACCGAGCCCCGCGAAGCGGGCGCCCGGCAGGTACGCGACGTGCGCGGTGCCGAAGAAGGGCAGCAGGTGGTGCTCGCACATCGAGCGGAACTCGATGCCGCGCAGCACGACGATCTCGCCCGCGCGTTCGGCCGAGTCGGGGAAGTCGGCGCGCGCCGCGAGCGCGCTCGCCGGGTCCTGCCCGATCCCGCCGAACAGCTCCTGGTAGGCGGTCGCGACTCTCCGCGGAGTCTGCTGCAGGCCCTCCCGCTGCGGGTCGTCGCCGATGGCGGCGAGGAGCTCTGTCACGGCCGCCTCGATGCGGCCGGCGTCGATCGGCATGCGGTCCCCGTCTGGTCAGGCGGTTGCGGGTTTCGGGCGCGTCTGCGCGCGCGGCGCTCTCTTCTTCGTCGTGCGTCCTGCGGTCTCACCCTCGGCGGGCTCACTCGCCGCGACCGGCTCGCCGCCCGGCATGCCCACCGGCGGGCGGGTCGACACGGGTCGGGCGGGGCTGGAGAGCCACTGCGGGCGCTCCGCGAGCTTCTTGACCGTCGTGAAGATCTCGGCGATCTGCACGTGGTCGAGCGTCTCCTTCTCGAGCAGCTCCGTCGCGAGCCGGTCGAGGATGTCGCGGTTGTCGTTGAGCACCGCCCACGCCTCGTCGTGCGCCTGCTCGATGAGCGCGCGCACCTCCTCATCGATCATCGCGGCGATCTCATCCGAGTAGTCCGCCTGGTGCCCCATGTCGCGGCCGAGGAACGGCTCGGCGGATTGCGAGCCGAGCTTGACCGCACCGACCTTCGCGCTCATGCCGTACTCGGTGACCATCTTGCGGGCGATCCGCGTGGCCTTCTCGATGTCGTTCCCGGCACCCGTCGTCGGGTCGTGGAAGACGATCTCCTCCGCGACGCGGCCGCCCATCGCATAGGTGAGCTGGTCGAGCAGCTCGTTGCGGGTGATCGAGTACTTGTCCTCCAGCGGCATGACCATCGTGTAGCCGAGGGCGCGCCCGCGCGGGAGGATCGTGATCTTCGTGACCGGGTCGGAATAGTTCATCGCCGCCGCCGCGAGCGCGTGTCCGCCCTCGTGGTACGCCGTGATGAGCTTCTCCTTGTCCTTCATGAGCCGCGAGCGGCGCTGCGGACCGGCCATCACGCGGTCGACGGCCTCGTCGAGGGCGCGATTGTCGATGAGCTGCGCGTTGGACCGCGCCGTCAGCAGCGCAGCCTCGTTGAGGACGTTGGCGAGGTCGGCGCCGGTGAAGCCGGGGGTCTTGCGCGCGAGCACCTCGAGGTCCACCGAGGCGGCCATCGGCTTGCCCTTCGCGTGCACCTCGAGGATGTGCTTGCGACCGGGCAGGTCGGGGGCGTCGACGCCGATCTGGCGGTCGAAGCGGCCGGGGCGAAGCAGTGCCGGGTCGAGCACGTCGGGACGGTTCGTCGCGGCGATCAGGATGACGTTCGTCTTCGCGTCGAAGCCGTCCATCTCCACGAGCAGCTGGTTGAGCGTCTGCTCGCGCTCGTCGTTGCCGCCGCCGATGCCGGCGCCGCGGTGGCGGCCGACGGCGTCGATCTCGTCGATGAAGATGATGGCCGGCGAGTTCTGCTTGGCCTGCTCGAAGAGGTCGCGCACGCGCGAGGCGCCGACGCCGACGAACATCTCGACGAAGTCGGAGCCGGAGATCGTGTAGAACGGCACGCCCGCCTCGCCCGCGGTCGCGCGGGCGAGCAGGGTCTTGCCGGTGCCGGGCGGGCCGTAGAGCAGCACGCCCTTCGGGATCTTCGCGCCGACGGCGAGGAACTTCTGCGGCTCCTTGAGGAAGTCCTTGATCTCCTGGAGCTCCTCCACGGCCTCGTCGGAGCCGGCGACGTCCGCGAACGTGACCTTCGGCGCCTCCTTGCCGACGAGCTTCGCGCGGGACTTGCCGAACTGCATGACCCGGCCCCCGCCGCCCTGCATGCGGGTCAGCAGGAAGTAGAAGATGACGCCGATGATGAGGAACGGCACGAGCGTGAGCAGCAGGCTCATGAAGACGTTGGTCTGCGGGACCTCGTCGTCGTAGCTCTGCAGGTTCGCCCGGTCGATCGCGTTCACCACGTCGGCGCCGCGCGGGGCGACGTAGTAGAACTGCACCTTCTGCCCGTACGTCGGGTCGGGCGTCATGAGGGTGAGGTCGACGCGCTGCTCGCCGTCGATGATCTTCGCCGACTGGACCTGGCTCGACGCGAGGAACTCCATGCCCTGCTGCGTCGTGACCTGCTTGATCCCCGAGCCCATGAGCCAGCTCGAACCGATCCATACGACGGCGATGGCGATCAGGATGTAGATGATCGGCCCGCGAAAAAGGCGCTTGAAGCTCATGGTCGTCTCAGGCTACTCGTCGTGTCCGCGAGGCCGCAGAGTGTCCGCTGTAGGCAGAACGTGCGTCAGCTGTAGACGTGCGGCGCGAGGACGCCGATGCCGCGGAGGTTGCGGTATCGCTCGGCATAGTCGAGGCCGTAGCCGACGACGAAGCGATTCGGGATGTCGGCGCCGACGTAGCGCGCGTCGACCTGCACCTTGAGCGCCTCGGGCTTTCGCAGCAGCGCGCAGATCTCGACGCTCGCCGCGCCACGAGACTCGAGGTTCTCCCTGAGCCAGGACAGCGTCAGCCCGGAGTCGATGATGTCCTCCGCGATGAGGACGTGGCGGCCCGTCACGTCGGTGTCGAGGTCCTTGAGGATGCGCACGACGCCCGAGGACTGCGTGCCCGCACCGTATGAGGAGACCGCCATCCAGTCGAGCTCCACGTGGCGCCCGAGCTGCCGCGCCAGATCCGTCATGAACGTCGCGGCGCCTTTCAGCACGCCGACGAGCAGCACGTCACGGCCCTCGTAGTCGGCCTCAACCTCGGCCGCGAGCCGCGCCACGATGCCGGCGATGTCCTCCGGGCTGAAGAGCTCTTCCTCGATGTCGCCGGCGATGTCCGAGAAGTCCATGCGTTCATTCTTCCCGACGCGCATCGCGTTCTGGCGCCGTGAACACGATCGACCGGCCGATCCGGGCCGCCATCACGCCGGGCAGGTCGATCGGGCCCTGGCCGTGCCAGTCGGTCACGAGCCGGGCGACCTCGAGCGTGTGCGTGCGACTCAGGCTCACGCCGAACTCGGAGCTGACGACGAGGCGGATGAGGCGGTGGCGGATCGCGGGCGGGTTCGCGGCGAGGCCGGGGACCGGGAGCGAGATGCCGCCGCCCGGGTACGGCTCCTCCGTCACCGGGTCGGCGCCCTCCAGGACGAGGTCCTCGATGAGCTCGTCGGTCATCGCGTCGAGGGCCGCGGCGTCCTCGCGCAGCTGCTCCGCGGTGCGGGCGAGCGCCTCCGCGATGCCCGGCCCGAGCTCGGCCTCCAGGACCGGCAGGACGCGCTCCCGGACGCGGACGCGGGAGAACGCGGTGTCGGAGTTGTGCGGGTCGGTCCAGGGCGCGAGACCCTGGTCGGCACAGGCGGCCACCGTCGTAGCCCGGCGGATGCGCAGCAGCGGCCGCAGGTGAGTGCCGGCCGGGCCGCCGACGAGCGTCATGCCCTGCAGGCTCGTCGGGCCGGCGCCGCGGGCGAGCCCGAGCAGCACGGTCTCGGCCTGGTCGTCGAGGGTGTGGCCGAGGAGGATCGCGCTCGCGCCGGTCTCCTCAAGGGCGGCCGCGAACGCGCCATACCGCGCGGCGCGCGCCGCCCCCTCGGGTCCCTCCCACCTCCCGCCGCTCCCGCGCGGCGTCCAGGTGACACCATCCGGCGTTATCGCCGCTCCAGAACCCGAGTTGCTGTCACCTGAACCCTGCCCGGGACGAGCCGGGACGTCGACGCGGCGGAGGAGGACCGGGTCGAGGCCGAGGTCCCGGGCCTGGGCCGCCGCGCGCTCGGCAACCTCGGCCGAGCCCTCCTGCAGCCCGTGGTCGACGATGATGGCGCCCGCTCGGAGACCCGCGCGCGGCGCCTCGAACGCCGTCGCTGCCGCGAGCGCGAGCGAATCGGGTCCCCCGCTCAGCGCGACGAGCAAGAGCGCCGCCCCTGATCGACTGTGCACTTCTGAGCCCGAAACCGGCGTTCTGGCGTCCGGAACTGCACAGTCGGTGAGGCACTCGCGGACCGCCCTGCGGACGTCCGCCATCGCCGGAGTCAGGCGCGGTCGCATTCGATTACGGTAGTCCCGGACTTTCCACCGACTCAGGAGCGCAGCGCATGGGCGAGTACGACGCCGTCATCGAGATCCCGGCCGGCAGCCGGAACAAGTACGAAGTCGACCACGAGACGGGGCGCGTCTTCCTCGACCGCTACCTCTTCACGCCCTTCGTGTACCCGACCGACTACGGCTTCTTCGAGAACACGCTCGGACTCGACGGCGACCCCGTCGACGTGCTTGTGCTGCTCTTCGAGCCCGTCTTCCCCGGCGTCGGCGTCAAGGTGCGCCCCGTCGGCTACATCGACATGGAGGACGACGGCGGCATCGACACCAAGATCATCGCCGTCCCCTACAAGGACCCGCGCTGGGCGCACATCCAGGACATCGACGACGTGCCAGCCAAGACGCGGCAGGAGATCCAGCACTTCTTCGAGCACTACAAGGACCTCGAGCCCGGCAAGTGGGTCAAGCTCGGCGAGTGGGGCGACGCCGCGGGCGCGGAGCGCGTCATTCAGGACGGTTTCGAGCGCTTCAAGGCGCAGGGCCACTGAGCTACAGGTAGATGCCCTGGGCCGCGAGGAACGCGGCCGGGTCGATGCGCTGGCCGTTCGCGCGCATCTCGAAGTGCAGGTGGCAGCCGGTCGAGTTGCCGGTCGTGCCGACGTTGCCGATCTTCTGACCGACCATGACGTACTGCCCGACGCCGACCTCGATGCCGCCGGAGGGCATGTGGCCGTAGTAGGTCTCGAGCCCGCCGCCGTGGTCGATGACCACGAGGTAGCCGTAGCCGCCGCTGTTCCACCCGGCGAAGGAGACGCTGCCCTCGTGCGCGGCGACGATCGGGTTCCAGCAGGACTGGGCGAGGTCGACGCCGCTGTGCGTGCCACCGTAGCTCGCCGAGTAGCCGAACCACGCGCTGACGAAGCCGCCCGCGGGTCGGATCCAGCCGCCCGCCGAGACCTGGCCGAGGTCGACGCCGATGTTGGCGAGCTCCTCCTCGATGCGCTTCTGCTCGCCGATCTGGTAGTCCGCCTCGGTCGCCGCGCGGTTCTCCGTGAGGACGATGAGCTGCTGCTGGAGGCGCGCCTCGTTCTCCTGCTGGGCGATGACCGCGGCGGTCGCGGCCTCGGAGGCGGCCTGCGCCTCCTGCATCGCGACCGCGGCCTGCTGCTCGAGGACGCCGAGCTCCTCCTCCATGACGGTCGCCTGGTCGGTGAGGCCCTGCGCGGTGTTGCGCTGCTGGATCGCCTCCTCGTAGAGCGTGTTCGCCTGGGCGGAGATGCGCGAGGAGACGCCGATCGCGCTGAGCAGGTCGTCGGCCTTGTCGGAGGCGGCGAAGAGGCTGAGCGTCGGATCGCTGCCGCCGATGCGCACGACCTGGGCCGCCCACTGGCCGGCGCGGCGCTCGGACTCGAGCGCGATCGCGTCGGCCGCCTCGGCCTGCTGGCGCAGCTGGGCCGCCTCGGCAACCTTGGCCTCGTACAGCGTGTTGAGCTGCTGCCACTTCTGGGCCTTGATCTCCAGGTCGGCCTTCGTGCGCTCGACCTCGGCGCGCAGCTGCTGGAGCCAGGCCTGGATGTTGGCGATCTCGTTCTGCTTCGCCTGCTCGTTGGAGCGCGCGTTCTCGACGTCCTGCCAGCTCGGGTAGTCGGCCGCGTACGCGACGGTGGTGGGGACGATGAGGGCCGCCGCGAACGCGACGATGACCGCGCCGATCGCTGCCTTGCTCCTGCGCCGCATCCCCAGTCCTTCCCCTCCGCCCGGGACACCCTAACCCTCAACCTCGGAATGAACCTCATCGAATCACCGCGCGTTTGGCTAACTGCCGGGGTGCCCCCTATGATTGAACGCCGGTAGCCGGAGTGATCCGCGCTTTCGGCCCCATCGTTTAGTGGCCTAGGACGCCGCCCTTTCACGGCGGTAGCACGGGTTCGAATCCCGTTGGGGTCACGGAGCATCTAATTGAATAGCCTGGTTTTCACCATCTAGGCCCTGTAGCGCAGTTGGTTAGCGTGCCGCCCTGTCACGGCGGAGGTCGCGGGTTCAAGTCCCGTCAGGGTCGCGGAAGCGGCAGCCCCGGTCCCTGAGCGAGCGTCAGCGAGTCGAAGGGCGGGGCTACTTCTCCAAAGCGGCTCTGTAGCTCAGTTGGTAGAGCGCACGACTGAAAATCGTGAGGTCACGGGATCGACGCCCGTCGGAGCCACCGAATAGCGCACGCAGGCGCGGATCATCGACCGCCGCGCACAGGACCACCCCAGCCTCCGTCGGCCACTGGCAGGGCGCGCGGATGAGTCTCGGGCCGCGCCGATGGTGCGGTGCCGTCCTGGGAAGCGCCGATGCCAGCCATGAGGTTTGCGGTGAATCTCGCGATATCGGCTGCAAGATCCGGATGCGCGCCCGGGAGCGGCTGCTCGGTCGTCGCAAACGTCGCCACTTGCGCGAGCACGTCGTCCACGATGTTCGGGGCATTGCGCAGCCCCCACGAGCGGCCGGCATCGATGAGGTGGGAGCGGGTGATGCGGTCGTGCTCGAGTTCGCCGGAGATCGCGAACGCGAACTGCGTCCCGACGCCCAAGTGCAGTTGCGGGACGATGTCGTAGGCAGGTGCGAGCCGAATCGAGCCGTCGAGGTGGTGCAGGATCGACAGGTTCTTCGCGTGCATGTCGAGGTTGCCGACGGCAACTGACATCGTGACCAGTCGCAGCAGCTGTTCGACGTCTCCGAGCCCTGCCTGCTCGCGCAACGTCTCCGCAATCGTCGCGAGGCCCGCGTGGCCCGAGGTTTCGTACTTCTGGTCGGCAAAGTAGCCCAAGGCTTGATTGAAGTCCTCTTGGTGAATCCGCCCGCCGGGCACGGAGCCTCGGTCGTACCGTTCGACGACGAGGGCGTCCGTGCCGTCGAACGTCACCACGCCAGTCTCGTGGTCAGCCAGCCCGAGGTGACGCGCGATGCGGGCGCCGTACTCCTCGTCGTAGATCAGGGTCGGCATGTCGTCGACGCTCGGCTTCAGGATGTGCGTCGTCGGGTATCCGTCCACCGGTTCGGCCCAACCTGCCTCCGTACGGGCCAACAGCACCTTGTCCTGCACTCCGGCCAGCGACGACAGCCGACGAGGCCCGGTGTTGCCGAGCGGAGCGACCCGGGCGAGGCTGAAGAGCTCACGAACGCGAGCGTCGCCGATCGGCTGGACCGACGGCGTGCGGGGCTCGGCTGGATCGCTCGAATCGATGATCTGTACGGCTCCGGCGACGTCGCGTCCATATCGGCGCAGCATGGCCATCGTGTTCGATTCGTCGATATGCGCGTTGTCCGCCAGACGCTTGCGATGACGCCCCTCCGGGAGCAGTTCTTCGAAGAAGTTGCGGCGTTCGCCGACGAGCGCCGCACGGGGGTTGGCGGACAGCGGAATGGCGAGCGACAGGACCGTGGCGCCGATGCCGAATCGCTCCAGCGCCGCGGGCGCAGCGACGAAATCGAACCTGGCGCGCTCGCCGACGAGATGCCCGAGCAGCGTCCCGTAGAGATGGACTTCGAGTTCAGCCATTCCGGCTGTCCATGATCACGACATGCGCGTCCAGTGCCCGCAGGAGCAGGAAGCAGCGTTCTATCGCCTTGGTGGTCTTGCCGGACTCGAGCTCGGCGATCAGCGATTGCGTCACCCCGGTCGCGTCGGCCAGCTCGCGCTGCGTCATGCCGGATGCGACCCGGAACTCCCGCAGCGCGTCAGCGAACGCTCGACCCGTCCGGATAGGTGCAGTCCGCATCATGACTCCTTGATCTGGTTTTCGCGATCAACGATAGCTGATCGCGATTTCCAGATCAATCGAATCTGATCCGGATTTCCACATCAAACGTGCATCAGGACTTCGACCGCAGCATGCGACGCCCCTGCCACGCCGCGAGCGGGCCGAGCACGAGCAGCGCGAGCCAGGCGAGCTTGCCGGCGACCCCGCCCCAGACGAGCGTGACGGGGATCGACGCGAGGAACACCACGGGCGTCGGCAGCGCGTTCAGGAGATAGACGGTGTGCTCCCGGCGGGTCATCGGGTGGGCTTCGAGGCCGCGCCGCCGGGCGACCTCGAACATCGCGGTCTGCGCGATGGAGGCGAGCGCGATGTTCGCGCCGTAGACGACGGTCGTCAGCGCGAACGACAGGGTGTGCGGATCGCTGATGCCCTGCGTCGTGAACGGGATGAGGATGACGAACGCCGCCGCGAGCAGGTTCATCGTCGTCGTCGCCGAGTCCATCGCGGAGATGCGCCGGATGATCCGCACGTTGACCCGCCAGAACGCGGCGATGACGACGAAGCTCAGAGCGAAGCCGGTGAGCTGGCCGAGGATCCCGGAGTTCAGCAGCGAGGGCAGGTCGCGCCAGGCCTCCGCGGGTGGGACGTCGAGGTTGGCGATGAGGAGCGTGATCGCGAACCCGTAGATCGCGTCGAAGAAGCTGATGCCGCGGTCGAACTCGGCGTCCGATCGCTTGAACACGCCGATGCGCCCAGAGCTCATGCGACCAGCCTGGCACCGCGGGGGCCCTCGCGCGTGTGAGGCTTGACCGGTGATCACGGACGCCGCCATGGCATTCCTCGCCGAGTACCACCTCGCGACGCTCTCGACGATCGGCCGCGAAGGCCGCATCCACTCGGTGCCCGTCGGCATCACCTATCGCGACGGGGTCGTGCGGGTCATCGGCTCGCGCGGGTCGCAGAAGTTCCTCAACGTGACGCGCACCGGCCGCGCGAGCGTCAACACGGTCGACGGCGGCCGCTGGATCAGCTTCGAGGGGCCGGCGCGGATCTCCGAGGATCCCGCCGACATCGCGTTCGCCGTCGAGCTGTACGCGGCGCGCTATCGGACCCCGCAGCCGAACCCGGAGCGGGTCGTGCTCGAGCTCACCGTCGAGCGCGTCCTCGGCTCGCCGCAGTTCCGCGCCTGAGCGCCGCGGGAGAATGGCTCCGATGAGCACCGAACGCATCGCGATCATCGGCGGCGGCATCCTCGGGATCGCGCTCGCCCGCGAACTGACGCTGCGCGGCCTCGGCGACGTCACCGTCTTCGAGAAGGAGGACCGGCTCGCCGCGCACCAGACCGGGCACAACTCCGGCGTCGTCCACGCGGGCCTCTACTACAAGCCCGGATCGCTCAAGGCGCAGCTGTGCGCCGCCGGCCGGTCGAGCATCCGCGACTACTGCATCGAGCGGGGTCTGCCGTATCGGGAGATCGGGAAGCTCGTCGTCGCCGTCGACGAGTCGGAGCTCGAGCCGCTCGCGGAGATCGAGCGACGCTCCATCCAGAACGCCGTCCCCGCCCTCACCAGGATCGACGACGTCGGCAGGCTGCGGGAGATCGAGCCCCACGTGGCCGGTATCGCCGCGGTGCACTCCCCGCACACGGCCGCGGTCGACTACACGGCGATCACGGAGGCGATGGCGCAGGACTTGCGGGAGGCGGGCGGCCGCGTGCTGCTCGCCCACGAGGTGACGTCGATCGTGGAGGAGCGGGGCGCGGTGCGTGTCGTGACGCGGGAGGCGGAGGAGTCCTTCGACCGTGTGATCGCCTGCGCGGGGCTTCAGTCCGACCTCGTCGCGCGCCTCGTCGGGGCGGATCCGAGTCCGAAGATCCTGCCGTTCCGCGGGGAGTACTGGGCGCTCTCGCCGGAGGCGAACGACCTGTGCCGCGGCATGATCTACCCGGTGCCGGATCCGAGGTTCCCGTTCCTCGGGGTGCATTTCACGCGCGGCGTCTACGACGACGTGCACCTGGGGCCGAGCGCGGTGCCGGCGCTCGCGCGCGAAGGCTACGACTGGCGCCGGTTCTCGCTCAGGGACACGTGGGCGTCGCTGACGTGGCCGGGGGCGGGGGCGCTCTTCCGCAAGCACTGGGTCATGGGGATCGACGAGGTGAGCGCCTCGCTCATCAAGCGCCGCTACTTCCACAAGGCCCGCCGCTTCGTGCCTGAGCTCAAGATGACCGACATGGTCGCGAAGTCGGCGGCCGGTGTCCGCGCGCAGGCGTGGGGGCGCGACGGTGCGCTGCTCGACGACTTCGCGGTCGATCGGATCGGGCGCGTGACGGTGCTGCGCAACGCGCCCTCGCCGGCGGCGACGTCGTCGATCGCGATCGCGGGCTACCTGATCGAGCACTACCTCAGTGACTGAGATCCCCGTACGAACAGGTGCGGATCAGAACGGGTGCGGCGCCGAGGGGAAGAACTCGTCCGGGTCGACGCCCTCCTGCAGGAGGACCTCGCGGGCGTCGTCGTCGAACGCGTCGCCGCCGTAGTGGTCGCCGGAGTCGTGGCGGCGCCAGCGCACGTGCAGGCCCCGCTCGCGGGGCTCGAGCTGCACCAGCTCGTCATCGGGGTGCTCTCGTCGATGCGACATGTCGCCTCCTCCTGGATGCCGCGAGCGTACTCGCGGAAATCGCAGGTGTCATGTGACCATTTACCAGTCTCCTCGACCACGATGCGTGTCATGAAGACTACGAAGACGCTCGTCGCCACCGGAGGGCTCGCGCTCGCGCTCGCCTTCGCGCTCGCCGGCTGCGCGCCGGCCACACCGTCCGGCAGCACGGGTGCCGCGGGCACCTGGGGCACGGACGCGCCGGGCGAGCCCCAGCTCGTCCTCGCCGAGGACGGGTCGCTGAGCGGCACCGACGGCTGCAACCGCCTGACCGGCTCGTGGACGCAGGAGGGCTCCACGGTCGACTTCGGCGAGGTCGCCTCGACGATGATGGCCTGCGAGGACGTCGACACCTGGCTGTCGAGCCTGTCGACCGGCACCGTCCAGGGCACGACGCTGCACGTCCTCGACGCTGACGGCGTCGAGATCGGCTCGCTGACCAAGGGCTGAGGCCGGACCCGCGGGTCTTCGCCCGCGACGGTCAGCCGCGCATGGCGACGCCGCTTTCGCCCGCGATCCAGGAGTGACGATCGGCGGGCCGCTCGCCCTGCGCCAGGTCTTCGCCGAGGCCCGCGCGCCGCCGCGCCGGTCACTGCGCGGAAGGCCCGCTCTGCGCGGCGACCGGATCCATCCAGAACGGCTCGAAGTGGTTGCCGTCCGGGTCGTCGAACTGCCGCTGATACATGAAGCCGAGGTCGACCGTCTTACCGATCTTCGCCCCGGCCGCCTCGGCACGAGCGATGAACGCGTCGACCTCCTCGCGCGAGCCCAAGTCGAAGGCGATGAGCGCGAGCGAGGTCGCGGCAGGGTCGCCGACCTCCTTGCGACCCTCGAGGAAGCTCGCATAGAAATCGCGGCGCAGCACCATCAGGTAGTTCTCGTCGCTGATCACGACGCATGCCGCGTTCTCATCGGTGAAGCTCTCGTTGATGCTCCACCCGAGGGCGGTGTAGAAGCTCTTCGATCGCTCGACGTCGGCGATCGGCAGGTTCACGAAGAGTGCCATGCGCCGATCCTTGCAAAGTGCAGGTGCGACGTCACGGTCTGGCTTCGATCTCTCAGGCGGCGCGGCCCGCCCGGCGCGCGAGCACGATCCAGATCGCAGCGCCGACGAGCAGCAGGAGCAGCACGATGCCGCCCACGAGCCACCACACCCAGGCGCCGCTGTCCGCGGGGATCGGCTTCAGCTGCACCGTCAAGTGGCTCACGCTCGTGCCGTCGAAACCGGTGACGAAGCCGTCATCCGGATCCTGGATGAAGCCGGCCGGCGGCGTCGGCACGACGACGCGGAGATCTCCGCGCGCCTGAACGTCCTCGAACATGAAGACGCCGTCGGCCGCCTGGGTCGTCAGCACGAGCGTGCCGCCCTGCATGAGGTTGACGATGCCCGCCCAGGGCGGGCCGTCGACGCCGTCCCCCGTCTCGACGATCGCGCCGGAGATCGACCCGCTCGTCTTCGGCTCCGGCAGTTTGACCAGGTAGAGGTCGGCGTTCGCCGTGCGCTCCCCCGCCTTGAGCGTCACGGGACGCTCGTCGACAGAGAAGCCGGCCGCGGCCGCCTGCACCGTCGCCGCGCCCGGGGGCAGTCCGCCGATCGCGTAGACGCCGTCAGCGTCCGAGAGCACCGTGATCGGCTCGCCGGACTTCGGGATGACCGTCACCGTCGCGTTCCCCACCGGCTTGCGCGACTGCGCGACGACGACGGTGCCCGTGATCGCGGCCTTCGCCGCGGGCGGGGTCGGGGTCGGCGTCGGGGTCGGCGTCGGAGTCGGGGTGGGAGTAGGCGTCGGGGTAGGGGTGGGACTCGGCGTCGGGGTCGGAGTGGGGGTAGGGGTCGGCGTCGGCGTGGGCGTCGGCGTCGGCGTGGGCGTCGGCCCCTCCTTCGGCGTAAGACTGAAGTTCACGTCCGACGCACCGCCCACGACCTTCGTCGCCTTGTCCGGCGTGGCCGCCAGGTGGAAGTACTGCACGAGGTAGCCGTACGCGATCGCGAACGCGATGCCGCCCTCGCCGTCCTCCACCGTGAACGAGCCGTCGGCGCGGGTGTACGCGACGTCGTCACCGACCACGACCATCGCATCCGAGATCGGCGTGCCCGCGAGGTCCGTGACGGTGCCGAGGATGTCGAGACCCACGGGCGGCGGGGTCGGTGCGGCGGGGATGAGGCCGAACTTGATCGCCGGCTGCGGCACGGTGAGGAAGTCCGCCGCGGCGAGGTAGTGCGCGTACTTGGTCGAGTCGCTCGTGAAGAAGCGCTGCGTGAAGTCCTCCGCGAACGCCTGGAAGGTGTACTTCCCCGGCGGCAGATCGACCTCGAACTTCCCGTCCGCATCGGTCGTCAGCACCGCGACGACGTAGTACTTGCTGTCGAACACCGTGACGCTCGCGTCCGGGACGGGCGCGGTCGAGATCGGGTCGGTGATCGACTCCTGCACGAGGATCTGGCCGGCGAAGACGCCGTTGTCGTGCGGTTCGTCGGCCGCGATCGCGGCGGGAGCAGCGCCCACGAGGGCGACGAGGGCGAGGCAGAACGCCGTGGCGAGCGCGATCAGAGGGCGGCGAGTCAGCGTCGACATGGCCCCGAGACTATCGGGATCGCGAGCCCCATCGGGCAGTATTGCGGCGTGGGACTTCCCTCCGTCGCCGTCGTCGGGGGCGGCATCGTCGGCCGCACCGCGGCGCTCGAGCTGCGTCACGCGGGCCACGCGGTCACGGTCATCACGGCCGATTCGCCGGAGCAGACGACGAGCGCGAAGGCGGCCGCGCTCGTCATGCCGTTCGCCGCGCAGCCCGCCGATCGGATCGCCGCCTGGACGGTCCGCGGTGTCGAGCGGCTCGCGGGCATGCTCGGCGACGCGGCGACCGGCGTCCGACTCGTGCGCGGGCACGAGATCCACCGGGGCGGGAGTCGGCCCGAGCTCGACTGGGCCTCGTTCGCCCCCGACGCGACGGAGGGCCCCGCGCCCGAGGACTTCCCGGGCGGCATCAGCTCGGTCGTGAGCGCGACGATGCCGCTCGTCGACACGAGCTATCACCTGAGCTGGCTGCGGCGCACGGGCGCCGAGGCGGGCGTGCGCGAGCTCATGCTCCGGATCGACTCGGTGGATGCGGCGTTCGAGCACGGCGACCTCGTGGTGCTCGCGACGGGGCTCGGCACCAACGCGCTCGTGCCCGAGGCCGGACTGTATCCCGTGCAGGGCCAGGTCGTGCGGGTCGCGAACCCCGGCGGTGTGCCCTGGCTCATCGACCCGGACAACCCCGCGGGGCTGCTCTACGTCATCCCCCGCATCGACGAGGTCGTCATCGGCGGCACCCACGTCGTCGGCGAGTACTCCGTCGAGCCCGACCCCGCGGTCGAGGCGGCGATCATCGCGCGGGCGAGTGAGTTCTTCCCCTGGCTCGCCGACGCCCCCATCACCTCGCGCGCCGTGGGCCTGCGGCCCGGCCGCGACGCGGTGCGGCTCGAACGCATCGGGGACGTCATCCACTGCTACGGGCACGGCGGCAGCGGCGTCACGATCGCGTTCGGCTGCGCCGAAGAGGTCGTGGCCCTCGCGGCTCGCTGACGGCCGCGGCGCTACCCTCGACCGGTGACGGTGCACGGATGATCGGGGTCCCCCGGTGATCGGCGTGCTCGAGGGCTTCGGCGTCATCGCCGTCGTGATCCTCGTCGGCTACCTCGCCGGGCGCTCGGGAGTCCTCGGCAAGCAGGCGGACTTCGTGCTCTCCCGCATCGCGTTCTACGTCCTGTCCCCGCCGCTGCTCTTCAGCGTGCTCGCCCGCGCGGACGTCCACTCGCTCTTCTCGACGCAGCTGCCGGTCGCGGCGATCAGCGCCCTCGTCATCTTCGCCATCTACCTCGCGGTCGCGCTGCTCATCTGGAAGCGCGCGATCCCCGAGGCGATCGTCGGCACGCTCGGCGCCGGCTATCAGAACGCGAACAACATCGGCCTGCCGCTCGGCCTCTACATCCTCGGCGACGCCGCCGCTTCGGCCCCGATCGTGATGCTCCAGCTCATCGTCTTCGCGCCGATCGCCCTGACGATCCTCGACGCGACCACGGGGGCGAAGCAGTCGATCGCGCGCACGCTCACGCAGCCGCTGCGAAATCCGCTCATCATCGGCTCGGTCCTCGGGGTCATCTGCGCCGCCTTCGGCTGGCTGCCGCCCGACATCGTGATGGCGCCGCTCGACCTCGTCGCGGCCGCCGCGGTCCCGATCCTGCTGCTCAACTTCGGCCTCTCGCTCGCGGGAGACCGCGTGCTGGCGCCCGGCCCGTACCGCAAGGACGTAATCCTCGCGAGCGCGCTCAAGCTCATCGCGATGCCGGTCGCGGCGTGGGCGATCGCGAAGTTCGCATTCGGCCTCGACGGGCACGCGCTCTTCGCCGCCGTCATCCTCGCGGGGCTGCCGAGCGCGCAGAACGTCTTCAACTGGTCCCAGCGCTATGACCGGGGCGTCATCATCGGCCGGGACACCGTCTTCGTGACGACGCTCGGCTCTATCGGAGCGCTCGTCGTGATCGCCTGGGTGCTCACCGCCTGAGCCGACAAAATCCGCCCAACGAAGCGGTCTCGCAGTCACTACGCTTCAGCCATGGAAACGGCGGAGCCCGGCGCACGGCGTCGCTTCAGCGTCGAGCTCGTCGTCGTGATCCTGCTCGGCATCGCCTCCGTCGCGACCGCCTACGCGTCCTTCCAGTCCTCCCTCTGGGACAGCGTCATGTCCTCGAGCTACGCGCGCGGACAGAACATGAAGACCGAGGCGGAGTCCATCTACCTCGAGGCGAACCAGCAGTACGCACAGGACGCGCAGACCTACTCCCAGCTGGTGATCCTGGGCGTCGACGCGCTGAGCACCGACCCCGCGGTCGCCGCCGATGCGGAGACGAAGATCGCCGCGCTCACCATGACCGGCGTCGATGAGGTGCTCGAGGCCGCGTTCGAGTGGTCGAACGCGACGGGCGACTATCCGCTCAACTCGGACGAGTACCTCGAGGCCCGGTTCGGCGAGTACCGGGCACTGCAGGATCAGGCGTCCGCCTACATCGCGGCCGGGGACCAGGCCAATGGTTACGGGGACCGGCTCACGCTCTACACCGTGCTCCTCGCCGTCGCGCTCTTCCTGCTTGGCATCGCCGCCGTCGTCGCGTCGATGACGATCAAGCGCGGCCTCATCATCATCGGCAGCGTCGTCACGGCGGTCGCCATCGTGCTCACCGCCCTCGTGCCCTTCACCCCCGTCGGATAGGCTCACGGCACCGACTCGCGGGGGAGCGGAGGTGCGGATGGTCGACGGGTTTCGGCGCTTCTCGACGTCCGGCGTCAGCGAGCCGGAGCGCATCGAGCGGTGGGAGCAGCACAACGCGGAGGCGCTCGTGCCGCTCGCCGCTCGCTCGATCGACGGCGCGCCGCTGGAGGCGACCGAGATCAACCTGCAGCTGCCGAACCTGCAGTTCGCGCATGTCAGCGCGAACCCGCACGTCGTCGAGCGCACGCCAGGCCACATCGCGGCGAGCGGTACTGACGGCGTCGCGCTCTACTTCTCGCTCGCGGGCGATGCATTCTTCTACCACCAGGGCGGCGTGCACCTGCAGCAGCCGGGCACACTGCTCATCTGCGACACGACGCAGCCCTTCATCCGTGGCTTCGCGCAGGGCCTCAAGGAGTACGTGCTCGTCGTCCCCCGCGAGGTATTCGAGTCGACGACGGAGGGCAAGACGCCGGCGAAACCGCTCGTGCTCCACTTCGCCGACGTGCCGGGCGGCGATGTCCACGCGGCCGCGCTCGCCCACCTCGTCGAGCGCTCCCTTACGGAGCCGGACGAGGCGAGCCTCGCGGCGACGGAGGAGAGCGCACTCGACTTGCTGCGCACCATGTTCACGGACGACGGCGCACGATCCTCGACCGCGTACCGACGGGCCGCGCTCGCGTGGATCGAGCGAAACTTGCGCGATCCCACGATCTCGGTCTCGCACGTCGCGCAGGCGGTCGGGGTGTCGGAGCGCCATCTCGCCCGCGCGTTCGGTGAGACCGGCGCCGGGGTCGCGCGGACGATCCTGACGCTGCGACTCGAGCTCGCGAAGCGGCTGCTCGCCGAGCCCGGTCCGCGGACGGTCCACGAGGTGGCGCTCGCGAGCGGATTCGTCTCGCACGCCCACTTCTCGCGCGTCTTCCGCGAGCGCTACGAGCTGACGCCCGTGGAGTGGCGCACGACGCAGGTCCCCGCCGAGTCGCGGTAGCGCCTCACCCCAGCTCCCGCTCCCGCTTCCGCCTCAGCGTCGTCGCCGTCGCTCGTTCGCGGCCGCGGCGGCGAAGCCGGCCCCGCCGAGCGCGAGCCCACCGGCGAGCGCGACGCCGATCCGGCCCGAGTCGTCGCCGGTCAGGGCGAGGACCGCCTCCACCCGCAGCGTCTCGTCGGGCTCACCGCAGGTGCCGACGAGGTGCGGCGCGCCGTCGGGGTCGTACAGCGTCGCGATCCAGCCGTACGTCCCGGGCCGCTCGGCGAGATACGCGTCACTCGTGACCTCGCCGGCGGCGGACAGCGGGATGCGCGCGCTCGAGTGCACCCGCGTCGCCGGGGTGCAGACGGGCTCAGCGATCTCCTCGGCGCCCGCGGGAAACTCGTAGAGGTCGAAGCCGAGACTCCACCCGCTGAGGTCGATCCCGGCGCCGTGGTCGTCGAGCAGCGCGGTGTCGCGGACGCCCGTGCCGGCCGGGACGGACGCGGTCGTGCTCGTCGTCATCGCGACCGCGGGGATCGCGTCGGCCGTGAGCGCGGCGCCGGTCATGGGGATGATCGCAGTCGCGGCCGGACCGATCATGCTCTGGTAGCCGGGGCCGTACTCGTAGACAGGCGCTGCGGCCGCGAAGGTCGAGAGGGTCGCGGTACCGGTCAGCTGCGCGCCGATCCGGTAGTCGGCAGGTGTCGCCGGGAGTCCCGTCACGGCGTGGCGCTGGCCCGCGGCGAACTCGCCGACGAGGGTGTCGCCGCCGGTGTCGGCGAAGACGCCGTCGCTCAGCCGGATCATGCCGGTGACAGCGGTGCCGGCCGACAGCGCGTCGATCGTGAGCACCGCGTCGCGGGGGCCGGTGCCGTCGCGGGCGATCGTCATCGTCACCGTGCCCGCGTCGGGTGCGGCGACCCACGCGGCCATCCAGTCGATGATCTGCTGGGCGCGCGGCGCGGTCGGTCCCCACGGCACGACGCCGTCGGTGACGTACCAGATGGCGTCCGCGACGGCACGCGCCTCGGCGGGATCGCCCGTCTGCCCGAGCGCGGCGACCGCGGCGCCGATCGCGGCGAGCTGCTGCGGGGCGAGCCCGCCGTACGAGGTGACGGTGCCCGCCCAGGTGGGGGCGAGCCCGCCGTCCCAGTCGAGGTGATAGTCGAGACAGTACGCATATGCCCCGTCCTCCATATAGCTGCCGTGCCAGTGCCCGGCGTCGTACTCCCCGGCGCCGTGCGTCGAGGCGCTCGCCGCGGGCGGGCTCGCGAGCGGTAGCGCCAGCGCCGCGATCGAGAACGCGATGAGGGCGAGCAAGCGCGTCGTCCTCCATGGCCGGGATCGGGTGGTCGGGATGTCGTGCATGTGATCTCCTTTCACCCCCTTGAGTGCACGACGGGGCAAAATCGCCGACCGCGGTAGTCGATCCCTGACATCGGCTTGCCGATTCGCGCCACGGCCGGCGCGGCGAGGCGATTCGCCCGCACACTCTCTCGAAGCGCACGCGGCGGTGCGCATGGATGGAGGACGACCGATGGCGGTCTTCGACGACGGCATCGCAGCGACCGAGCTGCCCACCCACGGGATCGTGGAGACCGATGTGCTCGTGGTGGGCTCGGGCCCGAGCGGCGGGGCGGCGGCCCTGGCGCTTGCGACCTACGGCGTGCCGAACATCACGATCACGAAGTACCGCTGGACGGCGAACACGCCTCGGGCGCACATCACGAATCAGCGGGCCATGGAGTTCTTCCGGGACATGGGGATCCTCGATGAGGTCGAGTCCCTCGCGACGCCGCACCACCTCATCGGCGACACCGTCTTCTGCTCGTCGATCGCGGGCGAGGAGTTCGGCCGCATCCTGACCTGGGGCACGAGCCCCGCGCGGCACGCCGACTACGAAGCGGCCTCACCCGTGCTCAACTGCGACATCCCGCAGACCTACCTCGAGCCGATCCTCGTCAAGGCGGCGACGCAGCGCGGCACGCAGACGCGCTTCTCGACCGAGTACGTGAGCCACGTGCAGGACGCCGACGGCGTGACGACGACGGTCCTCGACCGCGTGACGGGTGCGCAGTACCAGATCCGCTCGAAGTATCTGATCGGCGCCGACGGCGCGCGCTCGAAGGTCGCCGCCGACATCGACCTGCCCTACGAGGGCCAGATGGACATCGCGGGCTCGATGAACATCACGTTCAAGGCGGACCTCACGCAGCTCGTCGGTCATCGCCCGTCGGTCCTCTACTGGGTCGTCAAGCCGGGTGCCAACGTCGGCGGCATCGGCGCGGGCCTCGTGCGCATGGTGCGCCCGTGGAACGAGTGGCTCATCGTGTGGGGCTACGACATCTCGCAGCCGGCGCCGGACATCGACTTCGCCGCGGCGAAGGAGGTCGTCTTCGACCTGCTCGGCACGCGCGACCTCGATGTCGAGATCACGGGCACGAGCCTGTGGGGCAACAACGAGATGTACGCGACGCACCTGCAACGCGGCCGCGTCTTCGCCGTCGGCGATGCGATCCACCGTCACCCACCGTCGAACGGCCTCGGCTCGAACACGTCGATCCAGGACTCGTACAACTTGGCTTGGAAGCTCGCGGCCGTGCTCAAGGGCTACGCGGGGGATGCGCTGCTCGACACCTACTCGGTCGAGCGGGCGCCGGTCGCGAAGCAGATCGTGACGCGGGCGAACCAGTCGAGCCGGGAGTTCGGCGGCTTCTTCGACGCGCTCGGCGTGACGACGGCGGCGAACGAGGCGGAGATGATCGCGGCGATCGAGGAGCGCAAGCTCGCGACGCCGGCGGGTGCCGCGAAGCGCGTCGCGCTCGCCGAGGCGATGGAGCTGAAGAACTACGAGTTCAACGCGCACGGCGTCGAGCTCGGACAGTTCTACACGTCGAGCGCGGTCGTCTCGGACGGCAGCCCGAAGCCCTCGACGCCGGGCCGCGATCCCGAGCTGTACCACACGCCCTCGACGGCGCCGGGCGCGCCGCTGCCGCACGCGTGGGTCGGCGACGAGTCGCGCAAGGTCTCGACGCTCGACCTCGCGCCGAGCACGCAGTTCACGCTGTTCACGGGCATCGCGGGCGAGGCGTGGGCGGATGCGGCGCGCGCCGCGGCGGACCGTCTCGGCGTGCCGCTCGGCGCGGTCGTGATCGGTCCGGGCCGCGAGGTCACGGACCTCTACTTCGATTGGCAGAAGGTCCGGGGCATCCCGGAGGATGGCGCGATCCTCGTGCGTCCGGACAAGATCGTCGCGTGGCGCGCCCAGGGACTGGTCGCGGATCCGGAAGCGGCGATCACCGACGCGCTGCGGCAGGTGCTCAGCCTGGCTTGACAAATCCGGCCGCGTCTTGAAACTTGAATACGCACTCATTACTGAACGCGCATTCACTTCTTCTCATCTGGCACGCTAGCCTGACGAGAGTGGCAATATCCCGGTACCAAGAGTCCTGAGTCGAAGGAGACCAAGATGGCATTCACCAACCGGCTGCGCCTCGGCGCAGTCGCCGCCGTAGCAGGCGGCGCACTCGTCCTGACGGGCTGCTCCGGCGGCCTCGGCGGCGGCGGGACCACCCCCGAGACCGGCAGCGGCGAGGGCGCCCCGATCAAGATCGGCTTCGTGACCCCGCAGACCGGCGGCCTCGCGGCCTTCGGCGAGGCGGACGCCTTCGTCGTCGACCAGATGGAGGCGTTCTTCGCCGACAACCCGGTCGTGACCTCCGACGGCGTCGAGCACCCGGTCCAGATCATCGTCAAGGACACCGGCTCGGACGGCACCGCGGCCGCGAACGCCGCGAGCGACCTCATCCTCAACGAGGGCGTCTCGATCCTGCTCGCCGGCTCCACCCCCGACAACACGAACCCCGTCTCGGACCAGTGCGAGGCGAACCAGGTGCTGTGCATCACGACCGTCGCCCCGTGGCAGTCGTGGGCCGGCCGTGACGGCGGCAACCCGGGCGAGGCCTCGTTCGACTACACATACCACTTCTTCTGGGGCCTCGAGGACGCGCTGCGCGTCTACAACGCGGTGTGGGACGCGACCGCGGCGCCGGGCGGCACCGTGGGCCTGCTGCTCAGCAACGACCCCGACGGCAACGCCTGGCGCAACCCCGAGGTCGGCGTGCCCCCGTTCGTCACCTCGGTCGGGCGCACCCCGCTCGCGACCGGCACGTTCGACCCGGGCACGACGAACTTCACCGCGCAGATCGACGAGCTCAAGTCGGGCGACGCGCAGATCCTGGCCGGCAACATGATCCCGCCGGACTTCATCTCGTTCTGGCAGCAGGCCGTCACCGCGGGCTACCACCCGACGACCGTGACCTTCGCCAAGGCGATCCTGTTCCCGTCCGTCCTCGAGGCGCTCGGCGACACCGGCAACAACCTCTCGACCGAGGTCTGGTGGGCCCCCACCTACCCGTACTCGAGCGGCCTGACCGGCCTGTCCGCGCAGGAGTTCGCCGACTCGTACACGACGGCCACCGGCCAGCAGTGGACGCAGCCGCTCGGCTTCGTCGAGGCGCTCTTCGAGGTCGCGGTCGCCGTCCTCGAGCAGTCGCCGTCGCTGTCGGGCGAGGACCTCGCCGCGACGATGGCGACCCTCAAGGTCGACACCATCGCCGGCACGATCGACTGGAACTCCGGCCCCGTGCCGAACGTCGCGAAGACGCCGCTCACCGGTGGTCAGTGGCGACTCCAGGCCGACGGGTCCTACGACCTCGTCATCGTGGTGAACCCCGACGAGGAGCAGATCCCGCTCGGCGGCACGCCGGAACCGATCGCCTGGTAAGGACGAGATGACCGAGCCGCTGCTCAGCACTCACGGGCTCGGCCGCTCGTTCGGGAAGCTCGAGGTGCTCTCCGGTCTGGACCTGACGGTCCAGACCGGAGACATCCTCGGGATCATCGGCCCGAACGGCGCCGGGAAGTCGACGCTGCTGTCCGTCCTGGGAGGGTCACTCCCGCCGTCGGCCGGCACCGTCCACTACGGCGGGGAGGACATCACCCGCCGCAAGGCCCACTGGCGAGCACGGCACGGCATCGCGACGAGCTATCAGATCCCCCGCCCGTTCCTCGGCATGACCGTGCTGGAGAACCTCCTCGTCGGCGCCCAGTACGCCGCCGACCTGGGCAAGAAGGAAGCAGCCGGCGCCGCCTGGTACGCACTCGAGCGCACCGGGCTCACGGACCGCGCGGACGATCTCGCCGGATCGCTGCGCCTGCTCGACCGCAAGCGGCTCGAGGTCGCGCGCGCGCTCGCCGGCAAGCCGAAGCTGCTGCTCCTCGACGAGGTCGCGGGCGGGCTCACCGAGCAGGAGCTCCCGCCGATCATCGAGCTCGTGCGCGCGGTGCAGGGCATCGGCGTCACCGTCGTGTGGATCGAGCACGTCGTGCACGCGCTCACCGCCGTCGCGACGCGCATGATCTGCCTGACATACGGCAAGGTGCTCGCCGAGGGCACCCCGCACGACGTGCTGAACTCGCCCGAGGTCCAGCAGATCTACCTGGGCATCGAGCCCGACATCGCGGAGGAGGCGGAGGGTCTCGAAACGCCCTCGGCTACTCGACCCGCGGACGCAGCGGAGGCTCGCGATGCTTGAGGTCGACGACATCGACGTCTACTACGGGCAGCTGCCCGCGATCCGGGACGTCTCGCTCACCGTGCCCTCCGGCGGCATCCTCGCCGTGATCGGCTCCAACGGCGCCGGCAAGTCGACGCTGCTCAAGGCGATCGCCGGGCAGCAGCCCGTCAAGTCGGGCCGCATCGTCTTCCAGGGCAAGGACGTCACGCAGCTGCCCGCGTATCAGCGTGCGCGCCTCGGCATCTCGATGGTGCCCGAGGGGCGGCGCCTCTTCCGCTCGCTCACCGTCGAGGAGAACCTGCTCACCGCGAGGGCGACCAAGCGCAGCGGCCCCTGGACGCTCGAGGCGGTCTACGAGCGCTTCCCGCTCGTCGCGGAGCGCCGCACGCGCCGCGCGGGCGACCTCTCGGGCGGCGAGCAGCAGGCGACGGCGATCGCGCGCGCGCTCGTGTCGAACCCCGAGCTGCTGCTGCTCGACGAGGTGAGCCTCGGCCTCGCCCCCAAGATCATCGGCGAGATCTACGAGAGCATCCCGATCATCCGCGAGCAGGGCACCTCGATCCTGCTCGTCGAGCAGGACGTGCAGCAGGCGACGAAGGCCTCGCGCGACGTGCACTGCCTCCTCCAGGGCCGGACCTCCCTCGCCGGCCGCGACCTCGACCTCGCGGACATCACCCGCGCCTACTTCGGGGGCTGAAGCACGTGCAGTATCTCAACGCGATCGTTCAGGGCATCCTGCAGGGCGGGCTCTACGCGCTCTTCGCCGCCGGCCTGTCGTACATGTTCGGCGTCATGCGCCTCGTCAACCTCGCGCACGGCGCGCTCGCGATCCTCGCCGCCTACGGGGCGCTGTTCCTCGTCGACGCCGGCTTCGTGTCGCCGCTCCTCGCCCTCCTCGTCGTCGTCCCCGTCATCGCGGCACTCGGCTACGTGCTGCAGCGCTTCGTGCTGCAGCGCACGCTGTCGGACTCGCCGCTGCCGTCACTGCTCGTCACCTTCGGCATCGCGATCATCATCCAGAACGTCCTGCTGCTGTGGCAGACGGCGAACACGCGGCAGCTGCGGCTCGGCGGGTTCGAGACGGCGTCGTTCTCGATCGGGAGCCTGCGGATCGGCTGGCTGCCGCTCCTCATCCTCCTCGTCGCGGTCGTCGCGCTCGGCGTGCTGTCGTTCGTCCAGGCCAGAACGCCATTCGGCCGGCTCGTGCGTGCGGTGAGCGACGACGCGCCCATCGTCTCGCTCGTCGGCGCGAATCCGAAGCACATCTACGCCGTCGCCGCGGCGATCGCGTTCGGTCTCGTCGCCATCGCCGGCGTCGCGTTCGGCGTGACCCGCGGCTTCGACCCGCTGTCGGGCGACCTGCTCCTGATCTACGCGTTCGAGGCGGTCATCATCGGCGGGCTCGGGAGCCTGTGGGGCACGTTCCTCGGCGCGATCATCCTCGGCGTCGTGCAGACGGTCGCGGCGACGTTCGACACGACGCTCTTCGACCTCGCGGGCCACGTCGTCTTCCTGATCTTCCTGATCTTCCTGCCGAACGGCATCATCCGGAGGAAGGTGCGACTGTGAACGACCGAATCATCCCGACCCGGCCGACGACGGCGATCCCGCTCGCGCCCCGGATCCGCCGCTTCACGCTGACGTCGATCATCGGCCTGGCGTTCTTCGGCGTCGTCGCCGTGCTGCTCGCGTTCATGCCCTACCTCGTGCCGCTCGGCCAGACGGCGCAGCTGACGACGCTGTTCATCTACATCGTCATCGCCTCCGCGTGGAACCTGCTCGCCGGCTACGGCGGCATGGTCTCGATCGGCCAGCAGGCGTACATCGGGCTCGGCGCGTACAGCATCGTCACCCTCGTGGGACTCGCCGGCCTCGACCCGATCCAGTCGATCCCGCTCGCGGCGATCGTCTGCGCGCTCATCGCGCTGCCGATCTCCTACCTCGTGTTCCGGCTCGTCGGCGGCTATTTCGCGATCGGCACTTGGGTCATCTCGGAGATCCTGCGGCTCGTCACGATGCGCATCCCCGCGGTCGGCGCGGGCAACGGCATGTCGATCCAGAGCGCGGTGACCAATGCGCTCCCGGACCGCGACCTGCGCATCGCGATCACCTACTGGGCGGGGCTCGTGCTCGTCGTCATCATCACGGCGGCGATCGTCATGCTCGTGCGCTCCAAGCTCGGTCTCGCGCTGACGGCGGTCCGAGACGAGCCGATCGCGGCGGGCACGAGCGGCGTCAACGTCGTGACGGCCAGGCGCATCGTCTTCGTCGTAGCGGCCGGCATGACGGGCGCGGCGGGCGCGGTGCTCGCCGTGCAGACCCTCAACGTCATCCCCACGTCGGTCTACAGCGTCAACTACGCCGTCTTCATGATCTTCATGGTCGTGATCGGCGGCCTCGGATCGATCGAGGGGCCGATCATCGGCGCCGTGATCTTCTGGGCGCTCGAGCAGTTCCTCAAGGACTACGGCTCGCTCTACCTGATCGGGCTCGGCCTGCTCGCGATCGTCATGGTGCTCTTCGCACCCGGTGGGATCTGGGGGCTCATCTCCGGCAAGCGCCGGATCAACCTCTTCCCGATCGGGTACCGGCTGGATCGCAAGGGCGAGTCCGCGCTCCGCGCCGGCAAGGTCGACTGAGTCTCAGGCCCCCACCTGGCGTCGATCGAGCGGAATCGGCACGGCGGGCGCGGGCGGCAGGGGAGGCAGGCGGCGATGCGCGATCTCGTGAGCCTCTTCGACCGGGATGCCGACCATGCGCAGCAGCAGCTCGGCGTAGAGGGCGCTCGGGTCGGCCGGGTGGTCGTCGGTCTCGAGGTAGGTGCGCATGGCGGAGAGCAGGGAGCCGAACGTCATGGCGGTCGCGAGCGCGACGTCGAGCGGCTGGAAGCGCCCGGTGTCGACGCCGTACTGGAGGTCGCGCCCGGCACGCGGCCCGAGGATTCCGACGAGTCCCTCGTGGGCGATGCCGAGCCGCACGAGGAACCAGCCCCACACGGGGTCGGAGATGGCGGTGCGCATGAGGTGGCGCAGCGAGAACGAGTACACCTCGGCGGGGTCTTCGATGCGCTCCGTGAGCGCGTCGAGGCGCTGGCCGAGCGTCTCGACGACGTCGTAGATGACGGCGTCGATGATCGCCTCACGGGTCTCGAAATAGTTGTAGAACGTGCCGAGCCCGATGTCGGCGCGGCTCGCGAGACCGGCGATCGTGAGCGACTCGGCGCCGCCGACGGACATCAGCTGACGCGCCGCGTCGAGCAGTCGACGCCGGGTGGCCTCGGCCTTGCGCTCCCGCAGACCGCGCGGCGCCGCCTTCGCCGTACCCGATCGTCCTGCCGCCATCGATCCCTCCATCGTCTGCCCGCTTGACAAGAACCTACCGCGTGTTCAAGTATGAATGCACTATCAGATATGAACCATCGTTCATTATTCTCACTGGAGCTTCCAATGGCGCAAGATCTGCAGCCCACTGTCATCCATGAGGCCGACGTCGTGGTCAACGGGCTCGGGCCCGTCGGACTCCTCGCCTGCATCCTCCTCGGCCGGCGCGGCTACACCGTCCACGGCGTCGAGCGCTGGCACACCCAGTACGGCCGCCCCCGCGCCGTCACCTTCGACCACGAGATCGCCCGCGTCCTCGGCCTCCTCGGCATCGACTCGGACAACGACCCCGGGATCGAGCACCACGGCGACCACTACTACTGGGTCAACGCCGCGCAGGAAGTGCTCCTCGAGCCCGACTGGATCTCGACCGAGTCCAACGGCTACCACAACCGCTACTGGTTCAACCAGCCCGAGCTCGAGCGCCGCCTCATGACGCTCGCCGAGACGCTGCCCACCGTCCACCTCCACATGGGACGCGAGGCGGTCGCGTTCGACCAGGACGACGCCGGCGTGACGCTCACCTACCGCGAGATCGTCAAGGACACCACCGTCGTCCAGTTCCAGGAAGGCGGCGAGACCGGTCAGATCCGAGCCAAGTTCGCGATCGGCTCCGACGGGGCGAACAGCTTCATCCGCAACGCCGTCGGCTACGAGCTCACCGACCTCGGCTTCCTCTTCACCTGGCTCATCGTCGACACCTACCCGCATGAGTACCCGGAGTACATGACGGCCCACTTCCAGGTGTGCGACCCCGAGCGCCCCACGACCGTCGTCCCCGGCGGTCCCGGACGCCGGCGCTGGGAGTGGATGATGCTCCCCCACGAGAACCCGAAGGACTTCGGCTCCGAAGAGAACGTCTGGCGGCTCCTCGAGCCGTGGGGCATCCGCCCGGACAACGCCGACCTCGAGCGCGCCGCCGTCACCCGCTTCGAGGCGAAATACCTCGAGAACTGGCGCGCCGGCCGCGCCGTCATGGTCGGCGACGCCGCCCACCTCATGCCGCCCTTCGCGGGCGAAGGCATGTGCGCGGGCCTGCGCGACGTCGTCAACCTCGTGTGGCGCCTCGACCTCGTCCTCCAGGGCGAGTCCGGGATGAACCTCCTCGACGAGTGGTCGAACGAGCGCCGCGAACAGGCCAAGTGGTACATCAACTTCTCCGTCGAACTCGGCAAGGTCATCTGCATCGCCGACCCGAAGGAGGCCGCAGAACGCGATGCCCGGATGAAGGCGGAGTTCGCCGAGCAGTCGAAGATCGGCCCGCTCCCGACGCACGAAGCCGTCCTCGGCACCGGCACCTGGATCTCGGAGGACCCGCTCGCCGGAAAGACCTCGATCCAGGGCCGCGTCGCCCACCTCGGGCGCACCGGACGCTTCGACGACATCGTCGGGCGCGACTCCTGGTTCCTGCTCACCGCGGTCGACGCGGCCGCCGACCTCGACGCAGAGCGCCGCCAGCGCTTCGAGGAGTTCGGCGGACGCGCGCTCACCGTCGGCCCCGCGGGCAGCGGCGCCGAGGTGATCGACGTCGACGGCGTCTACTCCGCGTGGTTCGCCGAGCACGGCGTCGCGCACCTTGTCGTGCGGCCTGACTTCTACGTCGCGTTCACCGCGAAGGACCGGGCGCAGCTCGACGAGCGCTTCGACCGGATCGCGCGCTCGGTCGTCGGGGATACGGTGGCGGCATGAGCGAGAACGCGACCCGCGGGTCGAGTAGCCCGTCAGGGCGTATCGAGACCGTCACCATCTCCAACCCTTCGGGTGCCGAGGGCAACCTGCTCAACCCGGACGTCATCGCGACGATCACGCAGCAGCTGCTCGCCGCCGACGCCGACCGCGAGATCACCGGCATCGTGATCACCGGTGCGGGCGACGTCTTCTGCAGCGGCCTCGACATCCCCGCGATCCAGGCCGGCGGCGACCCCGTCGAGTTCGCGACCGCCCTCGCGGGCCTCCTCAAGCTGCTGCCGACGCTCGGCACGCCCGTCGTCGCCGCCGTCAACGGCAACGCGGTCGCCTCCGGCGCCTCGATCGTCGCCGCTGTCGACTACGCCGTGTCGATCCCCGACGCGATCATCGGCACCCGCGAGGTGAGCCTCGGCATCTGGCCCATGGTCGCGCAGGTGCCGATCATCCAGCGCATCGGCGCGAGGTTCGCGATGGAGAACGTCGGGTCGGGCGAGGCGTTCACGCCGGAGCGCGCGCGCGAGGTCGGGCTCATCAACGAGATCCGGCCTGCCGACGCGCTCATGCCGGCGGCCGAGGCGTGGCTGACGAAGGCGGCGCGGGCCGGCGCGATCGCGGCAGTCGGGCGACCGGCGTTCTATCGCTTCGCCGAGATGGGCTACGACGAGGCGCTCGACGCCTCGGTCGCGCTCTTCGCGGAGATGAACCGAAAGTAGGGCGGCTCAGCCCTGCGGCACCGGCGCGAGCACGACGAGCATCTTCGTGACCTGCTCGGTCCGGTTGCGGATCGAGCGGCGCTCGCCGCGCGGGATGTGCACGGAGTCGTGCTCGCCGAGGACGACGCTCTGCCCGTCGTCGTGCGAGGTGACCTCGAGCTCCCCCGAGAGGATGACGTAGACGGTGTCGCAGTCGACGGGCAGCTCGTCGACACCGGCACCGGGCGCGTAGTCCGAGACCGAGACGGCGCAGAATTGTGCGCCGCCCGCATCGCGGCCCTGGAGTCGGATCGACTCGACGCCGAAGTGGCCGGGAGCCTGGTAGGAAGCCGCGTCGGCGGCGCGATTGACATGCATGTTCGCTCTCCTCGTGGGGCGGTGCGCTCAGCGCGCCGCGATGGGTGTCCGGATGATGCCGAGCCGCTCGACCTCCACCTCGACGATATCGCCGGGGCCGAGCAGCCACTCCGGGTCCCGCGCGTAGCCGACGCCGGAGGGCGTCCCGGTGGCCAGGATGTCGCCGGGCTCGATCGTCAGCGTGCGCGAGATGTGCGCGAGCGTCTCGCCGGCCTCGTAGATCTGCCGGTCGGAGGTCGAGTCCTGGACGACCTCGCCGTTGACCCGGGTCGTCAGCCGCAGGCCGTCGCGCAGGTCGCCCGCCTCGTCGGCGGTCACGAGCACCCCAGTGGGGCCGGAGTCGTCGGGGTTCTTGCCGAGGATCCACTGCGACGTGCGCTTCTGCGCGATGCGGGCGGTCAGGTCGTTGAACGCCGAGTAGCCGAGGATGGCGGCGCGGGCGGTGTCGGCGTCGGCGTCGCGCAGCGGCGCGCCGACCCAGGCGGCGATCTCGCCCTCCCAGTCGAGGCCCGCCTCGTCGGCCGGGACGCGGACGGGCACGTCGCTCGCGACGAGCGAGCGCGACCAGCGGGCGAAGAGCGTGGGGTAGGGCGGCTGCTCGACCTGCGCGAATGAGCCTTCGGCGATGTGGTCCGCGTAGTTGAGTCCGATGCAGATGACCCGCGCCTCGGGGAGCACGGGCGGGACGACGACCTCGTCGGCCGCGAGCTCGAGCGCCCGGCCGTCGGGGTCCGCGATCGCGCCCGCCGGGTCGGACCAGAACTCGCGCAGGGGCGCGAGCAGCCGGAGTCGCCCGGCACCTGGATCGTCGAGCGAGTCGGTCGATGCGACGAGGACGTCACGGCCGAAGCGACTGGTCCGATCGCCCGCGCGCGTGATCCCGATGATGCGCATGCCGTCCTCTTCCGTCTTAAACATATGAAAGTTTTGTCTCTATAGTAGACATCGTGACGACCGCATCGACGCTCGGCGCGATCCGCGCCCCGCGCTCGCGAGGCGAGCACCTCGCCGACGCCCTCGCGGCGCACATTCTCGAGCGGCGGCTTCGCCCCGGCGATCGCGTCGGGACGATCGACGAGATCCATGCGAGCGTCGGCTTCGGCCGGCCCGCGGTGAGCGAGGCGGTCCGGCTCCTGCGCGAGCGCGGCGTCCTCGAGATCCGTCCCGGCCGCGGCGGCGGCGTCTTCGTCGCCGTGCAGACGCCCGTCGTGCGTCTGCGCCACACGCTGCTCGAGGTCGCGGCGGGCTCCGCGAGCGAAGTGCGCGAGGCGATCGGCGTGCGCGAGGCGCTCGAGGAGCCGCTCGCCCTCGCCGCCGCCGACGCGTGCCGCCCCGCCGACGCGAAGCTCCTGCGCGCCGCGGCCGCCGCCCTGCAGCGCTCGAGCGACTACGCGGAGTTCATGCACCGCAACTGGGGGCTGCACGAGCTCATCGCGAGCCTCTCGCAGAATGCGATGATGGCCGCCATCTACCGCAGTTGCCTCGGCTACGTGAGCCACACGGGCGCCGTCCACGCCGCCGCCGAGGACACCGACGCGTACATGGCCGAACGGGCGCGGATCCACGCCGAGCTCGTCGAGGCGATCATCGCCGCGGACCCCCAGCGCATCCGCGCGGCCGTCGCCGCGCACAACAACGACATCGATCCCGAAGGAGCGCTCCATGTCCGGTGAGTACCGCGAGTTCCTGTTCCCCGCCGACGACCCCCGGATCAGCGGGCTCGTCGGGCTCGACGCCTACGAGTACAAGCTCGCCGCGCAGGCCGACCCGTTCACGGGCGGCCTCATCGCCGGTTGGACGCCGCTCTACAAGCAGCCGTTCCGCGGCGTGACCGCCGACGGCGAGCTCATCGAGGGCCTCTATGCGCTCGAGGACGTCGACGCGGCCGACGCGGCGCCGGTCGCCGCGATGGTCGAGGCCGCCGAGGCGCTGCTCGCGGGCCTGCCGCCCGAGCAGTGCGAGCGGATGAGCTACCCGGTCGACGCCGCCGAGTGGCAGACCTGGGCGAACCCCGAGTTCATGCAGTTCGACACGGGGCTGCGGCTCGAGTTCGAGCCGGAGAGCGTGCGACGCGGCTTCCTCGCGCTCGTCGAGGCGAGCCTGAGCCCCGCCGGCTACCAGGCGGTGCGCACCATGATGCGCATCAACGGCTTCCTCGGCGCCGAGGTGGGCCTCCCCGGCATCATGAACGAGTTCTCGTACAACGCGGCCCTCTACGGCGAGCCGAGCCTGACCGAGCCCTGGGGCTGGCAGCTCTACGGTCACCACTGCGCCGTCAACTGCCTCGTCATCGGCGGCCAGATGGTCGTCTCCCCCGTCTTCCTCGGCGCCGAGCCGAACGAGATCGACGCCGGGCCGGAAGCCGGGACGACGGCGTTCGTCGAGCGCATCCTCCTCGGCCGGCGCATCATGGCCGAGCTCGACGAGGCGCAGCGCACGGTCGCGATCACGGCCCACGACCTGCAGGACCTCCCCGAGGGCCGGCTCGATCCCGGCGACGAACGCCATCTGGCCGGCGCCTTCCAGGACAACCGGGTCATCCCCTATGAGGGCATCCGGGTCGCCGAGCTGAGCGACGCCGCGCAGGAGGCGGTGTGGGCGCTTGTCGCCGACTTCGTCGGGATCCTGCCCACCGGCCCCGCGCGGCGCCGGATGGCGGAGGTGCGGGCCCAGCTCGCCGACACCTGGCTGTCGTGGATGGGCGGCACGGGCCCCGATGACCCCTACTACCTGCGCGTGCAGAGCCCCGTCATCATCGTCGAGCTCGACCATCACACGGGCGTCTTCCTCTCGAACACCGAGCCGAAGCCGTTCCACATCCACACCGTCATGCGCACGCCGAACGGCAACGACTACGGTCGCGCGCTCGTGCGAGCGGCCCGGCCGTGAGCGGTCCGCTCGACGGCATCCTCGTCGTCGATCTGTCTCGGGCGCTGGCGGGTCCGCACGCGGCGATGATGCTCGGGGATCTCGGCGCGCGGGTCATCAAGGTCGAGGCCCCGGGCGGTGGGGACGACACTCGCGGGTGGGGTCCGCCGTTCGTCGGTCCCGACGACGCGAAGGAGTCGACGTACTTCCTGTCCTGCAACCGGAACAAGGAATCCATCGTCCTGGACCTCAAGGACCCGGCCGATCACGACGTGCTGCTGGCCCTGATCGATCGCGCCGACGTGCTCGTGGAGAACTTCCGCACCGGCGTCATGGACCGCCTGGGCCTGGGCACCACGACACTCATGGCCCGCAACCCCCGCCTGGTGATCCTGTCGCTGACCGGCTTCGGCCACGACGGCCCCGAGGGCGGTCGTGCCGGCTATGACCAGATCGCCCAGGGCGAAGGCGGCCTCATGTCGCTGACGGGATCCAGCGAGCACGACATGCAGAAGACCGGGGTGCCGATCGCCGATCTGCTCGCCGGCATCCACGGCGCGCTCGGCGTGAGCGCAGCCCTCAACGAACGCCACACCACCGGGCGCGGTCAGGTCGTGCGCGCGTCCCTGCTGTCGGCGATCGTCGGCGTGCACGCCTTCCAGGGCACCCGATACACGGTCGCCGGCGAGGTGCCCGAACCCCAGGGCAACCACCACCCCTCGATCGCGCCCTACGGCCTGTTTCGCTGCCAGGGCGGCGCGGTGCAGATCAGCGTCGGCAGCGAGGGCCTCTGGCATCGGTTCTGCGCCGAGTTCGGCATCGACCCCGCGCTGGACGGGTTCGCGACGAATCCCGAGCGGGTCGCCCGCCGCGAGGCGACGATCGCGCTCGTGGAGGACGCGTTCAAGGACCTGACGACCGCAGAGCTCATGCCCAGGCTCGAGACCGCCGGGATCCCCTGCGGCATCGTGCGCTCGCTCGACGAGGTCTACGCCTCCCCCCAGGTGCGCTCCCAAGGCCTCGTCATCGACGTCGACCACGCATCCCTGGGCCACATCGAACTGCCCGGCCCGCCCTTGCGGTTCTTCGACACCGACACGGCCACGGAGACCGAGACGACGCGCCGCGCCCACCAGGCCCCACCCGTCTACGGCGCCGACAGCGACGCGATCCGCGCCTGGCTCGCGGAGACCCCGGCGACGTGAGTGAGCGGCTCGGCGCGCGCGAGCTCCTCGACCTGATCTGCGAGGACGGCTCCTTCGTCTCGTGGGACGAGCCGCTCGCGCCGTGGCCGAGATCCGCCGAGTACGAGTCCGAGCTCGCCACCGCACGCGAGCGAAGCGGCGCCGACGAGTCGGTGCTCAGCGGCGAAGGCCTCGTCGGCCGACACCGGGTCGCGTTCGTCGCGAGTGAGTTCGCATTCCTCGGCGGCTCCATCGGCCGGGACGCCGCCGCGCGCCTCATCACCGCGATCGAGCGCGCGACCGTCGAGCGGCTGCCGGTGCTCGCCGGTCCCGCCTCCGGCGGCACCCGCATCCAGGAAGGGACCGCCGCCTTCGTCGCGATGGCCGGCATCTCCGCCGCGATCGCACGGCACAAGGCGGCAGGCCTGCCCTACCTCGTCTACCTGCGCCACCCCACCACCGGCGGGGTGATGTCCTCCTGGGGCTCGCTCGGCCACGTCACGGTCGCCGAACCCGGTGCGCTCCTCGGCTTCCTCGGGCCCCGCGCCGCCGAGGCGCTCACCGGGAGGCCCCTTCCCGCCGGCGTCCAGCTCGCCGAGAACCTCTACGCCCACGGCCTCGTCGACGCGATCGTCCCGCCGCGCACGCTCCCGCGCATCGTCGGCCTCGCCCTCGACGTGCTCATGGCCCCCGCCCCCGAGCCGAGCCCGGAGCCGGCGGCGGGCGCGGACCAGCCGCCCGTGGCCGCGACCGACGCCGTCGCCCGCTCGCGCGACCCGCGCCGTCCCGGCCTGCGCGCCCTCCTCGACGCCGCCGCGACCGACGTCCTCCCGCACAATGGAACCGGACGCGGCGAAGCCGACCACGGCCTGCTCCTCGCGCTCGCCAGGTTCGGCAGCGCGGCCTGCGTCATCGTGGGCCACGATCGCCGCGAAGGTCAACCCGGACGCGCCTTCGGTCCCGCCGCGCTGCGCCAGCTCCAGCGCGGCGTGCGCCTCTCGCGCGACCTCGGCCTGCCCCTCGTGTCGATCATCGACACGCCGGGCGCCGAACTGACCCGTGAGGCCGAAGAGGGCGGCCTGCCGGGAGAGATAGCCCGCAGCCTCGCCGACCTCATGCAGCTCGCGTCCCCGACCGTCTCGGTCATCCTCGGCCAGGGCACCGGCGGCGGCGCGCTCGCCTCACTGCCCGCGGACCGCGTGCTCTGCGCCCGCAACGCGTGGCTCGCCCCCCTGCCGCCCGAGGGCGCCGCCGCGATCCTCTGGCGCGACGCCTCCCGCGCGGACGAAATGGCCGCCGCACTCGGCATGACCGCGACCGACCTGCTCGCCGACGGCATCATCGACGCGATCATCCCCGAGGACGACGACGCAGCCGAGGAGCCCATCGCGTTCTGCCGGAGCACCGGCGCGGCGATCGAGCAGGCGATCCGCGAGCTCGTGGCGATGGGCGACGACGAGCGTCTCGCGGGTCGCATCGCGCGCTACCGGTAGGGAACACCCACCCAAGTCGCGACGTTAGGGTGAAGCGTGGACCATACGGTCGAAGACGTCGAGGCGCTCCTCGCCGCCCGGGGTGCCGAGCTCGACGCGCTGCTCGAGCGGGCCGCCGCGGTGCGCGACGCCGGACTCGTGGCCGCGGGACGCCCCGGCGTCATCACCTACTCCCGCAAGGTCTTCATCCCGCTCACGACACTGTGCCGCGACCGCTGCCACTACTGCACCTTCTTCGACACCCCCGGGCAGCTCGCGAAGCTCGGCAAGCCCGCCTACATGTCGCCCGAACAGGTGCTCGGCCTCGCGCGCCAAGCCGCGGGGCTCGGCTGCAAGGAGGCGCTCTTTACCCTCGGCGACCGGCCCGAGGAGCGCTGGCCCGAGGCGCGCGCCTGGCTCGACGAGCACGGCTACACATCGACGCTCGACTACGTCGGCGCGATGGCGCGCCTCGTCCTCGACGAGACCGGACTGCTACCGCATCTCAACCCCGGCGTCATGTCGCTGCCGGAACTGGAGGCACTGCGACCCGTCGCGCCCTCCATGGGCATGATGCTCGAGACCACCTCCGAGCGCCTCTGGTCCGAGCCCGGGCAGGTGCACTTCGGCTCGCCCGACAAAGAGCCGGCGCTGCGCCTGCGGGTGCTGCGCGACGCCGGCAAGGCGCGCGTGCCGTTCACCTCCGGCATCCTCGTCGGCATCGGCGAGACGCTGCGGGACCGGGCGGAGTCGATCCTCGCGCTCCGCGACATCCAGGCCGAGCACGGGCACCTGCAGGAGACGATCGTGCAGAACTTCCGCGCGAAGCCCCGCACCCCCATGCGCGGCGTCGCCGACGCCGAGTTCGAGGAGTACCTCGCCGCCGTCGCGACCGCCCGGATCGTGCTCGGTGCGGGCGCCCGGATCCAGGTGCCGCCGAACCTCTCCGACCCCGAGGAGTTCGCGCTGCTCGTGCGTGCGGGCGCCGACGACTGGGGCGGGGTCTCGCCGCTCACCGCCGACCACGTCAACCCCGAGCGCCCCTGGCCCGAGGTGGACGAGCTCGCGCGGCTCACCGCGGCCGCCGGGTTCGAGCTCCGCGAGCGACTGACGGCCCACCCCGAGTACCTGCTCGCCGCGGAGCACTGGATCGATCCCGGCTTGCATGCGGCGGTCGCTCGGCTGGCCGGGGCCGATGGGCTCGCGGCGAGGGCGGCCGACCCTTCGACTCGCCTGCGACTCGCTCAGGGACCCGCAGCGACCTCGCGGGTCGAGTGCGCCGAAGGCGCGAATCGAGACCCCGCCCCACCCGACGACGACTGGGAGCGCCTGCTGCTCGCGACCGGGGCAGAACTCGATGCGCTCACCGCGCGCGCCGACGACGCCCGCAGGTACACGGTCGGCGAGGTCGTGACGATGGTCGTCAACCGCAACCTCACGACCACCGGCCTCGGCACGACCTTCCGCCTCGACGAGGTCGGCGCGATTGCGCGCGACGCCGCCGACCTCGGTGCGAGCGAGATCTGCGTCCAGGGGCTGCTGCCCCCCGACGTCCCGGCGAGCACCTACCTCGACGTCGTCCGTGCGATCCGCGCGGCCGCGCCCGAGCTGCACATCCACGCCCTGCGCCCCCAGGACATCGACGACCTCGCGGTGCGCGGCGGCCTGGGGCTCGCCGGCGCGCTCGACGCGATGCGGGACGCGGGCGTCGACACGTTCCCCGGCACGGGGGTCAAGCTCCTCGACGATTCGGTCCGCGAGCGCGTCGCGCCGGGCGACCTCCCGGCGGAGCGCTGGGAGGAGATCGTGCGCGCCGCGCACGCCGCCGGCTTCCGCTCGACCTCGGTCCTCTTCTACGGGCACGTCGAGTCGGCAGCCGACCGCGTCGCGCACCTGCGACGGCTCGCGGAGATCCATCGGGAGACGGGCGGCTTCAGCGAGTTCGTCCCGATCCCGATGCCCGGGTGGGGGACACCGCTCGTCGACGGCCGTTCGGCGATCGACGAGCACCGCGCAATGGTCGCCGTGTCGCGCCTGCTGCTCGGTCCCCTCGTGCGGCACGTGCAGATCCCGTGGACCCGCGTCGGCGCGGCCGATGCGGCCCTGCTGCTGCGCGCCGGCGGCGACGACCTCGGCGGCACGCTGCTCGACGGCCGGGTGCGTCCCGAGGCCGGGATCGAGCAGGGACAGGAGCTGCCGCTCGCCGAGGGCGAGGCGATCGCGCGTCGCCTCATGCGCGGCTTCCGCGAGCGCACGACGACCTACGGGGTCGTCGGCGCGGTGCACCTTCCGAGAGCCGTCGTCGCGTGAACGTCGACGTCGCGATCATCGGCGCCGGCTTCGCGGGTATCGGCGCGGCGATCGCGCTCGAGCGCGCGGGCCGCGGCGACTTCGTCGTCCTCGAGCGGGCGCATGCGATCGGCGGGACCTGGCGGGACAACGTGTACCCCGGCGTCGCCTGCGACATCCCGAGCCACCTCTACTCGTACTCGTTTATGCCGAATCCGGAATGGACGCGGGTGTTCGCGCCAGGAGCGGAGATCCGCGAATACCTGGAGCACGCCGCCGCAGTGTCGGGGGTGCACGACCGCGTGCGCTTCGGGTCCGAGCTGCGGAGTGCGGCGTGGGATGAGCGTCGACAGGTGTGGCGGCTGGATGTGGCCCCTTCCACTCGGGCTGCGCCCTCGCTCAGGGAGCCGCATGGGGCGGCGGCATCCGCCGCCGAGCCCATCGAGGCGCGGGCCATCGTGCTCGCGGCAGGGCGCCTCACCGAGCCGAGGATTCCCGACCTTCCCGGGCTCACCGCGTTCTCCGGGCCCATCATGCACACCGCCGCCTGGGACGACTCGATCGACCTCGACGGCCGGCGCGTCGCCGTCATCGGCTCCGGCGCCTCGGCGGTGCAGATCGCACCAGAGCTCGCGAAGCGCGGGCAGGTGACCGTCTTCCAGCGCACGCCCGCCTGGGTGCTGCCGCGGGCCGACCGCGCGTACGACGCGGGGGAGCGGGAGCAGTTCGGCACCGACCCGACGCTCATCGAGGCCGTCCGGCAAGAGGCCTACCTCGCCGGCGAGGCGATGATCCCGCAGCGCCTCGGCGACCTCGACGCACTCGACTGGGCGCAGGCGCGCGCGCTCGCCCACCTCTACGCGCAGGTGCCCGACCCGGGGCTGCGCGCCGCGCTCATGCCGTCGTACGAGATCGGGTGCAAGCGCGCCGTCTTCTCCGACGACTGGTATCCGGCGATCGCGAGCGGCGCGATCGAGCTCGAGGCGAGCGCCCTCGTAGAGGTACGAGACTCCGGTGCCGGCCAGGCGCTCGTCGCCGCGAGCGGCGCGCAGCACGAGGTCGACGCCATCGTGCTCGCGACCGGGTTCCACACGAGCCGGCAGCCGTATGCCCGGCTCGTCACCGGCGAGGGCGGCGAGATCCTCGACGAGCACTGGGCGCAGGGCATGACGAGCGTCGCGTCGACGATGGTGAGCGGCTACCCGAGCCTCTTCATCCTCGACGGCCCGAACGCGAGCCTCGGGCACAACTCCTCGATCCTCATGATCGAGGCGCAGCTCGACTACGTGCTGGAGGCGCTCGCGCATCGGGACGCGACCGGCGGCGCGCCGCTGCGCCCGACCGCCGCCGCCGAGGCCGAGTACACGGCGCGCATTGACGCGGCCGCGGCGACCACCGTGTGGCTGACGGGCGGCTGCCGCAGCTGGTACGTCGACGAGCGCTCCGGCCGACTCACGCTGCTATGGCCCGACTCGGTGCCGGCGTTCCGCGCCCGCGGCGCGCGCTTCGACCCGGCCGACTTCCTGGCGCCGGAGCGTTCCGGCACCCCGTTTGCACCCATGCACCGTGTTTGAACGGGGTGCATGGGTGCAAACATGGACATTGAACGTACGAGGTAGGAGAGCACGATGAGCGTTCCGTTCCGGTTCGGGTACAAGGCGAGCGCCGAGCAGTTCGGGCCGAGCCGCCTGCTCGACTACGCGGTGCTCGCGGAGGACGTCGGATTCGACTCCGTCTTCGTCTCCGACCACCTCCAGCCGTGGAACCACGACGGCGGCCACGCCCCCGCGAGCCTGCCGTGGCTCGGCGCGCTCGGCGCCCGCACCAGCCGGATCCTCATGGGCACGAGCGTCCTCACGCCGACCTTCCGCTACCACCCCGGCGTCATCGCGCAGGCGTTCGCGACGCTCGGCGAGCTCTACGAGGGCCGCGTCATCCTCGGCGTCGGCACCGGCGAGGCACTCAACGAGGCGACCCTCGGCATCCCGTGGCCTGAGCAGAAGGAGCGCTTCGCGCGGCTCAAGGAGTCGCTCGAACTCATCGACCGGCTCTGGTCCGAGGAGCGCGTGAGCTTCGACGGGCAGTTCTACCAGACGCACAACGCGACCATCTACGACCTCCCGGGCACCCGCGTCCCCGTCTACATCGGCGCCGCGGGCCCAGCCGCGACGCGCCTCGCCGGCCGGGTCGCCGACGGCTTCATCACGACGAGCGGCAAGGCCCGCGAGCTGTACACCGAGACCCTCCTCCCAGCACTCGCCGAGGGGCTCGAGAAGGAAGGACGCTCGGCCGACGCCGTCGACACGCTCATCGAGGTCAAGGTCTCCTTCGACCACGACCGCGAACGCGCGATGGAGGACACCCGCTTCTGGGGCGCCCTCGCCCTCACCCCCGAGGAGAAGATGGGCGTCGAGGACCCGGTCGAGATGCAGCGACTCAGCAGCGCGCTGCCGACGGAGCGCACCGCGTCCCGGTTCATCGTGAGCGACGACCCGGACGAGCACGTCGAGCGGATCGTCGAGTACGCCGACATGGGCTTCCGCCACCTCGTCTTCCACGGTCCCGGCGACGATCAGGAGCGCTTCCTCCGCCATTACGGCGGGGAGATCCTGCCGCGGCTGCGGGCGCGCCTGGGCTGAGCGACCTCGCCGCCGGGGCGAGACGAGACCTGCGACTCGATGGGGAGAACGCGATGACCGAGCTGCCGAGATACCGCGACCTGCCGCGCACCGCGGAGGGCGCCCCCATCGCCTGGGGCCTCTGGGGAGACGACGACGACCTCGGTCTGATGAACCTGCTCACGCCCGAGAAGGCGATCGAGGGCGCCCGGGCAGCGCGCACCGGCCGCATCTTCCCCTTCGACATCCCGCTCGGCACGATCGACCCGCCGTTCTTCGGCCGTGGACGCACCGAGCACGTGACCGAGGGGCATCTCGGCGCGACCGAGGAGGAGCCGAGCCTCGGCCTCGACGACAAGCTCGACAACTACTACCTGCAGTCCGCGAGCCAGTGGGATTCGCTGGGCCACGTCGGGGTCGCGTTCGACCGCTACTGGAACGGCCGCTCGACCCGCGAGGTCCGCGGTGGACGCAACACGATCGACCATGTCGCCGCGCGCGGCATCGCGACGCGCGGCGTCCTCCTCGACCTCGCCGCGGTCGTCGCAGAGCGCGGCGGCCCGGGGGAGTCGGTCGCGATCACGGCCGACGACCTCGAGGCCGCACGGGCCGCGGCGGGCGTCGAGATCCGTCCGGGCGACATCCTCGTGCTCCACACCGGCTACCTCGAGTGGTACGAGCGCCAGCCCCGCGCGGTGCGCGAGCAGCAGGCGGACGGCGAGCGGATCACGACCGCGGGACTCGCGCATGACGAGGCGGTCGCCGAGTACCTCTGGGACCTGCACATCGCGGCCGTCGCGAGCGACGGCGTGGCCGCCGAGGTGTGGCCGATCGAGCCGGAGACGTCGCCGTTCGGCTTCATGCACCAGGTGCTCATCGGCGGCCTCGGCATGATGCTCGGCGAGCTCTGGCGCACGGGCCCGCTCGCGCGCGACTGCGCCGCCGACGGCGTGCACGAGTTCCTCCTCACGGCCGCACCACTGCCCGTCATCCGCGGCATCGGGTCGCCGGCGAACGCGATCGCCGTCAGATAGTCCTCCCCGCGGCCCCGGCGTCACACCGCGACATCGAGCCATCGGGGCCTCGCGGTCGCGCGACCCGACTCCTAGACTGTCGGCACACGATCGGGGGTCGGCATGCGCCGAAAGGGATCTGCGGTGCACACGAGTCTCGCCGCGTTCGCAGGCGTCGCGCTCGCCCTCGGCGGCGCACTCGTCGCCGCCGCGCCCGCCCACGCTGCCGACGTCGAAGTCCACACGGAGGCGGACCTCGCCGACGCGATCGACGACGCGGTCGCCGACCCGGCCGAACCCGTCACCGTCCAGATCCTGAGCAGCTTCCCGCTCACCACGCCCCTGCCGCCGCTGACCGCCGGTTCGCTCACGATCAATAGCCCCGGCGGACAGACCATCTCCGCCACATCGATCTCTTCGGTCGGGTTCGAGGTGAGCGGCGACGCGGCGCTCGCGATCGACGGACTCACCTTCGACTTCTACGAGAGCGGCCCCATCGTCACCTCGTCCGGCACGACCGCGGACCCCGCGAGCAGCCCGACCGTGACGCTCAGCGGCGTCTATGCGACCGCCGGCGCGTTCGACACCGCCTTCGAGATCGCCGACACCGCGTTCTCCATGTCGACGACGACGATCCACGACAGCGAGACCGGGCTCGCCGGCATCTTCTCCTTCGGCACACCGACGCTGCAGAACGTCACGGTGCTCGACAGCGCCGGCTGCGGGATCGAGGTGTTCCTGACCGACGACGCGTGGCTGACCGCCGACCGCCTCACGATCGAGCGTGCCGACTGCGAGGCGCTGTGGGTCAACGCGGCGGACAACGCCTCGGCGACGATCACCAACGCGCACATCGCGGACAACGAGTCCGGCATCGTGATCTTCAACGACAGCACGGGCACGATCGAGGTCCGCGATTCCACGGTGACCGGCAGCAGCGCCGCCGAGCAGCTCGCGATCCTCGCGTTCGCGGGCACGGTGCGCGTGACGAACTCGACGATCTCCGGCGGCCTCGACACGAGCTTCCCGACCGTGAGCGCGATGTTCGAGGATGCGACCGTCGTGATCGAGCACTCGACGTTGGCCGGCAACACCGTGTCCGCGGCGCCCGTGCTCGGCGTGAGCGGCTGCGGTTGCGTCGGCGCGGGCTCGTTCACGCTGTCGCACACGATCGTCGCCGGCAACGCGGGCACCAGCGACCTCGCCCCCGACGTGTTCCTCGACCTCGACCCCTCGCTTTCGCGCACGATCGAGTGGAGCCTCATCGGCACGGTCGACCCCGCCGACACCGCGACGCTCGACGCGATCGCGGCGGGTGCCGGTAACCTCTACGACCCGGCGACCCCCATCGACCCCGAGCTCGGCGCACTCGCGCTCAACGGCGGCGTCACACCGAACCACCTGCCGGATGCGACGAGCCCCGTCATCAACGCCGGCGACCCCGCGTTCGTCGCCCCGCCCGCGACCGACCAGCGCGGCTCGGCCCGGATCTCGGGTGGCATCGTCGACATCGGCTCGGTCGAAGTCCAGTTCACGCCGAGTCTCGTCCTCAGCCGCACGTCGACCTCGGTCGGCGAGCAGGTCACCGTGACCGGGACCGGCTTCCCCGCCGGCACGACGTTCACGATGGTCCTCAACTCGACCCCGGTGACGCTCGGAACGGCGACGTCGAACGCGAGCGGCGCGCTCTCGTTCGCGTTCGTCGTGCCGACGAGCGTGCCCGCCGGCGCGCACACCGTCACGGCGACCCTCGCCGGCAACGTCGTCGGCTCGGCCCCGCTGACGGTGACCGGACTCCCGGACACCGGCTCGCACGCGAGCGCGACGACCGCGATCGGCGTCCTCCTGATGCTCGCCGGACTCGTGGCGATCGCGTTCCGTCGCCGCCGAGCCTGAGCCCGCGACCCGGAGTCAGGCCCGCGCGAGCGGCCGGTCGAAGCGCTGCCCCCACGCCTCGCTCGGCATGAGGCACAGGATCAGCACGATGAGGTGGCCGACCGACGGGATGAGCAGGAGCCACGCGAGGTGGCCCGACTTGTTCGAGTCGTGGAGGCGCCGCACGATCATCGCGAGCCACGGCACGACGATCGCGAGCTCGATGACCGCGATGATGACCCAGAGGACGGCGAAGCCGCCGATCATGCCCCACATCGCCTTGCTCGCGGCGAGGGCCGCCTCGGCCGTCTCGGTATTGAACGCGTCCGAGCGCAGCAGGCTCGTGATCGCCGGCACCATGACCGCGACCGCGATGAGGCCGAGTACGACACTGAGGATGAGCGACCAGAGATACATCCACCAGAACTCGGAACGGCTCGCGCGCCCGCTGAATCGGGCGTACTTCTGGAAGAAGCGCACGAGCGCACCCCCGAACGACACGCCGCGGATCGGGGCGTCGAAGGGGTCGGTCGGAGACGACGGCTGATAGGGCTGGCCGGAGGCGAACTGGGGCGCGGTCATGGCGCCCACGCTAGCGGTTCGCGCGCTACTCGCGCGCGTCCGACGCGTGCGCGGCGTAGTACGCGCGGGCCTCCTCCTGCCGCACCCGCTCCTCACCGGTCGCGATGCCCGCGCCGATGAGCTCGTCGGAGAACTGGAACGCGTCGACGAGGTCGACGGCGTGCGCGCGGATGCGCGGCAGCAGCCGGGTGTCGATGTACTCCGTGATCGCCCTCGCGCGGTTCGCGGAGATCCTGCCGTTCATCAGATACCAGCCGATGTTGCGCTCGATGAGGCCGAGCCCGAAGAGATCGCGGAGCCACGTGAGCACCTGCTTCGTGTCCGCGTCGAGCTCCGCATCGAGCGCCTCCGTGAACGCCTCCCACTGGAGGAGTTCCGCGTGGGCGCGCGCCGCGGAGATGAGGTCGTTCTGATGACGGTTGAAGAGCGCCGCGGCATCCTCGGCGCTCATCCGCTTGCCGGCGCGCAGCGCCAGCGCGAGAGCGGTGACCATCGTCTCCACTCGGTCGGTGAGCAGCTGGCGCTGCGAGTCGGTGTCGCGCACCCAACCCACACGGCGCGCGGTCGATCCGAAGTCGCGGATGTCCTGGCCGAGCTGACGCATGCCGGTGCGGCCGACGACGACCTCCTCGACCTGGTCGGCGACGTAGGCGCGGATCGTCGCGGCGTCGCGCTTGGACATGCGGCGCGCGTACTCCGTGAGAAGGCGCTTGCCGACGAGCTGGAGCAGAACGTTGTTGTCCCCCTCGAACGTGACCCAGATGTCCATGTCGGCGCGCAGCGGCGCGATGCGGTTGTCGGCCATGAAACCCTGCCCGCCGCACGCCTCGCGGCTCTCCTGCAGGATGTCGAGGCAGGCCCAGGTGCTCAGCGGCTTGAGCGCCGCGGCGAGCGTCTCGAGGTCCTGCCGGTCCTCGTCGGTGTCCGCCTCGCCGCTGAACACCTCGTGGTACTTGCGCATGAGGCCCTCGTGGGCGAAGTTCATCGCGTAGACCTCGGCGAGCCGGGGGAGCAGGCGGCGCTGGTGGCGCCCATAGTCGAGCAGCACCGTCTCCGCGCTCTCGCGGTCGGGCGAGAACTGGCGGCGCACGTCGCCGTACTTGATCGCGATGGCGAGCGCGAGTTTCGACACCGCGGTCGCGGAACCGTCGAGGGAGACCCGGCCCTGGACGAGAGCGCCGAGCATCGTGAAGAAGCGGCGGCCGGGGCTCGCGATGGGCGAGGTGTACGCGCCATCGGGCGCGACCTGGCCGTAGCGGTCGAGGAGGTTGAACCGCGGGACGCGGACGTGGTCGAAGTGCAGCCGACCGTTGTCGACGCCGTTCAGCCCGCCCTTGACGCCGTCGTCCTCCCCGCCGATGCCGGGCAGGAACTGCTTGGTCTGCGGATCGCGGATCGGGACGTAGAAGGCGTGGACGCCGTGGTTGACGCCCTGCGTGATGAGCTGCGCGAAGACGACGGCGGCGATGCCGGTCTCGGCCGCATTGCCGAGGTAGTCCTTCCACGCGCCGCGGAACGGCGTGTGGATGACGAACTCCTCGGTGTCGGGGTCGTACGTCGCGGTCGTGCCGATCGAGGCGACGTCCGAGCCGTGCCCGGTCTCCGTCATCGCGAACGCGCCCGGCACGCGCAGCGTCATGCAGTCCTCGAGCCACGCGTCGTGGTGCTTGTCGGTGCCGAGCAGCAGGATCGCGGAGCCGAAGAGTCCCCACTGCACGCCGCCCTTGATCGCAACGCTCGGGTCGCCGAGGACGAGCTCCTCGAAGCCGGAGATGTTGGCGCCGGGGTCCTCCGCGCCGCCGATCCGCTTGGGGAACGCGCGGCCCGTGACACCGAGCTCGACGAGCCGGTGCAGCGCCTTGACGACGCGGTCGCGGTGCTCGCGCAGCGGCTCACCGGGGACGCGCCGGACGAGCGGATCGACAGAGATTCGACGCGCCTCGAGTCGGACGTCGGCCCAGCGGCCGAGGAGCAGGGCGCCGAGCGCCTCGACGTCGACGGCGTGCTCGCCCCCCACCTCGCGTTCGGCGGGCATCGCGTTCGTCGACTTCGGTGCGGTCTGGGTCGTCATGGCTTCATCGTAGACATCGGACAGTGAGAGCGTGTCTTCGCTGTGTATCGCTCACAAGTGGCTCAGGGTTCCGGCGACCCGCGTTGTCCGGATCGCAGTGCGGTCCATCACGGGTCGCCGGAACACGCCCGAGCGACTCATCGGAAGGGGTTCAGGAGGAGCGCGGCGCGCTCGGCCTCCGTCGCGCGGCGCTCGTTGGCGAGCACGAGCGCGTGGCGGCGCAGCGCCCCCTCGCGGTCGAGTCGCTCGAGGCGCAGCATGGCGCGCAGGGCGATGCGCAGCGCGATCCGCTCGAAGAGCCCGAGGCGCGGCAGTGCGGTCTCGAGCCGCTCGAGGTGCCGCGTATCGGGCGGATGGTTCATCAGGGTCGTGGACACGGTGGTTCCTTTGCATTGGACGTGGGATGGGTCGATGGCACGCCGAACGTGCCGGACGGCGCGGCGCGCCGAACGCGGGATGACCACCACGGCATGGCCGCGGTGTCAGGACAGAGCGTCCGTCAGAACGTCATGCGACGAGTGCGCCTGCGAGCGTGACTCGGCGGGCTCGGCGGTGGGACGCACCACGGACTGCTGTGGCCGGAGCTGGATGCTTGTTCACCGCGGAGCCCTCCTTTCTCGATCAGGCTGTCTGCTCGACTGAGCAGCATTGCAGAATATGCCCGCACCGCGATCCCGCGCGAGCGACTTCGGTAACGGGTGCATAACACTCACGAGTCCGGCCCGCCGGCGTGCGCGGTGCGCGCGACGAGCTCGAGCACAGCGGCCCCGTACGTCTCGAGCTTCTTCGCGCCGACGCCCGAGATCCCCGCGAGCTCGTCGAGCGACGCCGGCCGCATGATCGCGATCCCGCGCAGGGTCGCGTCGGCGAACACGACGTAGGCCGGGACGTCTTGCTCCCTCGCCGTCGCGCCCCGCCATTCGCGCAGCGCCTCGAAGAGCGGCGCCGCCTCGGCCGGCAGGTCGGCGGGCGCTGCTCGTTTGCCCCGAGACCCGGCCGAGGCACCCGGCCGCGCGACGTCCTTGCGCAGCATGACCGGCCGCTCGCCGCGCAGCACCAGGGCGCCCTCCTCGGCCAACTGCAGCGTCCCGTACGCGTCCCGGACGCTGAGCAGGCCCTGGGCGAGCGCCTGGCGCACGACGCCGCGCCACTCCGCCTCCGACAGCTCCGTACCGATGCCGAACGTCGCGAGGCTCGTGTGGTCGAGCTGCCGGACCCGGTCCGTCTCGCGGCCGAGCAGGATGTCGATGTGCTGGCCCGCACCGTAGCGCTGACCGCGCTCGCGCTCCAGGCGCACGATCGTCGAGAGGAGCTTCTGGGTGGCGAGCGTGCCGTCCCAGGCCTCGGGCGGGGCAAGGCAGGTGTCGCAGTTGCCGCACCCTTCGACTCGGGCTGCGTACTCCTCGCCGAAGTAGCGCAGCAGGCGCGCACGGCGGCAGTCGACCGTCTCGCAGAGCGCGAGCATCGCGTCCAGATGCGCGGCGAGGTTGCGCCGGTGGGCGAGGCTGCCCTCCGACTGCTCGATGAGCCGACGCTGCTGCACGACATCGGCGAGGCCGTACGCCATCCACGCGGTCGACGGCAGGCCGTCACGGCCCGCGCGACCCGTCTCCTGGTAGTAACCCTCGACCGACTTCGGGAGATCGAGATGCGCCACGAACCGCACATCGGGCTTGTCGATGCCCATCCCGAACGCGATCGTCGCGACGATCACGACGCCGTCCTCCCGCAGGAATCGCTCCTGGTTGCGCCGGCGCACCGACTGGTCGAGCCCCGCGTGGTACGGGATCGCGTCGATCCCGGCCGTGGCGAGCGCCTCGGCCGTGCGCTCGACCGAGTTGCGCGAGAGGCAGTAGACGATGCCCGCCTCGCCGGGATGCTCCTCACGGATGAGGCGCAGCACCTGCTTGATCGGCTGATCCTTCGGCTCGATCCGGTAGCGGATGTTCGGCCGATCGAAGCTCGCGACGAACTGCCGCGCCTCGCGCAGCGCGAGCCGCTCGACGATCTCCGCGCGCGTCGCCGCCGTCGCAGTCGCCGTCAGCGCGACCCGCGGCACCGCGGGCCAGCGCTCGTGCAGGACCGACAGCCCCAGATAGTCGGGGCGGAAGTCGTGACCCCACTGCGCGACGCAGTGCGCCTCGTCGATCGCGAACAGGGCGATGGGGCTCGAGTCGAGGAACTCCATCGTCCCCGGCACCGCGAGCCGCTCCGGCGCGAGATAGAGCAGGTCGAGCGAACCCGACCGATACGCCTGCTCGACCGCGTGACGTTCTCCGGCATCCTGCGTCGAGTTCAGGTAGGCCGCGCGCACGCCGAGCGCCGCGAGCGCATCCACCTGGTCCTGCATGAGGGCGATGAGCGGCGAGACGACGATGCCGGTGCCCTCGCGCACCAAGGCCGGCACCTGGTAGCAGAGCGACTTGCCCCCGCCCGTCGGCATCAGCACCAGGGCGTCGCCGCCCGCGACCACCGTCTCGATGATCTCGGCCTGGTCCCCGCGGAACGCGGGGTACCCCCACACCCGCTGCAGCACCCCGATGGGAGCGGCATGCGTGTCGGCGGCGGTCACGTCGCGAGTCTAGGGTTGACATCAGACAGGGACGGACTGGGTACTTGAGCGACGAACGCGAGCGGGCACGACTGCGGCGCTCGCCGAGCCCCAGGGCCATCACCGCGGCGCTCTCGCTCGGCGGCCTCACGGCGTCGTTCATGCAGACCGTCATCGTGCCGATCCAGGCCGAGCTGCCCGAGCTGCTCGACGCACCACGGGCCGACACCGCGTGGGTCGTCACGATCACCCTGCTGTCGGCCGCCGTCGCGACGCCGATCGCGGGGCGCCTCGGCGACATGTTCGGCAAGCGCCGGATCGCGCTCGCGACCCTTGCGATCATGACGCTCGGCAGCGTCATCGCCGCGACCATGCCCGACATCACCGGCGTCATCATCGGCCGCGGGCTCCAAGGCGTCGGCATGGGCGTCCTGCCGCTCGGCATCTCGATCATGCGCGACGTGCTGCCCGAGCGCCGACTGCCAGGCGGCATCGCCCTCATGAGCGCGACGATGGGCATCGGCGGTGCGATCGGCCTCCCGCTCAGTGCGATCGTCGCGGAACACCTCGACTGGCACCTGCTGTTCTGGATGTCCGGCGCCCTGGGGGCGATCTGTTTCGCGTTCATCCTCGCCGTCGTCCCCGTCAGTGTGCTGCGCACGCCCGGCCGCTTCGACTGGCTCGGCGCGATCGGCCTCGCCGCCGGCGTCGTCGGACTCCTCCTCGCGCTGTCCCGCGGCAACGAGTGGGGGTGGACCTCCCCCGCGACGATCGGGGCCGGACTCGGCGGCGTCGTCGTCCTGCTCGCCTGGGGCTGGTACGAGCTGCGCGACCGCAACCCGCTCGTCGACCTGCGCGTCGCCGCCCGGCGCCCCGTGCTGCTGACGAACCTCGCGTCGATGCTGCTGTCGTTCGGGATGTTCTCCTTCAACATCCTCATCCCGCAGTACCTCGAGCTGCCGAGCCAGTCGGGCGTCGGGCTCGGCTACTCGCTGTTCATCGCGAGCCTCGGGATGCTGCCGTTCGGCCTCATGATGCTCATCCTCGCGCCCGTCGCGGGCCGGCTCATCGTCATCATCGGCCCCAAGGCGATGCTCGTCGCGGGTGGCATCATCGTCGCGATCGCGTACGCCGCGATCCTCATCGACTTCTCCACCATCTGGTCCGCGATCATCGCGAGCACGATCGCCGGGGTCGGCGTCAGCGTCTCCTTCGCCGCCACTCCGACGCTCATCATGCGCTCCGTCCCCGCGACCGAGTCCGCCGCCGCGAACGGGCTCAACAGCCTCATGCGCTCGATCGGCACGACGCTCGCAGCGGCGCTCATCGGCACGCTGCTCGCGACGATTACCGCGCCGTATCTCGCCACGGAGGTGCCGACCGAGGGGGCGTTCCAGCTCACCTACGTGATCGGCCTCTGCGTCGCACTGCTGTCCGCGGGCGTCGCCGCCTGCATCCCGCGGCACTCGCGGCCCGCGGGCGAGCACACCGCGCTGCCAGGCGCCTGAGGCTCGCACACCACTAAGCTCGTCCGGTGCTCACCGTCGTCGTCGGCTTCGGCAGCGCGATGGTCTTCGGGGCGGCCGACTTCCTCGGGGGGCTCGCCGCGAAGCGTCTCGGCTCGATCCTCGCCACCGGGCTCGCCGCCGCCGTCGGCATCGCCGTCTTCATCCTCATCGGCCTCGCGGTGCCCGGGCGCTGGAGCTGGGAGGCGATCGCGTTCGGAGCCCTGTCGGGCGTGTGCGGCGCGGTCGCGATCGCGCTCCTCTACGCGTGCCTCGCGATCGGCCCCATGAGCATTCTGTCGCCGCTGACCGCGCTCGTCTCGGCCGTCGTGCCGCTCATCGTCGCGGTCGGCTACGGGGAGGCGATCGGCACGCTCGGCTGGGTGGGGCTCGGCGTCGGCCTCCTCGCGATCGTGTTCGTCGGATTCGTGCCCGAGAAGGGGGCGGTGCGCCCGAGCACGCGCGGGCTCCTCATGGCGGTCGGCTCCGGGATGGCGATCGGCGCGTTCCTCATCGTGCTCGATCTCGCGCCCGACGACTCCGGCGTGCTGCCCATGATCGCGAACCGCACCACAAACGCCGCGATCATGCTCACGATCGCCGCCGTCATCGCGGTCGTCGCGGGAGCACGGCGTTCGCGCGTCCGCGTCGCCGCCGCGCCCGACCCATTGGCGGGGACGCCGGAGCCGGCCGCCGACGGCGCCCCGAGCGCGCCGCGGGCGAGTCGAAGCGCGGGCCTGCGCATCGGCATCTGGCTCGCCGTCGCCTGCGGCGTCGTCGACGCGATCGCGAACGGCGGCGTCCTCTGGGGCGTGCGCATCGGCGAGCTGTCGATCATGGCGGTGCTCACCGCGCTCTACCCGATCGGCACGATCGTGCTCGCGCGGCTCGTCCTCAAGGAGCGCATCGCCCCGATCCAGTATGTCGGCCTCGTGCTCGCGATCGCGGCGAGCGCGCTCCTCGCCCTCGACTGACCGCGTCCCCCGACGGCGGCCGCTCATCCGGCGCAAACGCAGGATCCGGGGGGCGGGGGGCTGCGTTTGCGCCGGATGAAGCGCCGAGCCGGATCAGAACGCGGTGAGCCCGGTGAGCGCGCGGCCGATGATGAGCTGATGCACCTCGTCGGTGCCCTCATACGTGCGCACCGACTCGAGGTTCGCGAGGTGGCGCATGACGGGGAACTCGTCCGTCACCCCGTCGCCGCCGAGGATCGCGCGCGCCGCCGACGCGATCGCGATCGCCTCGCGCACGGAGTTGAGCTTCCCGACGCTCACCTGCGCGGGCGTCAGCGCCCCGCGCTCCGCGAGGCGGCCGAGGTGCAGGGCGAGCAGCATGCCCTTCTCGTACTCGACGAGCGCGTCGGCGAGCTTCGCCTGGACGAGCTGCGTCGCCCCGATCGGGCGGCCGAAGACCTCTCGGGTGCGCGCCCGGGCGACCGCGGCATCGAGGCATGCCCGTGCCGCGCCGAGCGCCCCCCAGACGATGCCGTACCGCGCCTCGGTCAGGCAGGCGAACGGGCCGGAGAGGCCGCGGGCGTGCGGGAGGATCGCGTTCTCCGGCACACGCACCCGGGAGAACGCGATGTCGCACTGGACGCTCGCGCGCATCGAGAGCTTGCCCGCGATCGGCGTCGCGACGAAGCCCGGGGTCGAGGTCGGGACGATGAAGCCGCGCACCTCGCCGTCGGCGTCGCCGCCGAAGGCCCTGGCCCAGACGATCGCGACGTCGGCCTCGGAGGCGAGGCCGATCCAGCGCTTCGCGCCGTCGATGACCCACTCCTCGCCGTCGAGCCGCGCCGTCGTCGTCATCGCGGCGGGGTCGCTGCCGCCCTGCGGCTCCGTGAGCGCGAAGCAGCCGATCAGCTCACCGGCGGCCATCCGCGGCAGCCACTCGGCTCGTTGCGACTCGGACCCGTGCTTCGCGATCGCGGTCATGGCGAGCGAGCCCTGGACCGACACGAAGGTGCGCCAGGCGCTGTCTGCCCGCTCGAGCTCGTGGCAGACGAGGCCGTAGGCGACGGCGCCGGCCCCCGAGCAGCCGTGGCCCTCGATGTGCATGCCGAGGAAGCCGGCGGCCCCGAGCTCGGGCACGAGCTCCCGCCGGAAGCGCGCGGCCTCGAAGTCCGCGTCGATGACCGGGAGGATCCACTCGTCGGCGAGCACCCGCGCCCGGTCCCGCCACCGCAGCTCCTCGGGCGTCAGCAGCGCGTCGAGGTCGAACACGTCGTCGATCGCGCTCACGCGACCAGCATGCCCCACCTGCGCCCCCGCGGCACCCACCGCTTCGATGGCTACATGGGCTGAGTTTTCGCGTGCGGGCTGAGGAATCGGGGCCGAAGGCTCAGCCCGGGAGCGATCTCTCAGCCCGAAGCGGGCGGGCAGCGGGTGCGAGCAGGCGGAAGCCCGGGCGATTCAGGCGGGAGAACGCCAGGCGCGGGCCAGCAGCAGGACGGCGATCGCGACGACGAGCAGGACGAGCGCGAGGGCGACGGCGGTGCCCTGCGAGACCCCGGCTCCGTTGAACGCCGTGTAGATCGCGAGCGGCATCGTGCGGGTGGTGCCGGGGGAGTTGCCGGCGAACAGCGCCGTCGCGCCGAACTCGCCGACGGCCCGCGCGAAGCACAGCGTGAGACCCGCCGTGACGCCGGGGCCCGCGAGCGGCACGGTGACCCGGAGGAACGTCTGGAAGGGGGTCGCGCCGAGGTCGGCGGCGACGAGCGGCAGCTCGGGGTCGAGTCCGCGCACCGCGCCCTCGACCGCGAGGACGAGGAACGGGAACGCGACGAACACCTGCGCGACGACGACCGCCGCGCTCGTGAACGGCAGCTGGATGCCGGCGCCGGCGAGCCACTGGCCGAGCCAGCCGTTGCGCCCCGCGAGGTAGAGGAGCGCGACGCCGCCGACCATGGGCGGCAGGATGAGCGGGATCGTGGTGAGCGCCCGCAGCAGCGACGCGACCCCGGGCCGGGCGCGCGCGATGCAGACGGCGAGCGGGATGCCGAGCGCCGCGCAGATCGCCGTCGCGGTCAGCCCCGTCCAGATCGACAGCCAGAGCGCTTCAAGGGTCGCGGGCGAGACGATGTCGGTCCACAGCGTCGACCAGTCCGCGCGACCGACGAGCGCGGTGAGCGGCAGGAGGAGGAACGCGATCCCGACGAACGCGGGGACGACGAGCCATGCCGGGACGCCCCCCACCCCGGGCCCCGAGCGGGGCCGGGCGCCGGCGACGACCGCGCTCATCGTCGTCAGGACCCGGGTGTCCCGAAGCCGAGCTCCGCGAGGATCGACTGCCCGGTCGGGCCGGTGACGAACGCGACGAACGCGGCCGCGGCGGCCGGGTTCGGCGCCGCGTCGAGCGCGGCGATCGGGTACCTGTTGACGACCTCGTCCGCATGGTCGGGCACGAACGACTCGACGTCGGCATTCCGCGCGACGTCGGTCGCATAGACGAGGCCCGCGTCCGCCTCGCCGGCGCCGACCTTGGTGAGCACCGCGCTGACGTTCTGCTCGAGGCTCACGGGGGTCACGGTCAGGCCGTTCAACTCGAAGAGCTTCGCGGAGGCCTTGCCGCACGGCACCTCCGCGTCGCAGATGACGACGCGGATCGCGGGGTCGGCGAGGTCGGCGATCGACGTCACACCGGCCGGGTTGCCCTTCGGCACGACGACGACGAGCGTGTTCGTCGCGAAGCGCGTGCCGCCGCCCGTCAGCAGGCCCGCGTCGACGACCTTCTGCAGGTTCCCCTCGTCCGCCGAGGCGAAGACGTCGACCGGCTTGCCCTCGATGATCTGCGTCGCGAGCGTGCTCGAGCCGTCGTACTCGATCGCGAGCACGTCGACGTCGGGGTGCTCGGCCTCGAACGCGGCCGCGATCTCGTCGAAGGCCTTCGTCAGCGACGCCGCCGCGGAGATCGCGAGCTCGCCGCTGATCGCGGGCACCTCGGGCGCGGCCGTCTCGGTCGGGGAGGGCGCGGGGGCGGGGGACGCGCAGGCCGCGAGCGCGGCGGCGAGTCCCATGGCGGCTAGCGCGGCGAGCGCGCGGCGGGGACGCTGGATGGACACGATCAGCTCCTGGGGGTCTCGACGATGACGTTCGTCGCCTTGACGACCGCGACGGCGAGCGAGCCGGGCTCGAGCCCGAGCTCGCGGACGGCTTCGGCGGACATGAGCGACACGACGCGGTGCGGGCCGGCCTGGATGTCCACTTGGGCCATCACCCCGTCGACGACGACGCGGGTGACGAGGCCGACGAAGCGGTTGCGCGCGCTGCTGAGGCGGTCCGTGGGGTCGGCCGCGGCGTCGGCGCGCTCCCGCGCCCACTCGGCGAGCGCGGCACCGGGGATCTCGGCGGGCGTCGCGCCAGTGGTGGGCAGCTCGCCGGCTTCGACGCGACGCCGCACGGTGTCGTCGCTGACCCCGAGCAGTTGCGCGGCCTCCGTGATGCGGTAGCGGTGCACGTCCCGCAGTCTGTCACGCATTTGCGGCGCAGACCACCGATTTCGCCCGCACTTGCGGCGACTGGCCGAAGCTAGACTGCCGACATGGGACTGCCGCCGATCGTCGAACCGGTCGCGGCGCTGAGCGATGCGGAGCTCGCGCGCACGGCCCGCCACGCCGCGCTCGCGGGCTTCGGCCCGGTCGGTCAGCGCCGCCTCGCCGCCGCGCGGGTCGGGGTCGTCGGCGCCGGCGGGCTCGGCTCGAGCGCACTGCTCAGCCTCGCCGCGGCCGGCATCGGCACGATCGTGCTCATCGACGACGACGAGGTCGACGTCAGCAACCTGCACCGCCAGATCATCCACGGCGTCGGCGACGTGGGACGGGCCAAGCTCGACTCCGCGACGGAGTCGATCCTCGCGGTCTCGCCCGAGACGGTCGTCGTCCCGCACCGGGTGCGCCTCGACGGAGGCAACGCCGTGTCGCTGCTGCGCGGCTGCGACGTCGTCCTCGACGGCTCGGACACGATGGCGACCAGGTCGGCCGTCGCGGACGCGTGCGAGGCGCTCGGCATCCCGCTCGTGTGGGGCACGGTGCAGGAGTGGAACGCGCAGCTCACCGTCTTCTGGAGCGCGCCGCCCGAGGGCGTCGAGCCGATCGTGCTCCGCGACCTCTTCGACCCGGCGACGACGGGCGAGCCGCCGACGTGCTCGGCGGTCGGCGTCCTCGGTGCGCTCACGGTGCAGGTCGGCGCGCTCATGGCGACGGAGGCGATCAAGCTCGTGACGGGCGCCGGCAGCCCGCTGCTCGGCCGCGTCCTGCTCATCGACGGGCTCGGCGCGCGGCAGCGCGAGGTCGCGCTGCACCCCGCGGCCGGCGTCCCCGCATGAGGTCGGTCGAGGAGCAGCAGGCCGTCGTCCTCGCCGCGGTGCGCGTGCGGCCGACCGAGGACGTCGGGCTCGAGGAGGCGCTCGGACGCACGCTCGCGGCGCCGCTGCGCGCCGCCGTCCCGATCCCCGTCTTCGACAACTCGGCGATGGACGGCTTCGCGGTGCGGGCGGCCGACGTGCGCGGCGCCTCGGCAGCCGCGCCGGTACGGCTCGCGGTGACGGGCGAGGTCCCCGCGGGCTCGTCGCAGGACCCGCCGCTCGCGGCCGGCGAGGCGGTGCGGATCATGACGGGTGCCCCCATGCCGTCGGCCGCCGACACGGTCGTCCCGGTCGAGGACACGCAGGAAGGCTTCGGCGCGGAGGTCGG
>DATMGN010000024.1:0-21589 GCA_035555435.1 Microbacteriaceae bacterium | reverse complement strand
GTGAGCTCGCTGCGCAGCGCCTCGAGTCGCTCGATGGGGATGCCGAGGCGGTCGATGATGCGCACGGGCACCCCGATCGCTCGTTCACGCAGCGCGCGGCCCGCCTCGGTCGGCTCGAGCTCGACGACGCGCGCGTCGTCCGCCCCCCGGCGACGCTCGACGAGTCCCGCCGCCTCCAGGCGGCGCACGAGCGGGGAGAGCGTCGCGAGGTCGAGGCTCAGCCGCGCCGCGAGTGTGCCGAACCGCGTCGGCGCGTCCTCCCAAAGGGCGAGCATGACGAGGTACTGGGGATGCGTGAGGCCGAGCGGCTCGAGCACCGGTCGGTAGAAGCCGATCACTTCGCGGCTCGCCACGGCGAGCGCGAAGCAGACCTGGCGATCGAGCTCGAGCGGATCGACGGTTTGTTCGCGCACGAATCAAAGGGTATCGGATACACTTAGTTCGTGCGCAAAGTATGGATGCCGTCGACGAGAACCCCGTGGGACGGCGTCCCGGGCTTCTGGGCAGCCTGGAACCGGTTCTTCTTCTTCTTCGAGGGCTCCGCGCAGATCGGCATCGAGGGGGAGGAGAAGCCCCAGCCGACCCTCGAGGAGCAGCGCTGCCCGCTGTGCGGCGCATCGATGGCGCTGCATGTCTTCGACCGCAGCGGGCCAGGCGGTCGCACGCTGATGCGCTGCCCGGCACCCGAGGCTCACCAGGAGCCGGGGGCGTAGTCCTTGAGGAAGACCCCGAAGAGGTCCTCGCCGGCCTCGCCCCGCACGATCGGGTCGTAGACCCTCGACGCGCCGTCGACGAGATCGAGCGGCGCGTGGAAGCCCTCCTCGGCGAGCCGCACCTTCGTCGGGTGCGGGCGCTCGTCGGTGATCCAGCCCGTGTCGACGCTCGTCATGAGGATGCCGTCGGTCTCGAAGAGCTCACGCGCGCTCGTGCGCGTCAGCATATTGACCGCGGCCTTCGCCATATTGGTGTGGGGGTGGCCGGGACCCTTGTAGCCGCGGCCGAAGACGCCCTCCATCGCGCTCACGTTGACGATGTACGTGCGGCGAGCCCTCGCCGCGGCGAGGCTCGCGCGCAGCTTCGAGATGAGGATGAACGGCGCCGTCTCGTTCGCGAGCTGGACCTCGAGCATCTCGAGCGGATCGACGGCGTCGACGCTCTGCGTCCAGGAATTGATGTCGGCGAGGTCGGGGAGGAGACCCCCGGCGTCGATCGCCGTCCCCGCCGCGAGCCGCTCGAGCGACGAGGAGCCGGCCGCGAGCGCCTGCTGCGTCAGCTCCTCGGCCTTCGCCGCCGCGCTCGCGAGGATCGGGTGCGCCTCGACCGAGCGCGCGAGCGCCTGGGGGTGCGGGTCGTTCGTGTGCCCGAAGGTCTGCAGCTCGGGCAGCGGGCCGTCGGGGAGTGGGGCGAGCTCGGCGTCGACGAGCGGCTGGTAGGCGCCGGGGGAGCGGCGCACGGTCTGGGCCGCGTTGTTGATGAGGATGTCGAGCGGCCCCTGCGACGCGACGTCCTCGGCGAGTGCGATGACCTGCGCGGGATCGCGCAGGTCGATGCCGACGACCCGCAGTCGGTCGATCCACTGCGCAGAGTCAGGCAGGCTCGTGAAGCGGCGCACCGCGTCACGGGGGAACCGGGTCGTGATCGTCGTGTGGGCCCCGTCGCGCAGCAGCCGAAGCGCGATGTACATGCCGATCTTCGCCCGGCCGCCGGTCAGCAGCGCGCGCTTGCCGCGCAGGTCCGTGCGCGCGTCGCGCTTCGCATGGCTCATCGCCGCGCAGGTCGGGCACAGCTGGTGATAGAACGCGTCGACGAGGGTGTAGTCCTGCTTGCAGATGTAGCAGGCGCGCGCCTTGAGCAGCACGCCGGCGGTCGGCTGTCTCGTGGAGACCGCGAGCGGGATGCCGCGGGTCTCGTCGTCGATGCGGTCCGGGGCGCCGGTCGCGGTCGCGGCGACGACCGCGCGGTCGTGCTCCTGGATCCGGGCCCGGGTCGCGAGCCGGCGTGCGACCTTGACCTGCTTGAACATGTGGGCGGTGGCGCGCCGCACGGCGACGAAGTCGGGGTGATCGTGGTCGATCTCGGCGAGCTGCTCGAGCACTCGAAGTGTCGCGGCGAGCTCGGCGGGGTCGAGTCCGCTCGGCGGATAGGGGTCGTCTGAGGACACGGGGAAACATTCTCCCGCATGAGTCTGGACACCCCGTCTTGCTACGCTCCAGTCATGTCCGCGAACCGCATCGCCGCCGGCGACCTCGCTGCGCGGCTCGGGGAGCCCGGGCTCCGCATCATCGACGCGACCGTCTTCCTCAGCTTCCCCGAAGGGCAGCCGCTCATCGAGCCGGGCACGGCCGCATTCGCGACCGAGCACATCCCGGGCGCCGTCTTCGCCGATCTCACGGCTCCGGGATTCACCGAGCACGGGGGAGAGGCGCCGTTCGCCGCTGCGGCGTCCGAGGATTTCGCCGCCGCGGTTGCCGAGCTCGGCGTCAACGATGCGGACACCGTCGTCGTCTACGACTCCGTGAACGGCATCTGGGCCACGCGCCTGTGGTGGCAGTTCCAGCTCGAGGGGCACGATGACGTGCGCGTGCTCGACGGCGGGCTCGCGGCTTGGAAGTCCGCCGGGTTGCCTGTCGCGCCAGGGGAGGGGCCCACTCCCGCCGCGGGCTCGTTCACCGCGCGCCGCCGACCCGAGCGCGTCGTCTCGACGCAGCAGGTACTCGAGGCGACGGATGACGACTCGGTGCTCTTGATCGAGGCGCTCGACGCGAAGCTCTACGAGCGCGGGCACATCCCGGGTGCCGTCAATGTCCCGGCCGCGTCGCTCTACCGCGAGGACGGGACATTGCGGCCGGTCGGGGAGCTGCGCGAGATCTTCCAGGCGGTCGGGGCGCTCGAGCCCGGCGTGCGGCCCGTCGCCTACTGCGGCGGCGGCATCGCGGCGACCGCGGTGACGTTCGCGCTGCAGGAGCTCGGCCGCAGCGACGTCGCCGTCTACGACGGCTCGAAGAACGCCTGGACGGCGGATCCGGCACGTCCGCTCGTGGCCTCGTAGCGGCGCGTCCCGAATGGGCTTGATCGGCACGATCGGTCTCCTGCTGCCACTCGCGGCCGCGACGGCGCTCAGCACCGTGCCGCTTGCCGTCGTGACGGTCATCCTGCTCTCGCGGCGGGGACGCGGCAACGGGCTCGCCTACCTCATCGGGCTCACGGTCGGCGTGTTCGCGGTGACCTTCGGGCTCAGTCTCGGCATCGGCGCGATCCCGCAATCCGCCGGCTCCCCGCGAAGCGGCCTGATCGTCGCAGGGGAGATCCTGCTCGGCGCGGCCCTCATCGCGTACGGACTCATCGCGTTCTTCCGCCGCCCGGCGCCGACTGGCCGATCTGGGCGCTGGACTCGTGCGCTGGATCGCACACCGATGTGGAGCGCGCTCGGTGTCGGTCTCCTCATGAGCCTGCGGCCGAAGGCGCTGCTGCTGTCCGCGGGGGCCGGTGTCGCGATCGCGAAGGCCGACTTCGACCTCGGCACCGCACTCATCGCGGTCGGCATCTACACGCTCGTGTCGGTCTCGACGGTCGCGGTGCCCGTCATCTTCACGCTCGCCAATCCGATGCGCGCGCGTCGCTGGCTCATGTCGGTGAAGCGCTTCATCACGCAGCACGGCCGCGTGCTCTCGCTCGTCGTCGGCGGGCTCATCGGGATCGTGATGATCGGGGATGGGCTCAGCAGGCTCTGAATCAGCAATCTGACATAATGATGATTATCAGCTATTCCGATGAAGGACATTCGGCGGATCAAGTAGAGTTCAGCCCCGCAATCTCCTACAGTCGCCGGATCTCCTGCGGTCTGCCGCACGGGCCGAGCGCGTTCTCACTCCGGGCGGAACCGTTCGATGAGCTCCGTGAGGTCGAACGGCGCGTAGCCCTGCGCGGCGTCGCGCAACATGTCCGCCGACCACCAGTCGATCGCCTTGACCGTGTCGTGCTCCTCGGCGGTCCAGAACTCGTGCGACGGCTCGAACGGCGCGTCGACACGGTGCACGAAGAAGTCCCAGTGCGAGAACGAATGCCGTGCGCCCGCACGGTTTACAGGAAATCCATAAGAATGGACGATCGGGCCGAGATTCGGGACGAGCAGGCCCGTCTCCTCGAAGAGCTCGCGCACCGCTGTCTCGTGGGGCGACTCGCCCGGCTCCGCGCCGCCGCCCGGCGTGATCCATTTCGCCCGGCCCGGCAGGTCCGGGAACTCCTCGAGGAACAGCAGAACGCGACCGTCCGGCTCGTAGAGCAGGATGCGGCTCGCATGCCGCGTGCTCCCGTCGCCCACCGCGCCCCGGCTCAGCTCGCGAAGTCGCTCGTGTCGCCGACGTACCAGGTGTGGTCGCGCGGGACCGGCTGGATGGCGGCGAGGGCGACCTCGCGGGCGAACTCGCCCACGTTGTAGAGCCGGCCCGCCGACTCGCGGCGCGAGGCGATCGCGCCCGGGTTCGCGCGCTCGAGGAGCGTCGCCGTGATCGTGCCCTCGATCATGTCGCCGGACACGACGACGAAGCCGATGCCGTCGGCCTCGAGCTCCGGGATGAGCGCGCGCAGCGCGTCCTCCCCTGCCCGCTTCGAGCGCGCGACCGGCTCGTACTCCGGCATGGTCGGCGTCGTGCGGATGAAGTGGGCCTGATGGCTCGTGACGAACACGACGCGGCTGCCATGGCGCAGCAGCGGTCGCATCGCCGAGAGGAACGCGACCTGCGCATCGCGGTTGAGCCGCATCGCGTAGTCCTCCCCCATGCCGGCCTCCATGCCGCCGGAGGCATTGAGCACGAGGATGTCGAGCGGCCCGCCCTCGGCGACCGTCGCGGCGAACGCGGCGACCGATTCGGCGTCCGTCAGATCGGCCCCGACCGCGTGGGCCGCTCCCCCGCCGGCGAGGATCTCGTCGACGAGCTTCTGCGCGCGCGGGGCCTTGCTGCGGTAGTTGACGTACACCTCGGCGCCCGCGGCGGCGAGCAGCTTCGCCGTGTCGGCGCCGATGCCGCGGGAGGAGCCCGTGACGAGGGCGCGTCGACCGGTGAGGGATCCAGGAGCGAGAGCTTCGGTCACGACGTCGACCCTAGCCCAGCGCGCGGATAGGCTCGAAGCAGGAAGGGGTGCCGTCGTGGACCTGACCCAGTGGACGTGGCTCGTCTGGCTCTGCATCGCGATCGTCTGCGTCATCATCGAGCTCATCACGCTCGAGTTCACCTTCGCGATGATCGCGACCGGGACGCTCGTCGGCGGCCTCGGCACGACGCTCGCGGGCGGACCATGGTGGCTCCAGATCGCGCTCGCCGCCGTCATCTCCGGTCTGCTGCTGTTCACCATCCGACCACTCCTGCTGCGGGCGCTGCGCAAGCATCAGGACACCACCCGGCACAACATCGACGCGATCGCGCAGCAGCGCGGCCGCGTCACGACCGCGTTCGTCGACGAGGTCGGCGAGGTCAAGCTCGAGAACGGCGAGACGTGGACCGCGCGGCTCGCGCCGGGCGCGGCGGCGACCATCGGTGATCCGGTCGTCGTGCTCGAGGTCCGAGGCGCGACCGTCATCATCGCGCCGGCGACCCGCAACGAGGAAGGGAAATCCTGATGTTCGACTTCAGCAAGCCGCTCGGGGATGTCATCGGTCAGCTCTTCATCATCGCGCTGCTCATCGTCCTCGCGATCTTCGTCATCACGACGATCTTCAAGGCGATCCGGATCATCCCGCAGGCCTACGCGGGCATCGTCGAGCGCCTCGGGCGCTACCAGAAGACGCTCGCGCCCGGCCTCAACATGCTCGTGCCGTTCATCGACCGGCTGCGGCCGCTCGTGGACATGCGCGAGCAGGTCGTCACGTTCGCACCGCAGCCCGTCATCACCGAGGACAATCTCGTCGTCTCGATCGACACCGTCATCTACTTCCAGGTGACGGACGCGCGCGCCGCGACGTACGAGATCGCGAACTATCTCGCCGCGGTCGAGCAGCTCACGACGACGACGCTGCGCAACGTCGTCGGCGGGCTCGACCTCGAGGAGGTGCTCACGAGCCGCGACTCGATCAACTCGCAGCTGCGGATCGTGCTCGACGAGGCGACCGGCAAGTGGGGCATCCGGGTCGGGCGCGTCGAGCTCAAGGCGATCGACCCGCCCGCCTCGATCCAGTCCTCCATGGAGCAGCAGATGCGGGCAGAACGCGATCGCCGGGCCGCGATTCTGACGGCCGAGGGCACGAAGCAGTCGGCGATCCTCCAGGCCGAGGGCAAGCGGCAGGCCGCGATCCTCGAGGCGGAGGGCGATGCCCAGGCCGCCGTGCTGCGCGCCAAGGGCGAGGCGGAGGCGATCGAGACCGTCTTCGGCGCGATCCACGCTGGCGACCCCGACGAGAAGCTCCTCGCCTATCAGTACCTGCAGACGCTCCCGAAGCTCGCCGAGGGCGACTCGAACAAGCTGTGGGTCATCCCGAGCGAGCTGACGGACGCGCTCAAGACGATCGGCCGCGGCTTCACCGCTCCCCCCAAGTGACGCGCTACTTCGATCCGCCGAGGCCGCGCGTGCTCGCGCACCGCGGGCTCGCGATCGATGCGCCGGAGAACACGCCGCTCGCGTTCGTCCGGGCGATCGAGGCGGGCGCGCTGCACATCGAGACCGACGTGCACGCGAGCTCGGACGGGGTCGCCGTCGTCGCGCACGACGCCGACCTGTCCCGCGTCGCGGGACGCGAGGACCGGCTCGGTGCGCTGAGCGCGCGCGAGCTCGCCGCGATCGACCTCGGTCACGGTCAGGGCGTCGTGCCGCTCGCGGATGTCCTCGACGGCTTTCCCGAGACGAGGTTCAACATCGACGTGAAGGACCCGCGCGCCGTCGAGCCGACCGCCCGGGCGGTCCTGCGGACGGGCGCGCTCGATCGGGTGCTCATCACGTCGTTCTCCGGTGCCAGACGGAGCGCGACCATCGCGCTCCTGCCGGGGGTCGCGACGTCGGCATCCGCCGGCTCGTTCCTCGCTGCGCTCATCGCCGGCAAGGTCGGCCTCTCCCCCGCGGTGCGCCGCGGACTGCGCGGCGTCGACGCGGTGCAGATCCCCGAGCACGCGCTCGGAATGTCGACGGTCACGGCGCGCGCGATCCGCGGGTTCCACGCGGCGGGCGTCGAGGTGCACGTGTGGACGATCAACGATCCGAGGCGCATGCGCGAGCTGTTCGAGCTCGGCGTCGACGGCGTCGTGACCGATCGCGCCGATCTCGCCGTACGCACAGCTAACGGCGATACCCTCTAGCTTCCGGGCACAACCCGGCTCATCCCGAGTCCCCCCAAGGGAGAAGAGGCCACAGAATGGCAGATCGCAGCCTTCGAGGCATGCGCCTCGGCGCGCAGAGCTTCCAGTCCGAAGAGGGCGTCGACTTCGTCGACCGCATCACCGCGAGCTACCGGTCCGAGGACGGCACGACGTTCGACGTCGTGTTCGCCGTCGACGCCGAGATCCCGCCGCGCTGGGAGAACCCGCGCACCAACCAGTCGGGCGTCCTGCTGGACGCGGCCGGCAACCTCGTCGAGGACGAGCAGGCCGAGGAGCGCGCGCAGCGCACGCACTGGGACATGCTCCTCGAGCGCCGCTCGATCCCGGAGCTCGAGGAGCTCCTCGCCGAGCGTCTCGAGATCATGCGCGCCGCGCGCGGGCAGGGTCGCAAGACGGCGTAGGTCGCGACACGCCCCTCCGGGCTACGCGACCCGCGGCGGGCGCCGGATCAGCACGACGAGGCCGGCCGCGAGCAGCAGCGCTCCCCCGAGCCCGGCGGCCACGATCTCGATCGTGCGACCGTGCGCGGCGGCGGGTGTGATGTCGTCGTAGAGCGGCAGGTCGGCGACGATGGTGCCGGGCTCGTACCACGGCAGCGACTCGATGACCTTGCCGTCGGCACCGATCACCGCGGTGATGCCGACCGTCGAAACGTTCGCGAGGCTGCGGCCGAGTTCGGCTGCGCGGATGCGCGCGAAGCCGAGCTGCTGCGCGCTCTCGTCGGTGCGCCCGAAGTCGGCGTTGTTCGAGGTCGCGAGGATGATGCGGCCGCCGTCGAGGATCGACTCGCGCAGCAGCGCGTCGTCGACGATGTCGTAGCAGATGTTGATCGCCGCCCGGACGATGCCTTCGCGCGTCGGGATGTCCATGACCGCGTCGGTCGTCCCGAACTCGTACTCGCGGCCGATCATCCGCGTCAGCTCGGGCACGATGAGCTCGAAGAACGCGCGGTCGGGGATGTACTCCCCCCACACGACCGGGTGGCGCTTGTCGTACGTGTCGAGCGCGGCGCCGTCCTGCCAGAGGATCGCCGTGTTGTAGTAGCGGCCATCGCGCTCGGAGATCGCCTGCCCGAGCAGCGGGGCGAGCATGCGCTCGGACACGTAGTCCCAGACGGCGGCCGTGTAGGCGTCGACCTGCGGGTCCCAGTCGCTGCCGCCCTCCGGCCACAGCACGAGGTCGACCCGCTCCCCTGCCGCGACCTCGGCGAACAGCGGCTCGGTCGCCTCGACCTGCGCCGCGAGCAGGTCGCCGGGACTGCGCTCGTCGAAGTAGCCCGCGGGACCGTTGCCTTGCACGAGCGCGACGCGCATCGAGCCGGTCGGCGTGAGCTGCCAGGCCGGCCAGAACGCGAGGATCGCGGCGAGCGCGACCGGCGTCGCGGCGCGCAGCCAGAGCGACACGCCGCGGGCGCGGACCGCTTCGACGACGAGCGCGACGAGCCAGACGACGAGGAACGTCATGCCGGAGATCCCGACCCAGGGGTAGAGCTCGGCGAGCGGCGAGTCGATCTGCGAGTGTCCGATCCGGCCCCAGGCGAACCCTCCGTACGGCCAGACGCTGAAGATCGCCTCGCGCAGCGTCCAGAGCCCCGCGACCCCGATCGGCAGCACCGCGAGACGCAGGACGGCGGCCGGCCAGCGCGTCGGCCAGGCGCGCGGCAGCCAGCGGTAGGCGAACGCGATGAGACCCGCTCCGATCGCGAAGAAGGCCCCTCCCGTGAGCGAGAGCCCGATCATGGGGACGGGCCCGACCCATTGCGAGGCCCATTGGATGTGCACGAGGTAGAAGACGCTCTCGTAGACGAGGCCGATGAGCGCGCCCATCCAGAATCCGCGGCCGATGAGCGCGATGAGCGCCATCGCGATGCCGGGGAAGACGAATGGCCACCAGCCGAGGTCGGGGTACGCGAGGTCGGTGATCCAGCCGCCCGCGGCGGCGAGCAGGATGGCGGCCCACCACGGCAGTCGCCTAGAAGTCGACACTCGAGACCACCCCCCGACGGATGGCGTCGACGGCCTGGCGGGCGGTGCGCGCGATGGCACCGTCGGCGACCTTGCCGACCTGGTCGAGCAGGTCGATCGTCTGGCGCGACCAGCGCACGAAGTCGCCGGGGGCGAGGTCCGTGTCGCGCAGCACCGCGTCGAGGCTGCCTCCCCTCCCCCAACGGTGCATCGCCGGCACGAGGGCGATGCTGAGCGGGCCGCTGCCGTCGAGACGATGCGCGCGCTCGAGGTCGTCGAGCTCGGCCCAGCGGTCGGTGGTGCGGTCGATGGCCTCGGCGAGGACACGGCCGCCAGGTAGTCGCATGCCGTACTCGTTGCCGCCTTCGCGCCGGGGCTCGTAGACGAGCACGGTCGCCATGGCGGCGAGTCCTGCGGGGTCGAGTCCGTCCCACAGGCGCAGCCGGAGGCATTCGGCGACGAGCAGATCGCGTTCTCCGTAGATCCGCTTGAGGCGCCGGCCCGCGGGCGTGAGATCGAGGTCCGCGCGCTCCGGCACGGGAACCGCGTATCCGAGCTCGACGAGCACCTCCGTGACCCGGTCGAAGACGCGTGCGATCGCCCCCGTGCGGCCCTCGATCTGGCGCTGCAGCTGATCCGTCGCCTTCTTCAGCTGCCAGTAGCGCTCCGACCAGCGCGCGTGCGCGTCACGGTCCGGGCAGGTGTGGGAGGGGTGGCGCCGCAGCTGCTGCCGCAGCCCGTCGAGGCGGCGCTGGCGCTTGTCCCGTTCGGCACGCGAGGCGTGCTGGTCGACCTTCTTGCGCTCGAGGTCGGTCAGCTCGCGGCGGATCCCCGAGTACTCCCGGAAGTCCCCGAGGTGGCATTCCATCGAGCTCGCATAGCCCGTCAATGACTCCTGCTGCGAGCGCACGCGGCGGGCGAGGTCGACGACGGCGCGGTCGGCCTGGAACTGCGCGAACGAGGACTCGAGGATCTCGCGGGCGCGCTCGCGGCCGAACTGGTCGATGAGGTTCGCGGCCATGTTGTAGGTCGGGCGGAAGGAGGAGTTGAGCGGGTAGGTGCGCCGCGAGGCGAGGGAGGCGACCGCGGCGGGGTCGACGCCGGGCTGCCAGGTGACGACGGAGTGGCCCTCGACGTCGATGCCGCGCCGCCCCGCCCGGCCGGTGAGCTGCGTGTACTCCCCGGGTGTGATCGGCACGCGCGCCTCGCCGTTGAACTTCTCCAGTGACTCCAGCACAACGGTGCGAGCCGGCATGTTGATGCCGAGCGCGAGCGTCTCGGTCGCGTAGACGACCTTGAGCAGCTTGCGCTGGTACAGCGTCTCGACGACCTCCTTGAACGCCGGGAGGAGGCCCGCGTGGTGTGCCGCGACACCGCGTTCGAGCGCCGAGACCCAGTCCCAATAGCCGAGGACGCCGAGATCCTCGTCGGGCAGGCTCCGACAGCGCGCCTCGGCGATCTCGCGGATCTGCTCGCGCTCGTGCGCGCTCGTGAGACGCACCCCGTCGCGCACGAGCTGCTGCACGGCCTGCTCGCAGCCGGCGCGGCTGAAGACGAAGACGATCGCGGGCAGGAGATTGCGCTCGCCGAGGATGCGCACGACCTCGGGCCGCGGTACGCGGTCGTCGAGCCGGCCGACGCCGGGACCCGGCCGACGGCGATCGCCTCTCCCCCGGTCGTATCGGCCGTGCGGGCTGACGCGGCGCGTCCCGCCCCGGGCGGCCTCGACGAGCTCGGGGTTGACGCGGGCGGCGCGACCTTCCGCGACCGCGGCGGGGTCTTCGAAGAGATCGATGAGCCGGTGGCGCACGAGCACGTGCTGGTCGAGCGGGACGGGTCGGTCCTCGGACACGATGACGTCGGTTTCGCCGCGCACGGCGAGCAGCCAGTCGCCGAACTCCTCCGCGTTGGACACGGTCGCCGAGAGCGACACCATCCGCACCTCGGCGGGCAGGTGGATGATGACCTCCTCCCACACGGCGCCGCGGGCCCGATCGGCGAGGTAGTGCACCTCGTCCATGACGACGCAGGCGAGTCCGCGCAGCAGCTCCGAGTCGGCGTAGAGCATGTTGCGCAGCACCTCGGTCGTCATGACGACGATGCGCGCGCCGGAGTTGATGTTGACGTCGCCGGTGAGGAGCCCGACCGACTCCGGGCCGTAGGTGTCGACGAGCTCGCCGAACTTCTGGTTCGACAGCGCCTTCATGGGCGTCGTGTAGAACACCTTGTCATCGGTGCCCTGCATCGCGCGGAAGATCGCGAACTCGGCGACGATCGTCTTGCCCGCGCCGGTCGGCGCCGCGACGAGCACGCTGCGGCCCGCCTCGAGCGACTCGCAGGCGGCAATCTGGAAGGGGTCGAGGTCGAAGCCGATGCGTTCACGGAACGCGTTGAGCACGGGCGTCCGGGTCCGGCGCTTCGCGGCGGCGAACCGCTCGGCGGCGGACGGCTCGCTCATGCCCCGAGCCTATGCGCTCGTGCCTACGCGGGCTCCCAGGTCCCGAGGTACTCGAGCGGGAAGTGGAATTCCCAGTACGACTTCGAGGAGACGCCGTCCATGGTGTCGCCGAAGCACTTGAGGGTGTTCCCCCACGAGGGGTCCTTCTTCCAGCACTTCGCGCCGACCGCGAGAACGCCACGGTTGAAGTCGACGCTGTCCTCCCAGATCTCGAAGCGCGTCCATTCCGAGGTACCGTCCGGATAGGTCACGGTGAGCTTCCACGTCGCCCACGCCTTGACGAAGACCCGTCCCAGACCGCATTCCGCGCTCGCGAAGAACTCGCGGGCGAGGAAGGGGTCGGGCTCCCCGACCTTCCAGGTGACGTCGACTTCGTCCCGCATGCAGTTCGCGGCGACCCGGGTGAACGTCAGCGTCGAGCCCGCGGGCCAGTCGATCGGATGCACCCAGAACCGTGCGGTCGGCTCGGCGTCGTTGCCGGACGGTGCTTCAGACTCCGTGCCGGCGGCGAGCGCGTCGGCATCGGCGCGCTCGAGCTCGGCGCCGTCCTCGTCGAGGAACGGATCCGCGAAGCCCTCGCCGACGATCGCTGCGTCCGAGCCCCCCAGCCCGAGCGGTGCGGGCGCCGCGCAGCCCGTCAGCGCGAGCATCGAGCCGGCGAGCAGCGCTGCCCCCGCCGCGAGTGCCTTCCCGCTCCTGCCCATCCCGCTCACCATGCCAGCTTGACCCGGAGGTGGACCTCGTGGTCCGCCTGGTCGGACTCCCGCTCGTCGGACGCGCACTTGAGCGTCCCGTCCCCCCAGCACTGCGCGAGCACCTTGAAGTGCTGGAAGCCGTCGGGCGTGCTCGTCTGCACGATCTCGAAAGTCCCCTGCCGGAACTCCCCGTTCGGCGCGGTGACCGTGAGCCGCCAGTCCGACCAGGACGTCTCGACGCCGCACGTGCTGTAGCCGAGCCCGACGGCCTGCATGACGTACTCGTCGTCCATCGGCAGGTCGTAGGCCTGGCTCGTCTCGTTCCGCACGCAGTTGGCGCGGAGTCGCTCGAACCTCGCTTTCGCGCCCCGCGGGGCGCCCTGAAGCGTGAGGTAGATGCCCGTCGTCATGATGTTCTCGCCGTCGTCGAAGGCGTCGTCGGCGATCGAGCCGACGGTGCCGCTCGGCTCGGCGCCGCCGTCGGAGCCTCCGAGCCCGAGGCTCTCCGGCAGTGCGGGGGCGCAGCCGCTGACGAGGGCGCCGGCGAGCAGCACCGTCCCCGCCGCGGTGATCGCGCGCATGGTGTCCATGTGGTCAGGCTAGGGCGCGGCGGTCGCCGCGCGAATCAGGAGGATTCCCTAGTGGCCTCGACGTCGTCCGTCTCGTCGTCGGTCGGCCCGATCCCCTCCTCCGCGAGGAACGCCGCCTCCTTCTTCGCGCGTCGTCGATCGTTGATGAGCGCGATGCCGGCGGCCGCGAAGTAGAGGGCGAGCATCGGCACTGCGAGGAGGAACATCGAGATGATGTCGGTCGCGGGGGTCGCGAACGCGGTGAACGTGATGACGACGATGATCGCGATCCGCCAGCCCTTGATGATCGCGCGGCCGCTGACGACCCCGACGAAGTTGAGCAGGGTGAGGATCGCCGGCAGCACGAATCCGACCCCGGTCGCAAGCATGAGCTTGAGGATGAAGTCGTAGTAGTAGCGCGCGGAGAGCGCCGATATGGAGTCGGCGGGAGCGAAGCTGACGAACAGCTCGACGATGTGCGGCATGACCAGCCAGCCGACCGCGCAGCCGGCGAGGAAGAGCGGGACGGCTGACAGCAGGAAGGCGATACCGTAGCGCCGCTCGCGCGTGACGAGTCCCGGGGTGAGGAAGGCCCAGATCTCGTACAGCCACAGCGGCGAGGACGCGACGATGCCGATCGTCAGGGCGATCTGCAGGCGGAGGTCGAAGGAGCCGGCGATCGTGTCGAAGTTGAGCGCGGCGCCGCGGCCCGACTCGGCGGCGACCGTCGCGATCGGCGCCTGGAGCGCGATGAAGACGTAGTCGGACAGCCACCAGCCGTAGACCGTCCCTCCGATGATCGCGAGGAACGAGATGAGGATGCGCCGGCGCAGCTCCCGCAGGTGCCCGCCGAGGGGCATGGTGCGCTGGGAGTCGCCTCCCTGCCGCGCGGCTTTCGCGGCCACGGCGCTCAGGCGGACGGCCGGGTGCTGTCCGGATCCCTGTCGTCCGGGGCCGCGTCGTCGGTCTTGCCGGGAGTCGCCTCCGCGGCCTTCTCGTCCTTCATCGTCTTGACCTCCTTGCGGAAGATCCGCATGGACTGGCCGAGGCTCTTCGCGAATGCCGGCAGCTTGGGCGCTGCGAACAGCAGGAGAACGAGCACGACGATCAGAATGATCAGCCATGGCTCCCTGAAGATGCCCATTCGCGCTTCCTTCCCCTGCGGTGCTGTGATTCTACTCGGCGGCGGTCCGGTATCGCCCGAGCGAGTCCTCCGCCCACGCGCGGACCGCCTCGCGTGCGGCGGGCGGTCCGACGACGACCGCCCCCGGCACCTCGGCGACGATGCGCCGCAGCGCCGCGTCGGAGCCGATCGCGACGTCCATCCGGACTCTCGTGGATCCGCCGACGCGCTTGAGAGCGGTCGGGCGGTAGCCGGAGATGAGCGGCATGCCGGCGGCATCGCATTCGATCGTCACGATCCCGTCGTCGGGACCCGGGTCGAAGCCGATCTCGGAGAGCTCGAGGTCGGCACTCCCCCGCTCGGCGGCGACGTCGAGGACCTGGAGCGCGGAGATCCGGTCGAGCCGGAAGGTCCGCAGCGCGCCGCGCAGGTAGCACCAGCCCCGCAGGTACAACTCGGCGTCGGTCGAGTCGAGTCGGATGGGGTCGACGTCGCGCCGCGCGCTCGTCCCGTCGGCGTTCCGATAGTCGAATGCGACCCGCCGGCCCGCGGTGATCGCGTCGCGCAGGGGGGCGAAGTGGGGCGATCCGGCGGCGGAGAACGCGACGACCGGCTCGGCGGGTGCCTCGGCAGCGCCGCGCGCGAGCTTCGCGCGCAGGCTCTCGAAGTCGGCGACGCCCGCGACGGCGGGGTCGGCGCCGAGCAGACGCAGGCCCGCGAGCAGCCCCGCGGCTTCGCGCGCGGAGATGCGCGGCACGTCGTCGATCGCGACGTGCTGCACGAGCACGAGCTCGTCGTGACGCTCGAGCGCGCCGAGGTCGAAGTCGAAGAGGTCCTGCGCGAGGTACATGCCGGTCTCCCCCGGGATGCCCATCGTCATGATCTTGAGCACCGAGTCGCGGATGAAGGCCTCGGGATACCCGAAGTGGGCGGCCGCCTCGGCGACGGCGACGGGCCCGCGCCCCTGCAGGTATGGGACGAAGGCGAGAAAGAACGCGAGCTTGTCGCTGCTGTCGGCCGGCTCAGCCATGGGCCGCCTGGAGTCGGGCGAGCCGGTCGACGACGAGCTCGATGAGCACGGGGGGCTCGAGCACGGTCGCCTCGGGGTGGAGGGCGATGAGCTCGTCGGCGAGGAGCGCGAGGTCGGGATCGTGTACCTCGAGGAGCCCCGAGTCGAGCTCGCGGCTGCCGGCGCGGTTGCGCAGCCGCAGCTCCGCGTCGGAGCCGGGGGCGACGGCGACGCGCGCGGCGTTCCGGAGGGCGACCGCATCGAGTTCTGCCAGCTCGCGCTCGACCTCGTCGGGGGCCGGCGCGAGCGCCGCGGCCGCCGTCATGCGCACGTCGCCGACGATCCGGCGCACCAGGAATGTCTTGCGCACCCCTTCGGCGTCGGCGGCGGCGAGCAGCCAGCGTCCCTGGTGGTGGAGGAGGTCGAGCGGCGAGACGCGTCGCCGGGTCGGCTCGGCCGCGCTCGGCTTGAGGTAGTCGAACTCGACGATGCGACGCTCCTGGATCGCGACGCGCAGCGCGTCGAGCGCGGGCTCGGCGGCGCGCACGAGCGGGAGGTAGCCGACGACGGGGTCGCTCGCGGCGATGCCGAGCCCCCGCAGCTTCGTCAGCGCGCGGCGCGAGTCGTCCGACAGCGAACCCTCGCGCCACACCTCGGCCGCGAGTCCGAGGAGCGCGAGCTCCCCCGGGGTGAACGAGATGTCCTCGGGGAGGTCGTAGGCGGTCTTGGGGATGCGGTATCGGGCGAGCTGATTGTTGCCGGGGTCGCTCGGGTCGTCGATCGTCTCGATCGGCACGCCGAGGTCCTTGAGCGCGCGCTTGTCGCGCTCGAACAGTCGGTCGAGCGAGGCGAGCGCGCTCGCGTCGGTGTCCCGGTAGCGCTGCGCGTAGCCGTGCACGGTCGAGAGGATCTCCGACTTGCGCAGCCCCCCGCTCGTGGCGACGAGGGCGAGGACGAGGCTGAACTGCCGCTCGTAGTTGTTCGGGAGCGCCACCACGTCAGCGAGTCTAGGCGGCGGGCAGTACGCCGAGGATGTCGATGACGAACACGATCGTGTCGGTCGCGCCGATGCCGGAGCCGGTCGGCGGGTTGTCGCCGTAGCCGTAGGCGGGCGGGATCGAGACGAGCACCTGCGAGCCGACCTGCTGCCCCACGAGGGCCTGTCCGAAGCCGTCGACGACGGCCGTCGTCGCGAACTGGGCGGGGGCGCCGCGCTCCCAGCTCGTGTCGAAGACCGTGCGGGTGTTCCAGTTGACGCCCGTGTAGTTGAGGAGCACGGTGTCGCCCTCGGCGACGGTCGTGCCGCTGCCCTGGATGAGCGTCTCGATGCGCAGGTCCGCCGGCGGGGTCGCGTTCGTGAAGGAGAGTCCTGGCTGTCCGTTCGCCGCGAGCGAGACGCTCGGCAGGCCGTTGAGCGGCGGGAGGGAGGGTCCCTGCGCGCGACTGATGAACGCGTCCTGGACGTCGATGATCGCGACGAGGGTCTGCTGCGGGTCGAGCCCGTTCTGCGTCACGACGCCCGCACCGAGGATCGACTCGGTCGTGCCGACCGCGGCGATGCGGGAGCCGACGGGGGCGCACACGGCCGCGTCGAAGAGCGGCGAGGCGCCCGCGAGCGGCAGGTACACGGTCGTCGCGGTCTGGTCGAGGAGCATGCCGGTCGCGCCGTCCACGAGCGTGATGGTGCCCGCGACGATGTCGCTCGGGCCGACGATCGCGCCGTCGCCGACGTGGATGAAGGCGCTCGAGTCGCGGTCGTGGGAGATGAGCGGGACGGGGAACGATGGGTCGACCGGCGTCGTCCCGAAGTCGCCCGTCGAGGTGACCCCCGCGGCGATGCCGCCGCGCTGCCAGACCGGCGCGCAGCTCGCGGCGTCGAGGGCCGAACCGCCGTCGACGGCGGGGCCGGACGGCGCGGCGCAGGCGGCGAGGGTCAGGACGAGGGCCGTTGCGGCGAGGATGGCCGGGGTCTTGCGCACCGGCCTACTCTACCGGCCGTGCGCCCGCCGCCTCGGCCGCGGCGGCCGCCTGCCTGGCCGCCTTGCGCGCACGTTTGGGGCTTGTCACCCGCTGCCCGAGCGCGCCGGGCGTCCAGGCTTCGACATCGGCATCCTCGTAGTCGTCCTTGGAGGCGCGGCGCTTGCGCTCGAGCGGCGCGACGCCGGGCGCGAGCCGGCGCGCGCTGAGCAGGAAGCCCGTGTGCGCGTTCATCCGGTGGTCCGGGCGCACGGCGAGGCCGTCGACGTGCCAGGTGCGCACGAGCGTCTCGCTCGCCTCGGACTGCGTGAAGACGCGCGTCGCGCGGATCGCCTCCGTCGTGCGCGACAGCTGCGTGACGGTCGCGACGTAGCAGCACAGGATGCCGCCCGGCGCGAGCGCGTCGGCGGCCGCGTCGATGCACTCCCAGGGCGCGAGCATGTCGAGGACGATGCGATCGATGCTGCCGGGCTCCGCCGCCGTCGGGAGCACGTCGGCGAAGTCGCCGAGGCGCAACGCCCACTGCTCGGGCTCTGCGCCCATGAAGGCCGCCACGTTGGCGCGCGCGATGTCGGCGAACTCCTCGCGGCGCTCGATCGACAGCAGCGACCCGCTCGGCCCGATCGCGCGCAGCAGCCACATGGTGAGCGAGCCGGAGCCCACGCCCGCCTCGACGACGCGCGCCCCCGGGAAGACGTCGGCGATACCGAGGATCTGCGCCGCGTCCTTCGGGTAGACGATCGCGGCACCGCGCGGCATCGAGAGCGCGAAGTCCTTCAGCAGCGGGCGCAGCACGAGGAACTCCTCGCCGTTGCTCGCGGTCACGACGCTGCCGTCGGGCCGCCCGATGATGTCGTTGTACGAGACGTAGCCGCGGTGGGAGTGGAACGCGCCGTCGGTTACGAGCGTGACGGTGTTCAAGCGCCCCTTGGTGCTCGTGAGCTGCACGCGCTCCCCCACGACGAACGGGCCGCGCCGCGTCGTCATCGGATCGCCTCCGCGGCACGATGCGCGGCAACGGCGGCGCGCACGTCCTCGACGGTGCGCCCCTCCAGCGTCGCCCACGTGATGAAGCCGGGTCGCGGCTCGATCGGCACGATCCACGGCACGGCGATCGCGCAGGCGCCGGAGGTGATCGCCGAGCTCAAGCCGATGTTCGAGTCCTCGAACGCCGCGCAGTCGGCGATCGGCACGCCGATCGCGGCCGCACCGCGCAGGTACGGGTCCGGATGGGGCTTCGCGTGCTCGACCTCGTCGCCCGCCACGATCGCGTCGAAGCCGACGAAACCGAGCTGGTCCGCGACGTGATGCGCCATGTCCGACAGTGACATGGTGACGAGCGCCGTCGGGACGCCCGCCTCGCGCAGCGCGAGCAGCAGCTCCCGCGCCCCCGCGCGCCACGGCATCGTCTCGGGGTTCAGGTGCGCCTTGACGTGGTCGGTGAGCCACCGCGTGATCTCGCCGATGCCGAGCCGTACGCCCGCCGCCTGGATGATCGCCGACGCGTCGTCGAGGCCCTTGCCGACGCACGCCATCGCGTTCTCATGCGTCCAGACACCGCCGAACGAGGCGACGAGCTCCGTCTCGGCGGCCATCCAGAGCGGTTCGGTGTCGACGAGCGTGCCATCCATGTCCCAGAGCACGCCGATCGTGGTTTCCTCGGCCATCTCGCACGACTGTAGTCCTATCCTGGTGACCACCGGCCGGAAGGAGTCGCATGGTCTCGGTGCCGTTCTCCCGCAACAGGGCGCTCATCGTCGCGTTCGAGGGATGGAACGACGCCGGAGAGGCGGCGAGCGGCGCGGTGCGGCGATTGCGCGATCATCTCGGGAGCGAGGTCGTCGCCGAGATCGACCCCGAGGACTACTTCGACTACCAGTTCAGCCGGCCCATGGTGACGATCCGGGCCGACGGCTCGCGCGGCATCACGTGGCCGGGCGTCACGATGCACGCGCCCTCCGAGCCCGAGGCGGGCGACGGCATCTACCTGCTGCTCGGCACCGAGCCGTCGCGGATGTGGAAGACGTTCGCCGCCGAGGTGCTCGAGTTCGTGCAGGACTCCGGCATCGATTTCGTCGTCTTCCTCGGCGCGATGCTCGCCGACGTGCCGCACACGCGCCCCATCGCGACCTTCGCGTCGAGCGAGGACCCGCAGGTGCGCACCGCGTTCGGCATCGAGCGCTCGACCTACGAGGGGCCGACCGGCATCATCGGCGTGCTCGCCGACGCCTTCGGCACCGAGGGCATCCCCACCGTCTCGATCTGGGCGTCGGTCCCCCACTACGTCCACAACTCCCCGAGCCCCAAGGCGACGCTCGCACTGCTCGACCGGCTCGGCGAGTTCGTCACGGTCGAGGTGCCGCGGGACGAGCTCGTCGAGGAGGCGGCCGTGTGGGAGTCGGGCATCGACCAGCTCGCGGACGACGACGACGAGATGGCGTCCTACATCGAGACGCTCGAGCGGGCGCGCGACACCGTCGACGCCCCCGAAGCGACCGGCGACGCGATCGCCGAGGAGTTCGAGCGCTACCTCAAGCGGCGCGGGGATTCCGGGGCTCAGTAGGGCTGCAGGACGTTCGCCGAGAGCAGCACCAGGATCGTGCCGCCGAGCAGCACGCGGTAGATGACGAACGGCAGGAACGAGCGCGTCTGCAGCCAGCGCATGAGGAACGCGATCACGGCATAGCCCACGATGAACGACACGATCGTCGCGAGCGCGGTCTCCGCGAGACCGAGCGGCACGATCGGCAGCGCCGTGCCGGTCCCGTCCGTCGCGCCGTCGCCTTTGAGCGCCTGGAAGAGCTCGTAGACGCCGCTGCCGAGCACCGCGGGAATCGCGAGCAGGAACGCGAACCGGGCGGCGGCGGGCCGCGTGTAGCCGAGCGAGAGGGCCATCGTCGTCGTCGCGCCCGAACGGCTCACACCCGGCACGAGCGCGAGCACCTGCGCGAGCCCGATGAGCAGGCCATGCGGGTAGGTCATGTTCTGGATGTTGCGGCGGCGGTGTCCGAGCCAGTCCGCGAGGCCGAGCAGCAGACCGAAGACGATGAGCACGATCGCGACGAGCCACAGCGAGCGGAAGGCGGTGCGGATCTCGCTCTGCGCGAGGTAGCCGACGATACCGATCGGCAGCGTGCCGATGACGATGAGCCAGCCCAGCCGCACGTCCGAGTCGTCGCGGCGGATCCCGGAGCTCGGGAAGAAGTGGCGGAACCACTTCCCGATGATCCGGGTGATATCCCGCCAGAAGTAGAGGATGACGGCGACCTCGGTGCCGATCTGGATGATCGCGGTGAACGTCGCGCCGGGGTCGTGGCCGAACGCCTCGCCCACGATGCGCACGTGCGCGCTCGAGGACACCGGCAGGAACTCGGTCAGACCTTGGACGAGGCCGAGGATGATGGCCTCGATGAAACTCACGGTCGTCGAGCCTAGCGGGGGCCCAGGAGGAAGTCGGTGAGCACCGCGGTGCCGAAATCGAGGGCGTCGAGCGGGACGCGCTCGTCGACGCCGTGGAAGAGCCCCGGGAAGTCGAGGTCGGCCGGCAGGCGCAGCGGCGCGAAGCCGTAACCGGCGATCCCGAGGCGCGAGAGCGCCTTGTTGTCCGTCCCCGCGGGCATCAGATACGGCAGCACGGGCGCACCGGGATCGTGGCGCTCCAGCACCGCCTTGATCTCATCGACGATGCGGCCGGTGAACGGCGCCTCGAGCCCCACGTCGCTGCGCACCACTTCGAGCTCAACCCCCTCCGGCAGCAGCGCTCGGAGCTCGTCGAGCAGCAGCTCCTCCTCGCCCGGCAGGGGGCGGAGGTCGAGCAGCGCCTCCGCGCGGTCCGGGATGACATTGTGCTTGTAGCCGCCGCTCAACACCGTCGGGTTCGTCGTCGAGCGCAGCGACGCTCGGAGGAAGCCGGCGGCCGAGCCGGTCGCGAGCACCAGGTCGTCGGGATCGCCGCCGACCGCGGGCAGCAGCCGGGCGAGCTCCTCCAGCAGCGCCCGCGTCGTCGTCGTGAGCCGCACCGGCCACACGGTGCGACCGATCCTCGCGACCGCCTCCGCGAGCCGGGTGATCGCGTTCTCATTGACGAGGCGCGAGCCGTGCGCGGCGGGACCCTGCGCGACCAGCCGGACCCACACGAGCGCCTTCTCCCCAGTCTGCAGCAGGTACGCGCGTCGGCCGTCGACGTCGATCGAGTAGCCGCCGACCTCGCTGATCGCCTCGCTCGCCCCCGCGAAGAGCTCGGGGTGGTGCTCGACGAGCCAGTGCGAGCCGAACGGACCGCCGTTCTCCTCGTCGGCGAAGAACGCGACGACGAGCTCGCGCTGCGGCAGCCGGCCCGAGGCGAGGATGTCACCGACCGCCGTGACGATCATCGCGTCCATGTCCTTCATGTCGACCGCACCACGGCCCCACAGCATGCCGCCGCGCACCTCGCCCCCGAAGGGGTCGACCGACCAGTTGGCGGCATCCGCGGGCACGACGTCGGTGTG
>DATMGN010000023.1:0-42777 GCA_035555435.1 Microbacteriaceae bacterium | reverse complement strand
CGGCTGCGTCGCTTCGTCGCCGACGCTTCCCACGAGCTGCGCACGCCGCTCGCTTCGATCCGCGGATACGCCGAGCTGACCCGACGATCGGGCGCGCGGCTGCGCTCCGACGTCAAGCACTCCCTCGACCGGATCGAGTCGGAGTCGATCCGGATGACGGGGCTCGTGGAGGACCTGCTGCTGCTCGCCCGCGTCGACGAGTCGCGCGACCTCGCCCGCGAGCCCGTCGAGCTCGCGCAGGTCGTCGCGATCGCCGTCGCTGACGCGCAGGTCGCGTCCCCCGACCACGACTGGGCCGTCGACGCCCCGACGAGCGTGACGGTCGCGGGCGACGGGCCGCGACTGCACCAGGCCGTCGCGAACCTCCTCGCGAACGCCGCCGTCCACACCCCCGCCGGCACGAGTGTCGTCGCGCGCGTGCGAGCGGAGGGGGCGCGGGCCGTCGTCGAGATCGAGGACGACGGGCCCGGCATCCCGCCCGAGCTCGTCGGCCAGGTGTTCGGCCGCTTCGTGCGCGGCGACGCGTCGCGTTCTCGCGCGACCGGGTCGACCGGGCTGGGGCTTGCGATCGTCGAGGCGATCGTGCATGCCCACGACGGCGACGTGACCGTGGAATCGGCCCCCGGCCGCACCGTACTCCGAATCACCCTCCCCCTCGCGTTCTCCTAACCCGCTTCGCGAGTAAACGACTGTGCACTTTTGCGGCGCATTTTCCGGATATCGGGCGAGAAATGCACAGTCGATGGAAATAGAATGAGGGTATGGCGATTAAGACGGTGCTCATTGATGATTTCGACGGCACGCCGCTGACCGCGGGTGCGGCGACGACGACGTTCTCGATCAACGGCACCCAGTACGAGATCGACCTCGGCCCGGACAACGTCGCGAAGCTGCGCGACGCGCTCGCCCCCTTCATCTCGGCGGGCCGCCGCGTCGGCACCGGCGCGTCCCCGAAGCCGGGCGCGCGCCGTCGGGGCGCCGGCCGCCACTCCAACGGCTCCAACGACGTAACCGCGATCCGCGAGTGGGCGCGGGCCAACGGGCACGAGATCGGCGACCGCGGGCGCATCCCGGCGGCGATCATCGCCGCGTACGAGGCCGCGAACTAGGTCTGCTAGACTTTTCCACTGCCGAAGACCGCTGGTTCGCCGCGTCCGCAAGGGCGTAGCGACGAAGGTCCGCGAAAGCGGCGCCCGCGCAGGTGTTACGAGGTTCTCTTGAGCTCCGTGCGTCTGCGCACGGAGCTTTTTTCGTGGGTCTGGGGATTCGGCGCCGAAACCACGACAAACACAGGAGCACCATGGCTGACAAGGAGGCGACGGTCGCCGAGCTCGCGGAGAAGTTCTCCAGCTCGAACGCCGTACTGCTGACCGAGTACCGCGGTCTCACGGTCGCACAGCTCAAGCAGCTGCGCAGCGACATCCGTGAGGACGCGTCGTACGCCGTGGTGAAGAACACGCTGACGAAGATCGCGGCGAACCGGGCAGGGATCTCGTCGTTCGACGACGAGCTCGTCGGTCCGTCCGCGATCGCGTTCGTGCACGGCGACCCCGTCGCCGTCGCGAAGAAGCTGCGTGACTTCGCCAAGGCCAACCCCCTGCTCGTCGTGAAGGGCGGCTACTTCGATGGCGCCGCCCTGAGCGCCGCTGAGGTGGAGAAGCTCGCGAACCTCGAAAGCCGGGAGGTGCTGCTCGCGAAGTTCGCGGGTGCCGCCAAGGCTTCGCTGTTCAAGGCTGCCTACCTCTTCAACGCGCCCCTCGCGCAGGCCGTTCGCACGGTCGACGCGCTGCGGGCGAAGCAGGAGACCGACGCGTAAGCGCGGTCGAACCATTCAGACCACATAAACCGATCCAAATCAGGAGTAAGAAATGGCGAAGCTGACGAGCGACGAGCTCATCGAGGCGTTCAAGGAGCTCACCCTCATCGAGCTCTCCGAGTTCGTGAAGAAGTTCGAGGAGGTCTTCGAGGTCACCGCTGCGGCTCCGGTCGCGGTCGCGGCGGCCCCGGCGGCCGGCGGTGCCGGCGGCGGCGAGGCTGCGGCGGAGGAGAAGGACTCGTTCGACGTCGTTCTCGAGGCCGCGGGTGACAAGAAGATCCAGGTCATCAAGGAGGTCCGTGCGCTCACGAACCTCGGCCTGTCCGAGGCCAAGGCGCTTGCGGAGACCGCGGGTGCGAAGGTGCTCGAGGGCGTCAACAAGGAGACCGCCGAGAAGGCGAAGGCTCAGCTCGAGGAGGCCGGCGCGACCGTCAAGCTTGCTTGATCGTTGCACCGACTCGCACGAGTCGCGAAGGGCGTCACCGAAAGGTGGCGCCCTTCGTCGTCGTGGACTTGTCCGGCAGAACGCGACGCGGGGCCTGGCAATCCGGCGCAATGCCGTGTGTGCGGCGGCCTTTCGCCCCGCGAGCTTCCTACAGTGGCCGTGTGTGGGGTCTCGAGAACACGGCGACGGCGGAGCAGCTGCCGATCATCGCACCCGGTGACGGCCCTGACGGGAGCCCGGGCGGGGTGTCCGCGCCCGCGCTCGGAGAGTCTGGTCTGCAGCTCATCGACGTCGCGGAGCCGGCCCGCGCAGCCTGGCGCGCGGAGCTCGCACGACTGGGCGGTCGCAGCCCGCTACTGCATTTCGAGGACACGCCCCGCACCCGGATCGAGCTGACGAGCACCCACCCGGGTGGTCTCGCGCCGTTCATCGCGGGCAAGCGCACGCGGCTGTCGTCGCTCATCCGCGAGAACTTCGCGTGGCGTACCGCGCAGCAGGCGGCCGAGGCGATCCTCGCGAAGTCGACGGAGCTCGCGGCGGCGCGCGGCATCGACTCGGTGCGGCTCGGCATCGTGGTGGCCGAGTGGGAGCACACCTGGGATCTCGACGGCGAGCCGTTCACGGAGCGCTTCAGCGCGCCCGTGCTGCTGCGCAGCGTGGGCCTGCGCCGGATCGGCGACGACTACGAGCTCGTGCTGCGGGGCACCAACGAGCTGAACCCGGCGTTCGCCGGCGCGCTGCACGGCCAGTTCGGCATCAAGCTCGACGGCGAGGCGTTCCCCGCGCTCGCGCAGGCGGAGGGCGGCGGCTTCACGCCGAACGCGGTGATCGACCGACTCCGCGGGCTCACCGCGCACCTGCCGGACTTCCGCGTCGCGCCGCGGCTCGTGCTGACGTCCTTCGCCGAGGTTGCGGGGTCGATGGTCGAGGACGCGAGGACGCTCGCGCATCCCGTGCTCGACGCGATCGCCGGCAATGAGTCGGCGGTGCAGACGATTCGCGAGTCGTTCCGCCCCGTCGAGCCCGTGCCGTCGGACGCGCGCTCGCCGCAGACCGACTCCTTGCTGCTCGACGCCGACGACGAGCAGGAGCAGGTGCTCGCGCAGATCCAGGCGGGCAACTCGCTCGTCGTGCGCACGCTGCCGGGCACGGGCGCGACGCAGACGATCGTGAACGCGATCGGCGCGCTCGCGATGGACGGCAAGCGGGTGCTCGTGGTCGGCGCGCGCCGCACGGCGCTCCGGTCGATCCGTGATCGCCTGACGGGTCTCGGCCTCCCGGGGCTCGTCGCATCCCCGCGCACGGCGCGCCGCGACGCGGTGCTTGGGATCACCCGGGCCGAGCAGGCGGCGAGGCCGGAGCTCACGGAGGTCGACGACGCGCTCGTGCGGCTGCGCTCCGTCATCCGCGACTACCGGGATGCGCTGACGCGGCCCGACGCGGTGCTCGGTGTCACGGTCCTCGACTGCGTCTCGGAGCTTTCGCGGCTCGCGGGCTCCGCGCCGCACGCCCGCACGACGGCGAGGCTGTCCCGCGCGACCGTCGAGGCGCTCGCGCCGGAGGGCGAGCGGGAGCGGTTCGCCCAGGTCATGTCGACGGCGGCGCGCTACGGCGAGTTCAAGCACGCGCCGGGCGAGTCGGCGTGGTTCGGCGCCCAGTTCACCTCGGCGGATGCCGCGACGCGGGCGCACGCCTTCGCGGTGCGCGTCCACCAGCAGTCGCTGCCGGACCTCATCCAGCGCGGCAACCGGCTCATCGAGGGCACCCATATGCGGCCGTACAACTCGGTCGCCGAGCTCGCCGTGTACTGCCGACTGCTGCTGGATCTGCGCGAGACGCTCGACCGTTTCCAACCGAGCGTCTTCGATCGCTCGATCACGGAACTCATCTCCGCGACCGCGCCGCGTCGCGATCACCCGGAGATGTCGAATGCGGATCGCCGACGGCTGCGCAAGCTCGCCGAGGAGTATCTGCGTCCCGGCGTGCGGGTGCCGGATCTCCACGAGGCGCTCGTGCGGGTGCAGAAGCAGCGGGTGCTCTGGCACCGCTACGTGGCCGAGGGTGCCGTGCCGCGCGTGCCGGTCGGCATCGCCGAGGTGCTCGTCGCGCTGCAGGCGGTCGAGCTGGATCTCGCGGAGCTCGACGCGCCGCTCGGGCGTGAGGGCGACCGCCGTCTCGCGGCCATGCCGCTCGCGAAGCTCCAGGAGCTCCTCGCGGGTCTCGCGGTCGAGTCGGAGGCGCTGGAGAATCTGCAGGAGCGGTCGGCGCTCATGGGCGCGCTGCACGCGGTGGGCCTCGACCCGCTCGTGAAGGACCTTGCGGAGCGCAAGGTCGGCGTCGCCGCGATGCGCGACGAGTTGGAGCTCGCCTGGTGGAAGTCGGCGCTCGCGGGACTGCTCGAGTCCGATCGGGCGCTGCTCGGCGCGAACACCTCCGTCCTCGATCGTCTCGAGGAGGACTTCCGCCTCGTCGATGAGGCGCACGCGCGCGGCAATGCCGCGGCCCTCGCCTGGCGCCTCGCCGAGCAGTGGGCGATGGGACTGGTCGACTGGCCGGAGGAGGCCGCTGCGCTCAAGCGAGTGCTGCGGCGCGAGCACGTCACCTCGCACGACCTGCACACCGCCGCGCCGCACCTCGACCGCGCGCTCAGTCCCGTCTGGCTCGCCTCGCCGTACGAGATCGCGCAGATCTCGCCGGTCATGCCGTTCGACACCGTCATCCTCGTCGACGCGGGCACGCTCACCGTCGCGGAGAGCGCGCTCGCGATCCGCCGGGGCCGCCAGGTGATCGCGTTCGGCGATCCCGTCACCCAGGTGCCGACCCCGTTCGAGACGGCCGTGCGAGAACGCCGTGGCGCCGACTCGGGCGAGCCTGTCGCCGACCTGCACGAGGGCTCCGCACTGTCGGTGCTCTCCGGTCTGCTGCGCGTCTTCACCCTGACGCGGAGCTATCGTGCGGGCGGCGAGGAGCTCGTGGAGCTCGTCAACCGCCGCTTCTACGCGGGTCGGGTCCAGGCGCAGCCGTGGGCGGGCACGTATCGCGGCGTGCAGGCGCTCGCCGTGGAGCGCATCGAGGAGGGTCGGGGGCTGCTCAACGAGTCGGCGAGCGCCGTCGAGTCGCCCGACGCGGAGGTGCAGCGCGTCGTCGAGCTCGTGCTCGCGCACGTGCGGGAGCACCCCGCCGAGTCGCTCATGGTCGTCACCCCGAGTCACCGCCACGCGACGCGGGTCATGGCGCGCGTGCTCGAGGAGTCGGGCCGCCGCGGCGAGCTCGCGGCGTGGCTGACGCAGGAGCGCGAGGAGCCGTTCGAGGTGCTCGCGCTCGAGCACGCGGTGTCCATCAGCCGCGACCGGGTCGTCTTTTCGCTCGGCTACGGGCGCACGGCGCACGGCCGGGTGCTCACCGAGTTCGGCCCGCTCAGTGCGCCGGGGGGCGACCGCGCGTTCGCGTCGGCGATCACGAGCGCGCGCCGCGCGCTGACGATCGTGACAGCGATCGACGCGGAGGACATCGAGGGGCGCACGAGCGCCGCGGGCTCGCTCGCGTTCGCCGCGGTGCTGCGGGATATCGCCACGACCGTCCCGGTCGTCGACCGCGACGGTGACGGAGACCCGATGATCGTCGACCTCGCGGCCCGGCTGCGCGCGCGCGGGCTGACGACGCGGCTCGGCTACCGGGGCATGCTGCCGCTCGTCGCGTCGTATGGGCAGCGCTGCGCGGTCGTCGAGTCGGACTCTGACCTGCTCGCGGCGTCGCTGCGCGAGTCGTTGCGGCTGCGGCCGGAGCTGTTGAAGCGCTTCGGCTGGACGTATGTGCGGGTGCACGCGTTCGAGCTGTTCCAGGACCCGGAGCTCGTCGCGGACCGGATCGCGGAACTGCTCGGGGCGCCGGTCGTCGAGCGGGCGGTCGAGGAGCCTGCTGCGGTCGAGCCTGTGGTCGAGGAGCCTGCTGCGGTCGAGCCTGCGGTCGTCGATCCTGCGGATCTCGCGCAGGGACTCGCAGTCGATGTCGAGCCAACTCCGGGCGGCTCCCTGAGCGAGCGCGGCGAGTCGGAGGGTGCCTCCGCCTCTGCTCCCAGCGCCGCCGAGCCCATCACCGAGCCCATCCCGCTCGAGGGTCTCGCGCTCGAGGAGACCGACTCGGGCTTCGAGGTGGGCCCGCAGCGCGGCTGGAGCCTCGCCGACGACCTCGACGCCGACCGGGCGTGAGCGACCCCGACGAGCCGAACACGCCGCCGTCGCCCCCGCGACGGCGCCGGCCCCGACGCGTCACGACCCCGCCGCCGCCCGGGTCCGACCCGCACCCGGAACCCGAGCCGGAGCGGATCGCGTCACGCGACAACGACGAGCGGATGCGGCGCGAGAAGCCGCCCCACTACTGAGCGCGCGCCTACTTCTTCGCGAGCAGGTCGCGGATCTCGGTGAGCAGTTCCTTCTCGGTGGGCGCCGCGGGCGTCTCCTCGAGGGGCGCCTTGCGACGCTCTGCGCGCTCCCGCAGCTTGTTCATCGGCAGGACGAAGACGAGGTAGACGACGAGCGCGATCGCGAAGAACTTGATGAGCGCGTCGATGATCGCGCCGAACGACAGGGTGGCCGTGCCGCCCGCGACTGTTGGGATCTCCACGACGAGCGCCTGGGTGAGGTCCGTCCCGCCGAGGAGCGCGCCGACGAGCGGGTTGATGACCGCGTCGACGACCGCGCTGACGACGGCCCCGAACGCGGCGCCGATGACGACGGCCACGGCGAGGTCGATGACGTTGCCGCGGGAGATAAACTCCTTGAAGCCCTGGATCATGGTCTGCTCATCCTTCCTTCGAGCCGCTCGTGCTCGTGCTCGTGCTCGACGATGACGATGACGCCGCTGCGGGCGCGGGGGCAGATGACCCGCCGCCCGAGCCCGACTCGCTCTTCGGGGTGGGCTTCGAGTCGGTGCGGTAGAAGCCGGAGCCGTTGAACGTCACCCCGACCGCCGCGAAGATCTTGCGCAGCCGACCGCCGCATGCGGGGCAGTCGGTGAGCGAGTCGTCGGTGAAGGCCTGCACGGCGTCGAAGGCGTTCCCGCATTCGGTGCAGCGATAGGAGTAGGTGGGCATGCTCGCGTTCTCTTGATCTCGGGTTCAGGCGATGGGAAAGGCGACCGTCGCGCTCGGGGTGACGGCGCCGTCGACCGGTTCGTCCTGGCGTTCTGTCGGCACCTTGTCGACGAGCTCGGCGTCGAAGACGACCGCGTAGACGGGCGGGCGCTGACCCATCGAGCCGAGCGTGCGGTCGAAGTAGCCGCGGCCCCAGCCCATCCGCATGCCGGTGCGATCGACGGCGGCGGCGGGCGCGACGATGAGGTCGACGTCGTTCACGGCGAGTGGCGAGAGGATCTCGGAGGTCGGCTGCGGCATCCCGAGCCAGTCGAGGTCCTCGTCGCGGCCGTCGTAGGGCGCCCAGTCGAGCAGGCCGTCAGAACGCGAGATGGGCAGCAGGACGCGCACGCCCGCTTCCAACGCCCACGCGAGAAAGCCGCGCGTGGAGGGCTCGACGGGCGTCGAGAGGTAGGCCGCGACCGACGCCGCGCCGCGCGACTCCGCGAGCTCGATGAGTCCGCGGGTGATCGCCTCGTTGGCCCGATCGCGGTCGATCGCCGGCATGATCCGACGGCGCTCGCGGATCTGCGCCCGCAGCGCCCGCTTCTGCGCTACGGGGTCCTGGGCCATGGCGACCAGTGTAGGCGCGCGCCGCGGCACTACCCTGGTGTCATGGTGCGACCCGTCACGAAGGCCGTCATCCCTGCAGCCGGCCTGGGGACACGATTCCTGCCGGCGACGAAGGCGATGCCGAAGGAGATGCTCCCGGTCGTGGACAAGCCCGCGATCCAGTACGTCGTCGAGGAGGCGGTGCACGCGGGACTCATCGACATCCTCATGGTCACTGGCCGCAACAAGCAGGCGCTCGAGAACCACTTCGACCGGGTCTGGGAGCTCGAGCGCACGCTCGCCGCGAAGGGCGACACGGGGCGCCTGGAGAAGGTCATGGAGTCGAGCGACCTCGCCGACGTCCACTACCTGCGCCAGGGCGACCCGCTCGGACTCGGCCACGCCGTGCTCAAGGCGCGGCAGCACGTCGCCCAGGAGCCGTTCGCCGTGCTGCTGGGTGACGACATCATCGACGAGCACGACACGCTCCTCGTCGACATGATCGCGGCGCACGCCGAGCGGGACGCGACGATCATCGCGCTCGCGGAGGTCGCGCCGGAGGATGCGCAGAAGTTCGGCATCGCGACCGTCGAGGCCGTGCCCGGTACGAGCGACCTCGTGCGGGTCCTCGACCTCGTCGAGAAGCCGGCGGCCGGCACGCAGCCGTCGAACCTCGCGATCATCGGGCGCTACGTGCTGCAGCCCGAGGTGTTCGAGGTGCTCGAGCGCACGGAGCCGGGCAAGGGCGGCGAGATCCAGCTGACCGACGCGCTGCGCGAGCTCGCGCAGACGGGCGTGGCGGGCGGCGTCTACGGCGTCGTATTCCGCGGGCGGCGCTTCGACACGGGCGACCGGCTCGACTACATCAAGGCGATCGTGCAGCTCGCCGCCGAGCGTGACGACCTCGGCGCACCCCTGCGCGAGTGGCTCAAGGACTACGTAGCGGGGCTCTGATGCGCATCCCCGTCCCCACGCTGAGCGAGGGCGAGACGACGATCCGGGCGATCGCCGTCCGCGACGCGAAGGCGCTCGAGCGCGAGCTCGCCCTCAACCGGCAGTGGCTGCGCCGGTGGGAGGCGACGAACCCCGACGGGTTCGGCCCCTTCGACACGAAGGCGGGGATCCGCTCGCTGCTCGAGCAGTCGCGCGACGGCCACGGCGCCCCCTTCGCGCTCGAGGTCGACGGCGAGTTCGCGGGGCAGCTCAACGTCTCGCAGGTGTTCTTCGGCTCGCTGTCCTCGTGCGCGATCGGCTACTGGATCGCGCAGCGCTTCGCGGGCCGCGGGGTCATGCCGACCGCGGTCGCGCTCGCGAGCGACTACTGCTTCCTGCGCCTCGGGCTCCATCGGGTCGAGATCTGCATCCGCCCGGAGAACGCGCCGAGCCTGCGCGTCGTCGAGAAACTGGGCTTCCGCTACGAGGGCCTGCGCCGCAGGTACATCCACATCGACGGCGGCTGGCGCGACCACTTCGCCTTCGCGCTGACGATCGAGGACGCGCCGCTCGGGGTGCTGCGCCGCTGGCAGCTCGGCGAAGTCGACTCCGAGGTCGCCCGCGTCCCCGACGCCGACCGCATCGCCGTCGGCCTCGCGCCCCTGCGCCCCCCGCGCGAGTAGCCGCGCAGCCTTCCGCGGGTCGAGTAGGCGCGCAGCCTTCCGCGGGTCGAGTAGGCGCGCAGCGCCGTATCGAGACCCCAAGCCCCCGGCGTCGTATGCCCGCCGGCGGCGCGCCACCCGCCGCACGGGGCCTTTCCCGCATACCGTGTCCGCCATGGACTCGGTGCTCGGCGGCGGCGTACTGGTCGCGGTCGCGGCCGCGCTCTGGCTCGCCTACCTCGTCCCGAACTGGCTGCGCCGCAGCGAGTACCTCGCGACCGAGCGCAACGCCGTCCGACTCCAGCAGACCATCCGCGTGCTCGCCGAGACGGCCGAGACGCCGGAGGCCGTCCGGCTCGAGAGCGCTGCGAAGGCCCGCGCCCTCGAGGCGAGGCTCCGCGTCCAGCAGCGCCCGGTCGCGGTCGGCGCGCCCGCTCTCCTGCAGGACCCGACCGATCCGAAGGTGCTCGCCGCGGCGCGGCTTCGCCGCACCCGGATCGTGACGACCGTCGTCATAGCGATCGCGGCGGTCGCACTGCTATCGCAGCTCGTCACCGCCCTTATCGGCGGCATCGCCGCGGTCTCCGGTCTGCTCGTCGCCGTGTCCGGCGGCTTCCTCGGCGCGGGACTGTGGCTGCAGGGCCGGCTGGCGAAGGCGCAGCGGACGGCCCGGCGTTCTGCCGCAGTGAGCCCGCGGTCGTCGAGTGCGTCTCCCCAGTCGTCGCGACGCGAGCCCGAGTATCCCGAGGTCGACGTCGACCCGCGTGCCTGGACGCCGCAGCCGCTCCCGATGCCGCTGCACCAGGTCCGCCGGGAAGCGGCGATCCGCGCCGCGATCGAGGCAGAACGCCAGGGGGCGGCTCGCGAGTCCGAGGAGCGTCGCGTGGCCGCAGCCGCTGCCCGCACCTCCGCACGGGAAGCGGCCACCCCGGCCCCTGCGCGAACCGCTGCCACACCGGCCCCTGAGCGAGCGCAGCGAGTCGAAGGGTCGACGACCTCCCGCTTCGCCGCGATGGGCGTGCTCACGGACCTGGAAACCGCCCTCCCGGACATCGACGGCGCGCTCGCCCGCCGCCGTGCCTCCTGACGTCCCGATTGTCGAGATCACCGACTCGCGGCATGTAGACTGGTCAGGCTTTATGGGCCCTTGGCGCAGTTGGTAGCGCGCCTCGTTCGCATCGAGGAGGTCAGGAGTTCGAATCTCCTAGGGTCCACCATCAGCTCGTTCGCTCCGCCTCTGCTGCATCTGTAGCGCGCCAATCCGCCTAGCCGTCGGCGGGGGCGCGTCAGCGCGGAGCGGCCGTGATCGTGAGGCCCGGCTTGCGGTGGTGGACCGAGAAGTAGCGCAGGCCCTCGGGGCCCGCGACGAAGCGGCGGCGCGCGCGCTGCGGCAGCCAGACCAGCGCTCCCGGGACGAGGGCGATGGTGCCCGTCTCGGTCTCGAGCTCCCCGGAGCCTGCGAGGACGTGCACGAGCACGTCGAGGTCGGGCCCGTCGTGAGCGGCGATCTCATCGCCGGGCGGCAGCTCGATGACGTTTGCGTCGAGGTCTCGATCGGTCATCCCGAGACGTCACACGGCGCCCGAACCGTCAGTGCCGATCGCGTTGGCGAGCGCCGAGGTGTCGCCGACGATACGCGGCACCGGGTCGGGGGTCGCACTGCGCTCGCTCGACATCGGGCTCCTTGGTCGCGGGCACGTGATCCGGCGTAGGCCGCATCGCTAGGGTAGGCCGTGCGAGCTCGGCGGCGACCGCTTCCCAAGCCATTCGCACCGGCCGCGGCGAGCGCGGCCTGTGACACCGAGTCCACTTGGCTCGCCGAGACGACGTACGAAGGGAGCAGAGCATGACGGAGTCCTCGACGACATCCGGGGTGACGTACCTGGCTGAACTGCAGGAGGTGCTCCTCGCGTCCGCGCGCGCCTCGACCGCGCGCCGTGCGTCGAGCACCGTCTACGGGGGCCCGGACCTGCGGCTTCGCCAGACGGCGATGGCGCTGCTCGCGGGTGCGGAGCTCGGCGAGCACGAGAGTCCGCCCGAGGCGACGCTCCAGGTGCTCGTCGGTCGCGTGCGGCTCTCCGGTGCAGGTCGCGGTTGGGAGCTCTCGGCGTCCGGTCTGCTGCCGATCCCGCCGGAGCGTCATTCGCTCGCGGCCCTCGAGGACAGCGTCATTCTGCTCAGCGTGCTGCGCCCAGCGGCCTCCTGATCCTCGGTGTCGTCGACGCCGAGCGCCGCGGATGATGCCGGGGAGGATCGTGAGCCCAGCACCGGAGGATCAGTCGGTGCGGACCCGCCCGTGAGCTACGGGAGCATGCCCCGCGTGAGCAGCTGATAGACGTCGGCCGCGACGACTCGGGGATCGCTCCCGTGGGTGACCAGCAGAACGCCGGCGCCGAGCACGCCCGGCACGAGCACCGTCAAGCGATCGTGCTCCGCGACGCCGAGATCTGTGAGCACCCGACGAACCGGCGGAGCTCCGCGAGCCCCGGCTCGGTGTCGGCGAGCGCCTCCTCGATCTCCCGGTCCCAGCGTTCGATCGCGACGATCGCAATCGCGACGAGCAGATCGTCCTTCGTCGCAAAGTAGTCATAGAAGCTCGAGCGCGACAGGCCCGCGCGCTCGCAGACGCCCCGTGCATTCGTGCCGGCGGCGCCCGCCTCGAGGAGCGGCGCCTCGCCGGCGCGCAGCAACGCCGCGCATTGCGCAGCGCGATGCTCAGCGACCGTCGGCGCGGTCTGGCGCTGAGCTTCGGGGCGCTGCGGGAACGTTGTCGCGGCGAGAACCCTCAACTATCTAGCGAAACTTGACGGGTTGTGCCCTGTTTGCCGCTGAGTAATCTCTTCGTTACCGAAACGGCGAACACCGAAGGCGAAGACGGAAGTCGGAGCCGGCCCGAAAGGGAACGGTGGCTCTCGTTGGTCGGTGGTGTGGACCTGAGGGGATCGGAGCCTGGCATTCGTGCCGGATGAAGATGCCGTCAGGATGCGGATCTCTCGCGAGTCCGGGGATGAGAGTCCTCGGCGGTTCGGGAGGGAAGCGGCACAGCATCGACCTGGTGGTGGAACAGGTTCTGGTGGGGCTTCGGCCCAGAGGAGCCGGCTCTTCGGAGTCGGGGACGTGCCAAGAACGGTGAAGCCGCCGATCGCGGATCGTCGGACCGGCCGAGCTCGTCTCGACCGGCCCGACAGATTCGCGGCAGAAGGCTCGGGCAGCTTGGACGGACTTCGGTCCGACTGGGAGGTCAGGAGATCTGCGCAGAGAGTTGTCACGGAGACATTGACGGAATGCGCAAGCCGACAGCGTCAAGGATGACGAACGGTTCGGACACTGAAGGGCCCCGGGATTTCTAGACCCGGGGCCCTTCGTCCGCCATGGTGCGGCCGATGCCTACGTCACAGGCGTCCGCCCTCGGCTCAATGCTCGTGGTCGCCGTACAGCTTGAACCCCAGGCGACCGTGGGCGAAGGCGCCGCCGCCGCGTAGGGCCGCTGCGACCCACGCCGTCTCCGCGAGCTCGCCCAGCGTCGCGCCCGCCTTCTTCGCCTCCCCGACGTGGAAGTCGATGCAGTACACGCACTGCGTCGTGTACGCGACCGCGATCGCCATGAGCTCGCGGTACTTCAGCGGGATCTCCCGGCCCTCGGGTGCGAAGACGGCATCGTCGAACTTCGCCCACGCCTCGAGGATGTCGGGCGTCTCGTTCTTGTAGTCCCGGGTGTGCTTGCGCTCCTCGGCCGGATCGATGATCGAATCGCTCATGCGCTGAGCCTAGGCGAGTTCGATGCGCATGAACGTGCTCTCCGGGTCCGGCCGATATCCCTCGAACGCCTCGCACTCGACGAAGCCGCGGGCCGCGTAGAGCGTCCTCGCCGGAATGAAGTAGTCCTGCGCGCCGGTCTCGAGCCAGAGCCTCGGCCAGCCTCGGCTGGTGGCCTCGGCGATCGCGTGTTCGAGCAGCGCACGGCCGACACCGGTGCCCCGCGCGGCCCGGGTCGTGCGCATCGACTTGAGCTCGCCCCCGATGCTCAGCGACTTGAGCGCGACGATCCCGAGCAGCACGCCGACACGATCACGTGCCGACCAGAACGTCATGCCGGGCCCGGTCAGACCGGACACGTCGAGCGCGTGCACGCTCTCCGGCGGCGAGGCGCCGTGCATGTCGGCGAGGTGTTCGGCGACGAGCGCTCGGATGTCCTCGCGTGCGGGGTCGTCGATCTGGATGCGCACCGTCACCGCACCATCTTCGCCTGGGACAATGGTGTGGTGACCCCCTCTGACTCCGCGGCCGATGCCGAGCGACCGCAGGTCCGGCCGGCGGCCGAGGGCTGGGTCCAGCGCACGGCGGCCGACGGGCGCCCGCTGCTGCAGTTCGATGCGCCGAAGCGCGGCAAGCCGCCGGCGCATCTTGCGGACCTGAGCCCTGAGGAGCGCGCGGACCGGGTCGTCGAGCTCGGGTTGCCGAGGTTCCGCGCGAAGCAGCTGGCGACGCACTACTTCACGCACTATTCCGACGACCCGTCCGAGATGACGGACTTGCCCAAGGCGCGCCGCGAGGAGCTCGTCGCGCGGCTGCTGCCGCCGCTGCTGACGCCGGTGCGGCAATTGCGCACCGATGACGGGGCGACGGTGAAGTTCCTGTGGCGGCTCTTCGACGGCGCGCTCATCGAGTCGGTGCTCATGCGCTACCCGGGGCGGATCACACTGTGCATCTCGAGCCAGGCGGGGTGCGGGATGAACTGCCCGTTCTGCGCGACCGGGCAGGCGGGGCTCACGCGCAACCTGTCATCGGCGGAGATCGTCGCGCAGGTCGTCGCCGCGAACCGCTACATCCGTGACGGCAAGCTGTCGGCCGACGCGACGAGCACCGCGCTCGTGCCGGGGTCCTCCCTGCCGCCGAGCGCCTTCGACGTCGAGCCGCTCGAGGACCCGGCCTTCGACGACGCGCGCCCGCTCCCTGAGCGAGGCACGGCCGACTCGAAGGGGCGCGTCAACAACATCGTCTTCATGGGCATGGGCGAGCCGCTCGCCAACTACAACCGCGTCATGCGCGCGATCCGCACGATGCTCGCGCCGCAGCCGGACGGGCTCGGCATGTCGGCGCGCGGCATCACGGTCTCGAGCGTCGGCCTCGCCCCCGCGATCCGCCGGCTCGCCGACGAGGGGCTGCCGCTCACCTTCGCGCTGAGCCTGCACGCCCCCGACGACGAGCTGCGCGACGACCTCATCCCGATCAACGACCGGTGGAAGGTCGACGAGGCGCTCGACGCCGCACGCCACTACTTCGAGGCGACGGGCCGCCGCGTCTCCATCGAGTACGCGCTCATCAAGGACATGAACGACCACGCGTGGCGCGCGGACCTGCTCGCCGAGAAGCTCAATGCCCGAGGGCGCGGCTGGGTGCACGTCAACCCGATCCCGCTCAACCCGACGCCCGGCTCCATCTGGACCGCCTCCGACCGCGCGCACACGCAGGAGTTCCTGCGCCGCCTGACGGACGCCGGCGTCCCGGCGACGCTGCGCGACACTCGGGGCAAGGAGATCGACGGCGCCTGCGGCCAGCTCGCTGCGACCGAGGAGGAGCAGGCGGAGGCCGCCGCGCTCAGCTAGTGCCTGAGCCGGCACTCGGCCGGCTCTGCCCACCGCGGCCGGCACGTTGCCGCACCCGCGCAGCGGGTGGACGCAGATGGCGCTATCGCGCGACCAACAGGCACCATTTGCGCCCACTTCGGTTGCCGCATCGCTGCAGCTCCCCGAGAGGTGGACGCAATTGGCGCTCCCGCGCGATGGTCGGCGACCAATTGCGCCCACTTCAGCCGACGCCGGCGGCGCAACCGGTGGGGCGGGTGCTGGGGCGCCGCGAGCGGGGAACGCGCCAGGGGTCAGGCGTGCAGCGCCGCGGCGAGGAGGCGGAGCGTCTCCTCGCGGCCCAGAACGCGATCGAGCGGCTCGTCCTCGTCGGCGCCGGCCGCAGGGGAGACCATCACCTCGTCGACGTCATGTTCCTCGGCGAGCCGGAGGATCGCGTTCGCCGATTCCACCGGGTCGCCGACGATCCAGCGCGCGAGCACCTGCTCGACCATCTCGTCGATGACCGGGTCGCGCGGGGCGGCGAGGGCCTCCTGCACGGTCTCGACGGGTCGCGCGGGACGGTTGGTGCGGATGCGTGCGAAGGCGCGGGCCTGGGGGAGGGCGAGCTCGGCGGCGCGGGCGGCGTCGCCGGCGACGACGGCGTTGATCGTGACGAAGCTGCGCGGCAACGGCTGCGCCTCGGTTGGCTGGAACTCGCGCCGGTAGGTGGACATCGCCCGGTCGAGCCCTTCGCCGGAGAAGTGGTTGGCGAAGACGTAAGGGAGTCCGAGCTGCGCGGCGAGGCGCGCCGAGTAGTCCGAGGAGCCGAGGAGCCACACCTCGGGCGCGCCGGCCGCAGCGGGGGTCGCGGCGATCGGGTAGGTGCGGCCGGCGGTGAGGCGCAGCGTCGCGCCGCCCGGCTGCATGAGGGAGAGGATGTCGGTCACGTGCTCGGGGAAGCGCTCGACGTCGCCGGCGATGCCGCCCGAGCGCAGCACTTGCGTGATGATGGGGTCGCTGCCGGGCGCCCGGCCGATGCCGAGGTCGATGCGGCCGGGGGCGAGGGCCTCGAGCGCGGCGAACTGCTCGGCGACGATGAACGGCGCGTGGTTGGGCAGCATGACGCCGCCCGAGCCGACACGGATGCGCGAGGTCGCGGCGGCGGCCGCGGCGATGAGCACGGGCGGCGCGGTCGAGGCGACGGCCGGCATGTTGTGGTGCTCGGCGAACCAGTAGCGGGCGGCCCCGACCTCCTCGGCGACGCGCACGAGCGAGAGCGAGGCGGCGACGGCCTGCGCGCTCGTCTGGCCGGTGCGGACGGGGACGAGGTCGAGGACGGAGAGCTGCACACTCGGGTCAGCGCGTTTGGGGGCGGGGGTATTCCTCCGGAATATCCATGCATCTGAATGCGCTGTAGTGGCCATGAGTGATGTGAGCGACGTGCGGTTCGGGCTGGACACCTTCGGTGATGTGACCAAGGGTCTCGACGGCGAGACCGTTTCGCAGGCCCAGGTGATCCGCAACGTCGTCGCCGAGGGTCGGCTCGCCGACGAGGTCGGCGTCGACGCGTTCGGCCTCGGCGAGCACCACCGCGTCGAGTTCGCCGTCTCGAACCCCGAGATCGTGCTCGCCGCGATCGCGAGCGTCACCGAGCGCATCAAGCTCGGCTCCGCCGTGACCGTGCTCTCCTCCGACGACCCAGTCCGCGTCTGGCAGCGCTTCTCCGAGCTCGACGCGATCTCCGGCGGGCGCGCCGAGGTCATCCTCGGGCGGGGCTCCTTCATCGAGTCCTTCCCGCTCTTCGGGTATTCGCTGAGCGACTACGAGGCGCTCTTCGAGGAGAAGCTCGAGCTCTGGGTCCGCCTCCTCGCGGAGGGCCCCGTCCACTGGGAGGGCGGCCACCGCCCCGCGATCGACGGGCTCGAGGTCTACCCCAAGACCGAGTCGGGTCGACTGAGCACGTGGGTCGGAGTCGGCGGCTCGCCGCAGTCCGTCGTGCGGGCCGCGCGTCACGGCCTGCCGCTCACGCTCGCGATCATCGGCGGCGACGTGCGCCGATTCGCGCCGTTCATCCGGCTTTACAGAGACACACTCGAGCAGCTCGGCCAGCCAGCGCTGCCGGTCGCCGTGCACTCGCCGGGCTTCGTCGCGCGCACCGACGAGGAGGCGTTCGAGCGCTTCGTGCCGTTCTTCATGCAGCAGCGCGCGGTCATCGGAGCGGAGCGCGGCTGGCCGCCGCCCAAGGCCGACGAGGTGCGGCACGAGATCGAGCACGGCGCACTCCACCTCGGCAGCCCCGAGACGGTGGCTCGCAAGGTCGCCGCGACCGTCCGCGACCTCGGCATCGAGCGCTTCGACCTCAAGTACTCCGGCTCGCTGCCGCACGAGTACTCGATGGAGGCGATCGACCTCTACGGCCGGGAAGTCCTCCCGATGGTCAAGGACATGCTCAGCCGCTGACGGGCGGCTGCGCGGGCGGCGCCTGGCGCGCGGCGCGGCGACGCTTCGACCGGGTCGCGGCCACGATGATCCAGACGATGGCGCCGACGACGACGATCGGGATGAGCCAGGGTAGGAGCACGCCGAGGGCGATGACGAGCCCCGCGAAGAACGTGCCGAGCGCCTGCCACCCCTTCACGACGCCGTCCCAGAACGAGCCGGGGTCGGGCTCGGCGACGACGGGCTGCGACACGAGGTCGAGGGTCAGGGTCGACATCGTGATCTGGTCGTCGTAGTAGCGCTGCTGCGCTTCGAGCGATTCGAGCTGCGCCTGCCGGTCGCTGATCGCGGTCTCGAGCTGGATGAGCGCGTCGATCGACGTCGCCTCGGCCTGGAGCGCCTCGAGCCGCTCGATCGAGGAGCGGAGTGCGCCGATGCGGGCCTCGAGGTCCTGGACCTCGATCGTGACGTCGCTGGCGTTCGTCGACACGTTCTGAATCCGGCCGAGGTCGCCGAGCTCGGCGAGCACGCGGTCGAGCGAGTCCGCGGGTACCCGCAGCGTCAGTGTCGCGCTGCCGCCCGAGTAGTCGGTGGGCGCCTGGAGGCTGCGGGCGTCGATGCGGCCCCCGGCGGCTTCGGCGATCGCGGCGGCGGCGTCGGCCGCGGCCTGCGGGTCGTCGACGAGGATCGTCGCCCAGCCGGTCACGATGACGGATCGGTCGGTCGGGGTGCGAGCGGTGTCGAACGCGACGGAGTCGACTGTCTCGGGTGCGACGCCGGGCAGCAGCGTGGTCGAAGCCCCGCCGGCGGCGCCATTGACACCGGCGGAGCAGCCTGCGAGGCCGAGGGTCGCCGTGAGGGCGAGCGCGGAGAGGAGGACCGTGCCGCGACGGGACGAGATGGTCATGGGCCTCAAGCTATCGCCACCGCGTCGAAGGAGCGGAGGGGATCAGCGGCTTCTCAGCGCTCGGTGACCGAATCGTTGTGCGCAGGGCCGTGGGGGCCCGCGCGGCCTGAGAAGCCCACCGCGGGCTGAGTTCTCGGCACCGATTCTTCAGCCCGCACCCGGGTTCTCAGCCCGCAGAACGCGAGGCGGCGATCGGTCGCGTAAGGAGCGCCCGACGGTTTGATTGTCAGACAGGTGCATGGCAGACTGGGTGACGGCTACCGCGTCGGTGCGGTGCCGGCACGAGGAGGTGCGCGAGTTGACCGAGATCGCAGGCGTCGTCGCCGTCGTCACCGGGGGCGCATCCGGCATCGGCCGCGGGATCGCCGAAGCGCTCCAGCGCGCCGGGGCGACCGTCGTCATCGCCGACATCGAGCAGGACGCGCTCGCCCAGGCCGCCGCCGAGATGGGCGTCCATGGCATTCGCGTCGACGTGTCCGACGCCGCGAGCGTCCGCGCACTCGCCGACGCCGTCGTCGCCGAGCACGGCTCGGTCGGGATCGTCGTCAACAACGCGGGCGTCGGACCCGCGGGACGCATCCGCGATCTCTCGCTCGACGACTGGCGTTGGGTCATCGACGTCAACCTCTGGGGCGTCATCCACGGCATCGACGCCTTCCTCCCGCACCTGCTCGCGAACCCCGCGGGCGGCCGGATCGTCAACACATCGTCGATGTCCTCCTTCCAGCCGCTGCCGAACCTCGGCGCCTACGCGGCCTCCAAGGCGGGCGTGCACGCGGTCAGCGAGGTCCTCGCCGCCGAGCTCGCGCAGGACGGCGCGAACGTCGGCGTCACGCTCGTGACCCCGGGCGGTGTGCTGACCGGCATCGCGACGAGCAGCCGCAACCGCCCCGCGGGCGAGCGCGGCGGACTCTCCGATGTCGACATGGCTGCCGACCCCGACCGCCGCGCGGCCGCCGTCTGGCTGAGCCCCGCGGACGTCGGCGAGATTGTCGTGCGCGCCATCCGCAACGACGACTTCTACGCGATCACCCACCCCGCGGCGCTGTCGAGAGTCGACGAGCGCCACGAGGGGATCCGCGCCGCCTTCTTGAAGTACCCGCCCACCCCGCCGAAGACCGTGGAGGAAATCGAATGAGTGACACCGGAGTCGAGCTGCCGACCATTCCCGAGGAGCTGCGTCTCGCGCTCGCGGAGGTCGTGGGGGAGGACGCCGTCCTCGTCGAGCGCGTCAAGGTCGACGAGTACAAGGACGCCTACTGGGTCCCCGGCGACGAGACATACTCGGCTTCCGCTGTCGTGTTCCCCACCTCGACCGAGCACGTCCAGGCCATCATGCGCCTCGCGAACGAGTACGACATCCCCGTGTGGCCGCACGGCCAGGGTCGCAACGTCGGCTACGGCGGGCCTTCGCCACGCGTGCGCGGCTCGATCCAGATCTCCTTCCACCGGATGAACCGCGTGCTGGAGATCAACGACGAGCTCGCCTACGCCGTCGTCGAGCCCGGCGTGCGCTGGTTCGACCTGTACGACGCCGTCAAGGCGAAGGGCTACCGGCTCATGACGCCGACCCCCGACCTCGGCTGGGGCTCCGTCATCGGCAACCAGCTCGACAACGGCGTCGTCTACCAGCCGCTCGGCAAGGACCAGCAGACCCTCAACGGTTTCGAGGTGGTGCTGCCTGACGGCGAGCTGCTGCGCACCGGCATGGGCGCGCAGGAGGGCAACAAGTCCTGGCACCTCTACAAGCGGATGCTCGGCCCGACGATCGACCCGCTCTTCACGCAGGCGAACTACGGCATCGTCACGAAGGCCGGGGTCTGGCTCAGCCGACTGCCGGAGTCCTACATCCCGACGATGCTCACCATCTGGGACGACGCGGACCTCGAGCAGGCCATCGACACGCTCCGCGAGCTCAAGCTCGCCGGCTACCTCGAGGGCGTGCCCACGATGTACCCGACCCTGCGCGCCGCCGTCATGCTCCGCGACGACAAGGTGCTCGACGCGCGACGGCAGATCACGGCCGACGACGTCAAGGCGATCGCCGAGCGCACCGGTGTCGGAGCATGGTCCGTGCGCGCCGCCGTGTGGGGCGACAAGGAGATGGCCGAGCTGAAGGTCCGGCGCATCAAGGAGGCCTGGGCGAAGATCCCGAGCGGCACCGTGTCCGCGGAGCGGTCCTACTCGCCGGACGAGTACGACGAGATCGTGTACTCGGCCGACCAGATCATGATCGGCATCCCGACGCTCAAGGCGATCGAGAACACCCCCGACCATGTCGCGCACATCGGCTTCTCGCCGGTCGTCGCGCTTACGGGCCGCGAGGTGCGCAAGGTCATCGATGAGATGAAGAAGCAGATCCTCGCGTACGGCCTCAACTTCTCCGGCGGCATCATGCTCACGAACGACCGCTCGTGCCTGCTCGTCGCCGGGATGCAGTTCGACCGCACCGACAAGGCCGCGACGGAGAACGCCTACAACCTCGCCAAGCACCTCGTCGTCGAGATCGGCAAGCTCGGCTACGGCGAGTACCGCGCGCACCTCGACATCATGGACGTCGCCTCGCAGCAGTACGGGTACAACGACCACGCGTACCAGCGCTTCGTCCGCAAGATCAAGGACGCGGTCGACCCGAACGGCGTGCTCATGCCGGGCCGTCACGGGGTGTGGCCGAAGCGCTACCTCCCGGGCGGCGACCGCTACCAGGGCTGAGCCCGGGATGACGGCGGTCGCCGGAGTCGCCCGGCGGCGCCACGACGCGCGCTCGGTCCCCGCACGCGCGTTCGCGCTCCTCGATGCCTTCGGCGAGGACGGCGCCGTGCACCTGACACTGACCGAGCTCGCCGAGCGGGCGCGGCTGCCGCTCGCGACCGCCCACCGGCTCTCCGAGGAGTGCGTGCGCTGGGGCGGGCTCGAGCGCCGCCGCGACGGCGGCTACCAGCTCGGACTCAAGCTCTGGAAGCTCGGGCTGCGCTATCCGGATGCACGCGAGCTGCGCCAGCTCGCCGTGCCGGTCCTGCAGGATCTCTACGAGCTGACGCACGAGAGCGTCCAGCTCGCGGTGCTCGACGGGCTCCGCGCCATCTATCTGCAGCGCATCGCCGGTCGGCGACCCGTCCCAGAGCGCACGCACCTCGGTCGGCGCGTGCCCCTCCACTGCACGGGCGCCGGGCTCGTGCTGCTCGCGCACGGCGGACCGACGCTGCTCGACGCCGTGCTCGGGGAAGGGCCCGAACGGTACCTGGCCGCGACGACGACAGCACCCGAGGACCTGCGTACGCGGCTCGCCGCGATCCGTGCGGCCGGGCTCGTGCAGACCCGCGACGAGTACGTCGCCGGCGCCGCATCGACGGCCGCACCGGTTCGTGACGCGGATGGCGACGTCGTCGCCGCGGTCTCGCTGCTCGCACCGAGCGGCGAGCAGCTCGATCCGCGCTATCCGATCGCGGTGCGGCTCGCCGCCGACACGATCTCGCGCGGCCTCGGCTGGCGACGCTGAGGCGCCGACCTTCCAACGGTTGGAAATCGCGTTGGCCGGGCCTCGCCCCCGGTGCAGCCTGGATCGCGAGGACCGGAAGGACACCACCCCATGACTGCTGCGCGACGCCCGATGACGGGCGCGGAGTACATCGAGAGCCTGCGCGATGACCGCGCCGTCTACATCGAGGGCGAGCGCGTCGCCGACGTGACCGAGCACCCGGCGTTCTCCGCCTCGATCCGCCGGATCGCCCGCATGTACGACGCCGTCCACGACCCCGACAGCGGATTCCCCGCCGTGCCGACCGACACGGGCAGCGGCGGCATGACGCACCCCTTCTTCAAGGCGGCGCGCAGCACCGACGACCTCATCGCCGCCCGCGACGCGATCGCCCACTGGGCGCGCATGAGCTACGGCTGGATGGGGCGCACCCCCGACTACAAGGCGTCCTTCCTCGCCACGCTCGGCTCCAACACGGAGTTCTACGGGGAGTTCGCGCCCAACGCGACTCGCTGGTACCGAGAGTCGCAGGAGCGGCTGCTCTACTGGAACCACGCACTCGTCAACCCGCCGATCGACCGTCATCTCGACCCGGAGGAGTCGTCGGACGTCGTCGTCCACGTCGAGCGCGAGACCGACTCTGGGGTCGTGCTCTCCGGTGCGAAGGTCGTCGCGACGGGCTCGGCGATGACCCACCTCGGCTTCGTCGCGCACTCGGGCGCGCCCGTCAAGGACAAGCGGTTCGACATCATCGCCGCGGTCCCGATGAACGCGCCGGGGGTGAAGCTCATCAGCCGCACCTCGTACGCGCAGATGGTCGAGCGGACGTCCGCGGTGTTCGACTACCCGCTGTCGAGCCGCTTCGACGAGAACGATCCGATTCTCGTGCTCGACCAGGTCGAGGTCCCGTGGGAGAACGTCTTCCACTACGGGGCGAACGGCATCGGACTGCGTGGCAACCCGTCCTTCGGTCTGCGCTTCCCGATGCACGGTGCGACGCGACTCGCGGTCAAGCTCGACTTCATCGCCGGGCTCCTCGCGAAGTCGCTCAAGCTCACCGGCACGAGCGAGTTCCGTGGCGTGCAGACCCGCCTCGGCGAGGTGCTCGGCCTGCGCTCGATGATCTGGTCGCTCACCGAGGCGATGGTTCGCGCACCCGAGCCCGGTCCCGCCGGGAGCGTCGACCCGAATCTCGACGCGGTCAACGCCTACCGCACCGTCGCCGCGCAGGCGTATGCGCGCGTGCGCGAGATCGTGCTGCAGGACCTCGGCTCGGCGCTCATCTACCTGCCGTCCTCGGTCAAGGACTTCAAGTCCCCGGAGCTGCGCGGCTACCTCGACAAGTACGTCCGCGGATCAGGGGGAGTGGACGCCGAAGAGCGGGTCAAGACGCTCAAGCTCATGTGGGACGCGGTCGGGTCGGAGTTCGGCGGCCGCCACGAACTCTACGAGCGCAACTACCAGGGCAACCACGAGCTCGTGAGGCTGCTCGTCGTCGATTCGATGGAACGCGGCGGTGGGCTGGACAAGCTCACCGACTTTGTCGACCAGGCGATGGCGGAGTACGACCTCGACGGCGAGGCCGGCTAGCTGGATCCGCTCAGCGGGCGAAGCGGATCTCGATCGCCGAGCGCGCTCGCGCGAGGTGCTCGTCGATCGAGTCGGACTCGCTCAGTGCGAACTCGACCGCGCCGGCCCAGATCGCGGCCCAGATCGCCATGGCGCCGGCTCGGGCCGCCGTGTCGTGCTCCGGCAGTCCCGTGCGCTCGAGCACGAAGGCGTGCGTGTGTTCGGCCCACGCGGAGTAGGCCTGCCACTTGATGCTGCTCTCGGGGCCCGAGCCCTCGATCACGCGCATCATGCGCCGCCCGCTCTCGATGAGCTCGGGCCGGACCGTCCAGATGGCGCGGTAGGCGGCGAAGGCCCCGTCGACCGGATCGACGCCGTCCGGTTGCGCCGTGAGGTTCGAGGCGTACTCCTGCGTCAGTTCGGCGCGGGCGTACCACATGATCGCCGACGTGTTCGGGAAGCGGCGGAACAGCGTCGAGCGGCCGATGCCGACGCGCTCGGCGACCATCGGCATCGTCGTCGCCTCGAAGCCGTGCTCCGAGAAGAGCTCGAGGGCGGCCTCGAAGATGGCGTCGTTCGTCGCGGCGAGGGGTCGTCCGCGTTCACGCTTCATCGCTCCAACCTATGTCTTTACGGCGTTCTCCATTTATGGGACTATAGTCCCGAAACTCAAAGGAGAGACGAATGAACCAATCGCACCGCGAGCCCCCCACCCGCAACAAGACCGCCGAGGACATCATCCGGGCGGCCGAAGACTTCGTGCCGATCCTGCGCGAGCTCGCCGTCAAGACGGACGAGGACCGGCGCATCACCGACGACGTCTACCGCCAGATGGAGGAAGCGGGCTTCTTCCACATCCTCAAGCCGAAGAAGTACGGCGGCCTCGAGCTCGGCGAAGAGGTGCACGCCAAGGTCACCATGACGCTCGCGCAGGGCTGCGCGTCGACCGCGTGGGTCTTCTCGATCCTCGATGCCGACAACAGCCTCATCCTCTGCTTCCCCGAAGAGGTGCAGGACGAGGTCTGGGGCACGGACTCGTATGCGACGCTCGCCGGCTACACGGGCTACAACCCCAAGGCGAAGGTCGAAACCGTCGAGGGCGGCTACCGCGTCAGCGGATCATGGGCGTTCTGCAGCGGCTCCGACTTCTCGAAGTGGCTCGTGTTCGTCATCCCGATCGGCGAGCAGGGCGAGGCCCACGTCATCATCGTGCCGAACGAGAAGGCGACCACGATCGACGACTGGTTCCCGACCGGGATGCGCGGCACCGGCAGCCGCACGAAGGTGCTCGACGACGTCTTCATCCCCGAGCGCCACGTCCTGACGTTCCCCGAGCTCCAGGCCGGGTGGGTCGCGTCGCGCGAGCTGCACCCGACCTTCGACATGCTGCACACCACCTTCCCCTCGTACGGCAAGTTCGAGTTCGCGGGTGTCGCGGTCGGCGCGGCGATCGCCGCGGTCGAGTACTTCGCGGAGACCGCCGGCTCGAGCACGCGCGTCGCGCACGCGCTCGGCGGCAACTACAACCTCGCCGAGCAGGACTACGTCGCGAGCGAGTTCGCCCAGGCTTCGGGTGATGTCCTCATGGCCCAGTACATGGTCGAGCGGCAGAGCCACGACGTCTCGGAGCGCACCCGCGCACGCATCCCGTCGAGCGAGCTCGACCTCGCGACCTGGAATCGCAACTACTCGCTCGTGACCCGCACCTCGAAGCGCGCCGTCGACCAGATCGCGACGCTCATCGGGGCGAAGACGGGCAATCCCGCCCACCCCATCTCGCGGGCGAAGCGCGACATCGAGTTCCTCTCCCACCACGTGACGCTCAACTGGCGTCAGGCAGCGGTGCAGTACTTCGCCGCTGCCACCGCATCGCCTGCCGAGTAGTTCAGATCACCACGCTGCCGCGCGCGGCGATCCGCGGGTCATCTCCCGCGATCGCCGCGCGCGCCGTCGCGAGGTGCGCGTCGATCGAGTCGGAGTCGGTGAGCGCGAACTCGGTCGCCGCCGACCAGATCGCCGCCCAGATCGCCATCGCGACCGCGCGCGCCGCCGTGTCGGTCGCCGGGAGCCCGGTGCGCGCCATGACGTAGTCGTGGACGAGGCCCGACCAGGCCTCGTAGGCGCGCCACTTGCCCGTGGTTTCGGGCGGCGACGTCTCGATCGTGCGCACCATCTCCTTGCCGATCGCGGCATCGCGTTCGTGCGTCGACCAGATCGCCGCGTAGGCCGCGAAGGCGCCGTCGGCGAGTCCCGTCTCGGCCGGCTGCGCGGCGAGGTTGGTCCGGAACTCCTCGGTGGTGTCGGTCTGCGAGTACCAGAGGATGTCGGCCTTGCTGGAGAAGTAGCGGAACACGGTCGCGCGCCCGATGCCGGCGCGCTCGGCGATCTGCGGCATGGTCGTCGCCCCGAATCCGACCTCGCGGAAGAGCGCGAAGGCGGCTTCGACGATCGCGGCGTGGGTCGTCGCCGAGGGGCGGCCACGCTCTCGCTTCATCGGCTCAGGCTATAGCCCCTCGGAGTCCGACTCTTCCCAACTCACTATTTATGAGATAGCGTCGCATAAATAGTGAACGCCGCATCAACGTCGACGCGGCAGGAGGGTTGCACCATGTCCGAGATCCCGTTCCCCGCCTTCGAGCCCAGCTTTCCCTGGGCCGCTGACGTCCTCAGCTTCGCGCAGACCGGGCCCATGCTCGCCGCGATGGAGTTCACCGGCTGGCGGCACGAATCGACCGCCTGGAAGGACGCCGCCTACCTCGGCGCCTCGCTCGGCATCTCGCCGAGCTATCGCATCAAGGGCCCCGGCGCGCGACAGTTCTTCGAGGACCGCTTCGTCAACGACTTCAGCCGACTGCGCGTCGGCGGCATCCGCCACGGCATCATGCTCGACGACGAGGGCCGCATCCTCGCCGACGGCGTCGTCATGCGCACGGGTCAGGAGGAGTACCTCGCGACGTGGCTGAGCCCCGCGATCGACTGGGCCTTCGAGTCCGGCGCCTACGACGCGGTCGGGGAGAACGTCACGGGGCAGGTCTTCCTGTTCCAGGTCGCCGGACCTCGCTCGCTTCAGATCCTCGAGCGCGCGACGGGCGAAGACCTGCACGACATCGCGTTCGCCCGGCATCGCGAGTCCTCGATCGACGGCCACCCCGTGCGCATCCTTCGACTCGGCATGGCCGGGACGCTGTCCTACGAGGTGCACGGCGCCTTTCCCGACTCGCACGCCGTCTACCAGGCGATCCGCGCCGCGGGCGCGCCGTACGGGCTCGTCCGGCAGGGCAAGTGGGCGTACATGCTCAACCACACCGAGGACGGGTTCCCCCAGGCGTACTACCACTTCCCCTACCCCTGGTACGAGACCCCCGAGTTCGCCGCCTGGCTCGACGCGCGGCCGGGAGCCGGCTTCTTCGCCGACCGGCCGCGGCTCCTCGGCAGCGCCGGCACCGACGCCACGAAGCGCTACCTCACGCCGTTCGACGCGGGCTGGGCCGACCGCATCGACTGGGACCACGACTTCGTCGGCAAGGAGGCCGCGCGACGTCTCGCCGACCAGCCGTCGCGCCAGGTCGTCACGCTCGAGTGGGACAGCGAGGACGTCGCCGACGTGTGGGCATCCCAGTACCGGGAGGGACCGCTGTACGACCAGTTCGACCGTCCCGCCGAGATCCAGTTCGACTCAGGCACCTTCGACGAGCGCACGGGCGAGTTCCGGACCATGGGCTTCCGCGCGGACCTCGTCCTCGACGGCGATCGCGAGGTCGGGATCGCGGTGGGCCGGGCCACGAGCATCGGCTACCGGAAGATGATCTCGCTCGCCTTCGTCGACCCGAGTGTCGCCGAAGAGGGGCGCGAGCTCGTCGTCGTGTGGGGTCAGACCGACGGTCCGCAGAAGCGGATCCGCGCGAAGGTCGCGCGCTACCCCTACTTCGACGCGACGAACAACCGCGACTTCGACGTGAATTCGATCCCGCGGCTCGCGGCGAGCTGACGGGAGATCAACTTGAAGTTCGGACTCGCTTTCGCCACGACGGGGCCCGCGATCGAAGGTCCAGGCCTCGCCGAGATCGCGCGCACGGCGGAGCGGCTCGGGTACGACTCGCTCTGGTCGGTCGAGCACGTCGTCGTGCCGGTCGGCTACACGTCCCAGTATCCGTATGGTCAGAACGGCCCGCCGGAGAAGATCTCGATCCCCGATCCCTTCATCCCGCTCGCCTATGCGGCGGCGGTCACGTCGACGATCCGGCTCGGCACGGCGGCCGCCGTGCTGCCGGAGCACCAACCGCTGCGCATCGCGAAGACGGTCGCGACGCTCGACCGGCTCTCGGGCGGGCGCGCGATCCTCGGCGTGGGGGTGGGGTGGCTGAAGGAGGAGTACGAGGCACTGCAGATCGACTTCGCCTCCCGCGGACGGCGGCTCGAAGCGATGGTCGAGGCGCTGCGCGAGCTCTGGGGTGACGGGCCTTCGAGCTTCGAGAGCGAGTTCTTCTCGTGGGGTCCGATCGAGTCGAATCCGAAGCCGGCGCGCCCCGGCGGCGTCCCGATCCACATCACCGGTCATGCGCCGGTCGTCGCGCGACGCGCGGCGCGCATCGGGGACGGCTTCCTGCCGGGTCTCAACTCGGTCGAAGAGTTCGAGGCGATCATCGCGGTCGTCCGCGAGGAGTGCGACCGAATCGGCCGGGACATCGCCGAGATCGAACTCACCGCCGGGTGCAACATCGCGAGCTACGACGTCGACACGGTGCGCCGCTTCGCCGACGCCGGCGCGAACCGGGTCCACAGCGTCGCGTTCGGCGAAACGGTGCAGGAGGTCTGCGACCAGCTGACCCGCTACGCGGACGAGGTCATGTCGGTCGTGGGGGTGGACTGAGGAGGCAGCCGCCTCAACGCAGCTGCGCGGCGATCTCGCCGAGCTGGCGGATCGTGCGCAGCTGCTCCTCGCGGTCGCCGAAGAGTGCCGCACCGAGCTCCGTCGCGCCAGCGTCGCGGAGCCGTTTCGCCCCGGCCACGAACACCTCCGGTCCGCCGATGAGCCCCATGTCGCCCGGGTGATCGATGCCCTCGCGGGCGATGATCTGCTGGTACTCGGGCAGGCTCGCGTGGAAACGAGTGAAGTCGTGGAGGCGCGGCGTGATGGACGCGGGGTCGTCGGTCGCGAGCACCGGGACGCAAGCCACGAGCTCGGGGCGTCCACGCCCCGAGCGAGCAGCGCCCGCGAGCATGCGAGGCATGACGTGCTCCTCGATCGTGCGTGGGCCCGCCAGGTACGTCACCGTGCCATCAGCGAGTTCGCCCGTCACTTCGAGCGCGAGCGGACCGAGTGCTCCCGTGTAGAGCGGCAGGGGCCCCGCCTCGGGGATGCCGAGCTGACCGTGCGCGCTCACGAACTCCCCGTTGAAGTCGACCGGTCGTCCCGCGACGAGATCACCGAGCACCTGGAGGTACTCGCGCAGGTACTTCGCGGGGGAGGGGAAATCGAGCCCGTAGATCCCCTCGATCGTCGAGCGGTGGGAGAGGCCGATCGCGAGACGGTGCCGGTTGCCGCTCAGTGCGTTGACGGTCTGCGCCTGCGCCGCGACCGCGATGGGGTGCCGCGGCCGGGCGGTGACAACCGCGACGCCGGGGACGAGACGCTCGGTCTTGGCGGCGGCGGCGAGCGCGATCGTCGGCGCGTCGTAGCCGAGGAACTGGCCGTACCAGACGCCGTGGAGACCTGCCTCCTCACACGCGACCGCGACGTCGAGCAGTCGATCGATCGTCTCGCCTTGAGCGCCGATCAGGACAGAGATACGCATAGTGGCTCCTTAGATTGCGAGTCCGCCGTCAACGCTGAGCAGCGATCCGACGCAGTACGAGGCCTCATCAGACGCGAGGAAGAGCACGGCCCGTGCGACCTCGTCCGCTTCGGCAATACGGTGGATGGGGGCTTTGTCTTCGAGCATCGCCTTGACCTCGGGGATCGCGACCGCGGACTCCATCATGGGCGTCGAGATGAAGCCGGGGCACACCGCGTTCACCCGGATGCCGTCGCCGATCACGTCCAGCGCGACGGCCTTCGTCAGGCCCGCGACGCCGTGCTTGCTCGCGATGTATCCTGCCTGACCCGCGGAGGCCCGCAGCGACTGGATGGATGCGGTGTTGACGATCGCGGTGCCGCCCGAGGCGCGGAGCGCCGGCACCTCGGCACGCATGCAGAGATATGTGCCGGTGAGGTTGACGCCGATGACGTGGTGCCAGATCTCGGGCGTGAGCTCATCGAAGGTCGGGAGGATGGGGGTCGGGACACCGGCATTGTTGAACGCGATGTTGAGCCCGCCGTGCTCGGCGACGACACCGGCGACAAGGTCGTTGACCGATCCTTCGTCGGCGATGTCGACGGCGTGTGCACTCGCGCGCCCGCCCGCCGCATGGATCGTCGCCGCCGTCGACTCGGCGCCCGCGAGGTTGCGGTCGGCGATCGCCACGACGGCGCCCTCGGCGGCGAAGGCGCGCGCTGTGGCGGCGCCGATTCCGCCGGCCCCGCCCGTCACGAGCACGACCCGGTCAGTGAAACGCTGCATCATCATCGCTCTTCGATCAGTCGGCCGCGACGCGGACCATGAGCTTGCCCTCGTTGGTCCCCGCGTAGTTGATGCCGACTGCCGCGGCCGCGTTCTCCAGGCCGTCGAGCACGTGCGAGCGCACCGTCAACTTGCCACTCGTGTAGAGCTCGCGGAGCAGCGCGTCGTACTCGGCGAGCCGCTCCGGCCCCGGATCGGGGACGACGAAACCGCGGATCGTCGCGCGCTTCCAGAGCATGTTGGACAGGTTCCGCACCCCGTAGGCGTCCTCGGGTCGCTCCACCTGGTACTGCGACATGACGCCGCAGATCGCGATCCGGCAGCCGACCGCCATGTTGGCGAGCACGGCGTCGAGGATCGGGCCGCCGACGTTGTCGAAGTAGACGTCGATGCCGTCGGGCACGAGCTCGCGAAGCCGCGACTCGACGTCCTCGGACCGATAGTCGATCGTGTCGTCGGCGCCGATCGAGCGGCAGTACGCCGTCTTGTCCGGCCCGCCCGCGATCGCGATGACGCGGTGCCCCTTGGACTTCGCGATCTGCGTCGCGATCGATCCAGTCGCGCCCGCGGCGCCCGAGACCACGACGGTGTCGCCCTCGCGCAGACCCGCGGCCCACAGGAGCCCGCCCGCGGCGGCGCGGCCGACGTGGGAGAACGCGGCGATGTGCGCCTCATCCGGCACATCCGACGGCTCGAGGCGCTCCAGCGTGGTGGGCTCGGCGATGTCATAGTCGCCCATGCCCCAGTGGCCGCGGACGAGGTCGCCCTCCGCGAAGCCCTCGCGCTTGGATTCGACGACGACGCCGATGTTGACGGTGAGCGCCGGGTCGCCGATCCCAAAAGGCAGGTACTGCTTTGCGGGGTCGAGCGTCAGCCAGTTCCGAGTCGTCGGGTCGATCGACACGAGGCGCGTGCGCACGAGCACCTCGCCGTCGCGAGGCTCGGGGATCGGGCGCTCGACGAGTCGCAGGCAGTCAGGCGAGTACTCGCCGACGACGGGGCGTTCGACGAGCCAGATGCGGTTGCTGGTGGAGGTCACGGTTGGCTCCCAACTGCGAGTCGTCTTCGACTCTGATTTCGGACAGCGATGTCCGTATCAGTTTGTCAGACAACCACGCCGCTGGATGACACTCGTGACCACCGCGCGGCGAAGCCGCGCCGGCGTCAGTCCCGCAGCTCGGGCAGTGTCCACCCGTTGAGGTCGTACTCGCTCATCGCCTGCTCCGCGTAGTCGGTCAGCGTCTTCGTCGTGCCGCGGCGCTCGTAGTCGAAGACGAGCCCGACTTTCATGGCCTCGTGCGAGCCCTGGTAGTTGCGCTCGTAGAGCTCGTGGCGACCGCCGAACTCGGTGCCGACCGCGTCCCACAGCATCTTGAGCGTCTTGACGCGCTCCTCGGCGGGGATCCCGCCCGAGCCGCGGACGTACTTGTCGAGGTAGGGGCGCACCTCCGGGGACTGGAAGTCCTTGACGGAGGACGGCAGGTAGATGAGCGCCGAGCCGAGGTCCTGCAGCACGATCTCGCGGATGCGCGCGTAGCCCGCGGCGCCGAGCTGGCGGTAGGCGTCGCCCGCGACGGCGTCCGGCTGCACCGAGCCGCCCACCCAGTCGCGCGGGTTGCGCACCATCGCCTCGACGAGCGACCAGTACGTGGAACGCCACATGTAGACCTCGCCGAGGCGCGACTGGACGCCGCGGAACTCCTTGGTCCCGGTCATGCCGAGCGACTTCGTCAGCAGGCCCGCGATGAAATCCGTCTTGACTGCGAGCCGGATCGCGCCCTGGAGTGCGAGGCGGTCGCCGAAGCCGGACGCGAGCCCGAACATGTTGAACTTCTCGAGGTCGCCGTAGACGAAGATGTTCTCCCACGGGATGAGGACGTTGTCGAGGATGAGGATCGCGTCGTTCTCGTCGAAGCGGCTCGACAGCGGGTAGTCGAACGGCGCCGAGGTCTGCTTCGCCATCGCCGAGTAAGAGGTGCGCGAGATGAGCTTGACGCCGGGCGTGCTCATCTCGACACCCGCGATGATCGCGAACTGCTTGTCCTTGACGGGGGCGCCGAAGTAGCCGAGGAACGCCATGTGGGTCATCGCGGAACCGGTCGCGACGACCTTCGCGCCGCTGACGACGACGCCGTTGTCGGTCTCCTTGACGACGTGGAGCACGACGTCGCCGATCTCGTCCGGCGGGAGGTTGCGGTCGATCGGCGGGTTCACGAGTGCGTGGTTCCAGTACAGGATCTTCTCCTGCGACTCCCGGTACCAGCGATGCGCGTTCGGCGCGTACTCGCCGTAGTACTCGTCGTTGACGCCGAGGGTGCCGAGGAACGCCGCCTTGTAGTCGGGGGTGCGACCCATCCAGCCGTAGGTGAGGCGCGCCCAGGACTCGATCGCCGAGCGCGCGTCGGCGAGGTCCTCGACCCCGCGCGGCGCCTTGAAGAAGGGGTGCGTGTAGCCGCCGCTGCCGGTGTCGGTCGGCACCGTCTTCATCGAACCGTCGTGGAGGGCGTCGTAGAGCCGCGCCATCGACCGCGCCGGGGTCGCGAAGGCGGGGTGGGTCGTGACGTCCTTGACCCGCTCGCCGTCGACGTAGATCTCGCGCGAGTCGCGCAACGACTCGAGGAACTCGGCCCCGTTGTACGGTCGGGTGGTCTGGTCGGCCATCTGCGGCTCCTCACGTGTCGTCGTCGACTCGGACGGGGACGGCTTCGTCCCGGACTGTTGTCCGACAAACCGTACCGCGTCGTACTCCGACGCGCGCGGCTCCGAGGCGAGTATGCGCATCCGCTCAACTCGCGTGCGCGAACGGGCAAGCCCGCTGCGCGCGCCGATCGCAGAATCGATGCATGGCCGCCTCCTGGGTGGCCGTCCAGCACGAAGGAGTGACCGTGACGATGATCGCGAACCCGCCCGTCGCAGCCGTCGAGTTCGACCCGCGCGACTTCCGCCGAACCCTCGGCCGATTCGCCACCGGCGTGACCGTCGTCACGTACGAGCACGAGGGCGAGTACCTCGGCGCGACCGTCAACTCCTTCACCTCCGTCTCGATGGACCCGCCGCTGGTCCTCGTCTCCCTCGCGACCACGAGCCGCGCCGCCGAGCGCATGCTCGGCAAGCCGTTCGCGATCAACGTGCTGCAGCACGACCAGCACGACATCGCGATGTGCTTCGCCGGCAAGCCCGACGCGGTCGACGCGGTTCACTGGAACGTCGACCACCTCGCGCCCCGCCTCGCCGAGTCGCACGCCGCATTCGTCTGCGAGCCGTGGGCCGTCCACGAGGCCGGCGACCACCTGCTCGTCGTCGGGCGCGTGCACCACTACGAGGCCGCCGAGGAAGGCGACGCGCTCGCGTTCTACAAGGGCCAGTTCCTGCCGCTCGGCGTCGCCTGAGCGACTCGTCCGATCACCGACTCCACACCCAGTTCTTCGAAGGAGAAGCACCTTGCCGCTGCCCGAGAACAACTCGCGTCCCATGAACGGCGCCGAGTTCATCGAGTCCATCCGCGATGATCGCGAGATCTACGTCTACGGCGAGCGCGTCAAGGACGTCGCCGAGCACCCGGCGTTCCGCACCCCCGTGCGCTCGATGGCGCGGCTCTACGACGCGCTCCACGACGGCACCGTGAAGACGGTGCCGACCGACACCGGCAACGGCGGCTACACCCACCCCTTCTTCAAGATGGCGACCTCCGCCGAGGACCTGCTCGACGCCAAGGAGGCGATGACCCAGTGGGCGCGCCTCACCTACGGCTGGATGGGCCGCACCCCCGACTACAAGGCGGCGTTCCTCGGCACGCTGAAGGTCAACGACGAGTTCTACGGCGAGTACCGGGAGAATGCGCTGCGCTGGTACGCCGAGTCCCAGGAGAAGGTCCTGTACTGGAACCACGCGCTCATCAACCCGCCGATCGACCGCAACCTGCCGCCGGACGAGGTCGGCGACGTGTTCCTGCACGTTGTCAAGGAGACCGACAACGGCGTCGTCGTCAGCGGCGCGAAGGTCGTCGCGACCGGTTCCGCGATGACGAACATGGCGTTCCTCGGCTACGCCGGCGCCCCCGTGCGTGACAAGAAGTTCGCGATCGTCGCGGGCATCCAGATGAACACCCCCGGCGTCAAGCTCATCTCCCGCACGTCGTACGCGCAGACGGCGGAGGAGACGGCGACGCCGTTCGACTATCCGCTGTCGAGCCGCTTCGACGAGAACGACGCGATCCTCATCCTCGACAACGTCCTGATTCCGTGGGAGAACATCTTCCTCTACGGCGACCTCGACCAGTTCAACATGTTCGGCCCCAAGTCCGGCTTCGCCCATCGCCTCACCTTCCAGGGCGCGACGCGGCTCGCCGTCAAGGTCGACTTCATCACGGGCCTGCTCTCCAAGTCGCTCGCGCTGACCGGCACGAAGGACTTCCGCGGCGTCGAGATGCGCCTCGGCGAGGTCATGGCATGGCGTTCCACCTTCTGGGCGATCGCCGACGAGATGGCGCGCAACCCCGTCCCGTGGCTCGGCGGTTCCGTGCAGCCGAACCCCGACGCAGTCAACTCCTACCGGTGGCTCTCGATGGTCGGCTACGCCCGCATCCGCGAGATCGTGCTGCAGGATCTCGGCTCGGCGCTCATCTACCTGCCCTCCTCCGTCAAGGACTTCCAGTCGCCCGAGCTGCGGCCCTACCTCGACAAGTACGTCCGCGGCTCCGGGGGCATCAGCTCGGAGGAGCGCGTCAAGACGCTCAAGATGCTCTGGGATGCGGTCGGCAGCGAGTTCGGCGGCCGTCACGAGCTCTACGAGCGCAACTACCAGGGCTCGCACGAGCAGGTGCGCCTCCTCGTCCACTGGGACGCGGTCGGCAGTGGCAAGGAGCGCGAGCTCGAGGAGTTCGCCGAGCAGGCGATGAGCGAGTACGACCTGAACGGCTGGACCCTGCCGGACCTGCGGTAGGCGCGAGAGGATCGACCCATGGAACTCGCAGAGATCGCCGCCCGCCTGGAGATCCAGGACGTCTACGCGCGCTACGTCCACGCGGTCGACCGCGCCGACTACGAGACCCTCGACGCCCGCGTCTTCGCGAGCGACGCCCGCTTCGACTACAGCCAGGCGAGCGGGCCCGTCGTCACGTGGGAGGAGCTGCGCGCCATCGACATGTTCGGCGGCAACGGCTTCGAGCACATCTTCCACATCACCTCCAACCTCGTCATCGACTTCGACGAGTCGGGCGAGACGGCGTCGTGCACCTCGAAGACCTTCAACCCGTGGGCGCGCGTCGTCGACGGTCGGGCCTTCACCTTCCAGGTGCACGGCACCTACTACGACACCGTCGCCCGTACCGAGCGGGGCTGGCGGATCACGAGCCGCCGCTGGGTCGAGGACTGGGCTTCGGCGTGGGAGGACGGCGAGTACCGCATCAAGACGACGATGACGGGGACCGGCGCGATCTGAATCGGGGGAGGCCCGCGCTGCGATTAGGCTCGCCGCCATGAGCGGAGTCTTCCAGGAGATCCGTGGCAGCGCGGACGACCTCGACAGCTGGCGCGTGCTCATCACGGGCGAGCTGCCTTCGTTCCAGCGCGTGGAGAACCCGGGCGGCGAGTTCCACGGCACGCTACACCGGCAGATCCTCGACGGGATCTCCGCGCACCTCATCGACATCCGCACGTCGGGTCACGTCATCCACCGCACGGCGGAGCACATCCGCTTCACTCCCGACCCGCTCTACGTCGTCAACTTCCAGATCGCCGGCACCTCGACGTTCACGCAGGCGGGTTCGAGCGCGCCGCTCGGGCCCGGGGACTTCGCGGTCTCGAGTTCCCTCGTCCCGTTCGACTGGGCGTTCGACGGCGACTTCACCGTGTTCATGCTGCGCTTCCCGCAGTCGTTCATCGACGCCCCGGCTCAGTCGTTCCTGCCGCTGCTCGGCCGCGCGGTGCGGGCGGACGAGGGCTTCGGCGGGCACCTGTCGCCCTTCGTCGCCTCGGTCGCGCGGGACCCCGACCTGCTGCGCGGACCGATCGGGCGGCGCGTCGCGCAGAACCTCGTCGACCTTTTCACGACGAGCTTCCTCGACTTCCTCGAGCGCACCCGGGGCGACGCCGAGTCGGGCACGCCGGTCTTCCAGCGGGTGACCGCGTACATCGCCGAGCATCTGACCGAGAGCGACTTGGGTCCGGCGACGATCGCGGCGGCGAACTTCATCTCGACGCGGTCACTGCAGGCGATGTTCCAGGAGCACGGCACGACCGTCTCCGCCTGGATCCGCGAGCGCCGGCTCGCGGGGGTGCGCCGCGAGATCGGGGACCCGGTGCTCGCGGACCGGCCGATCGGCGAGCTCGCGGAGCGCTGGGGTTTCCCCGAGCAGGCGCACTTCTCGCGCGTGTTCCGGCAGGCGTTCGGCGAGTCGCCGAAGCAGTGGCGCGCCCGTGCCGCCCGAGACGATTCGGGTGTGCGAGAACGCGATCTCGCCTGGCTCCTGGAGATCGAGCCGTCCACGGGCTGGCTCTGACGACGTCGCGTTCATCCGGCACGAATGCACGTTCCCGGGGTGGGGGAGGGTGCGTCTGCGCCGGATGAACGCGATGTGCTCGAGTCCTACGCGTCGCGGAAGCGCTTCGGCCAGATGCCGTGGCGACCGGGGGAGAGCACGCCGTTCGGGTCGATCGCGTCCTTGATCGTCTCCGCGAAGCGGCGGTAGGCGCCGTCGTTCCAGTCGTAGATCTCCTGCGCCTCGTCCATGAAGTCGACGTGCGCGCGGTACTCGCCGTAGCCGAGCGCCCCGACCTCCTGCACGAGCCGCTTCGCCGAGGCGTACGCCTGCCGGGTCTGCGCCTCGTCGCGGATGTCGAACGGGATGCCGGTCACGATGCACGCGGTGCGCTCGTTGAACGCGAAGACGCCGCCGAGGAAGTTGAGGCCGTCCTCGCGCAGGCGCGTGCGGATCTGCTCCATGACGAAGCGGACCTCGGTGCCCTTGAGCGGCATGACCGGCGAGAAGCCGATGTGCCCGAGCCACTCGGGCTGCGCCTCGATGAGCTGGAGGGTCGGAATGCCCGCCTGGACCTGCTCGGTCGACAGCGTGATGTTGGGGTAGTCGGACGGGGCGTAGGTCGCGGAGGCGACGACGCGGCCGCTCGGGATCGCGCCCCAGACGCGCTGGATCTCCGCGAGCTTCGCGTCGACGATCGCCTTCGTGCCCCAGAGCGCGGTGCGTCCCGCCCAGATCCCGACACCGGTCTCGTTGGCGTAGGCCTGGAGCTCCTCGTCGGTGAGGGGGCGGCTGATGTCGAACTCGACCTGCGCGTCGACGAGCTGAGGCGCGGCGGTGAGCGCGGCGTAGAGCGCGGGGACGCCCTCGATGACCTTCGCGAGGCGCAGCTCCCGCAGCGCGTCGACCGCGGCCTCGAAGTCGGCGTCCTGGCCGACCGAGAGGTTGACGGAGATGTATGCCTCGGGCTTGCGCTGGAGCCAGACGCCCGCCTTGACGACGATGCCGTAGTTGCTCTGCGCGAACATCTCCCCGAACGAGGGCCCGAGGCCTCGGCGGTAGAGGTGCCAGGACTTGTTGTCGGGGATGGCGCCCATGCCGGTGCGCACGAGCTCGCCGGTCGGGAGCACGATCTCGAGTCCGCACAGCAGCTGGAAGTCGGCGCCGTACGGCATGTAGGTCATGCCGTTGTCCATGGAGTTGCCGATGACGGAGCCCCAGCCGAGGTCGGGGATGGACAGCTGCAGCGGGTGGCCGCCGGCCTCGATCGCCGCGTGCAGCTCGAACCAGCTGACCCCGGGCTCGACGACGGCGTACGCGAGCTCCTCGTTGATCTCGAGCACCTGATTCATCTGCCGCAGGCTCACCTGGATGGAGCCGCGCACGCGCGGGGAGGGACCGCCGTAGCCGCCGCGGCCCTGGCCGTGGGGCCAGACGGGGACGCCGTGGCGGTTCGCGATCCGCATGACCTCCTGGACCTCCTCGACGGTCGTCGGGTAGACGACCGCGGAGCCGAGGTAGGAGTCGTCGCCGGGCACCCAGTACGGGTCCTTGAACTCGTCGACGCCCGCGGCGTCGGTGACGACGCGGTCGGCGGTGAGGGCGGCGACGAGCTCGTCGAGGACGGCGGGGTCGAGGGTGGGTCGTTCGGCCATGATGGGTGGCTCCTTGTGCGTCGTGTCGATGCGCGGCGGTGCGCGGGGGTGTCGGGGCGGGTCCTCAGCCGAGGATCGGCGGGTACTTGGTGAAGTCGGCGTGGATGCGCTCGTTGCGCGCGTCGACCATGGGCCACCACTCGGGGTGGGTGATGGCGTAGAGGTCGTCGCCGAGGACGGCCTGGGCGACGACCTTGCCCGCGGTGCGCCCGTCGATCCAGCGCAGCTTCGCGGCGTCCTCGGCCGCTTCGAGGTCGGCGGCTTTGAGGCCCCCGGTCTCGCCTTCGGGGCGCAGCTTGAGGCTCTCGTTGATGTTCGAGTGCACGGGGCCCGGGGGGAGGATCGAGACGTGGACGTGCGGGTGGCGTTCGGCCATCTCGATCGCGAGCGTCTCGGAGACGCCTTGGACGGCGAACTTCCCGGCCTGGTAGGCGCCCAGGCCGGGCAGCGGGTTGAAGATCGCGAAGGACGCGGTGTTGACGATGTGCGCGTCGCGGTCGCTCGCGATGAGGTGGGGGAGGAACGCGTCGATGCCGTGGATGACGCCCCAGAGGTTGACGTCGAGCATCCAGCGCCAGTCGGAGAGGGTGAGCTCCTCGATGTAGCCGGCGGGGCCGACCCCGGCGTTGTTGACGAGGATGTCGACGCGGCCGTACTGCTCGATGGCGGCGTCGCGCAGGGCGGCGACGCTGTCGGCCCGGGTCACGTCGGTACGCACGGGGTGCGCGCCGATCTCGGCCGCGGTCTCGGCGAGCCGCTCCTCGTTGATGTCGGCGATGACGACCTCGGCGCCGAGGACCAGGAACTCTTCGGCGATGCCGCGGCCGATGCCGGAGGCGCCTCCCGTGACGACGGCTACCCGCCCATTGATCTCGGTCACGCGGGCCGTCCTTCCTCGGAGCACATCGACGTGCTGTCAGACAAATGTATAGCCGACCATGTTCGTGGGCAACTACGCTGCCAGGAGATCACGAAGGAGACATGCAATGGTGCAGATCGAACGGGTTCCCGGCGTCCACAGCTTGCTCAGCGAGAGCCCAATCTGGGACCCGGCGACCCGCTCTCTCTGGTTCATCGACATTCTCAAGAGCTCGATACATCGGCTCGGACCAGGAGACGTGTTCGAGAGCTGGACCACGCCCGAGTCGCCGGGCGCCATCGCGACCACGACCGACGGGCGATTCGTGCTCGCGCTTGAGGACGGCTTCCGCACGTTCGATGCCGTGACGGGCGAGTTCGGGCCGCTGCTGCCCGCCGGCGTCGGCCCCGCCGACCGTATTAGCGAAGGGAAGGCGGACCGACAGGGCCGACTCCTCGCGGTCTCGAGCGACCGGGGCTTCCGCGAGCCCGTCGGCCGTCTCATCCGCCTCGAACTCGACGGGAGCGTCACCGAACTCCGGGATGGGATCCATCTCGGCAACGGGCTCTGCTTCAGCGTCGACGGGTCGACGCTCTACGTCGCCGACAGCCTCACCGACGAGATGTGGGCCTACGACTATGACGAGCGCGGCCTCAGCAACGAGCGGCTCTTCTTCTCGACCGCGGGCCAGGAGGGCTTCCCCGACGGCGCAACCGTCGATGCGGATGACTGCGTCTGGGTCGCCGTCCTCAAGTCGTCCCAGCTCGTGCGGATCGCGCCCGACGGATCGGTCGTCGACCGGGTCGAGTTGCCGTCGCCCGACGTGACGAGCATCGCGTTCGGCGGGCCGAATCTCGACGAGCTCTACGTGACATCTGCTGACCTCTCGGGCTTCGAGACGCTGCCGCCGGGCGCCGAGCTGCGCGCCGAGGTCGAGAGCGGACTGCTCTATCGCGTCACGGGCCTCGGCATCCGGGGTGTCGCGGAGACACCCGTCGACGCGTCCGCGTGGGGTCGCTAGCGGGCGACCCGGCAGTGCGACGGCGCCCCGATCTCGTCCAGCGCGCTCGGGACATTGTCTGACAAGTGGTGGCTAGGCCGACAACAACGGGGTTTATGGGGGCATGTGCAGTGGTGCAGATCGAGCGGGTCGCCGGCGTCGACATGATCGTCGGGGAGAGCCCGATTTGGGACGGTCGGACCCAGTTGTTGTGGTTCATCGACATCGAGGGCCGCTCGGTCCACCGGCTCGGCCCCGGAGACGTCCTCGACACCTGGCAGGTCCCTATCCAGCCCGGCGCGGTCGCGACGATGTCAGACGGCCGGGTCGCTGTCGCGCTCCACGACGGGTTCCGGGTCCTCGATCCCGAGACAGGTGCGCTCGGACCGCTTACCCCGGGCGGAATCTCAGACGTCGAGCGCATCAGTGAGGGCAAAGCCGACCGGCAGGGGCGACTGCTCGCGGGCTCGCGCGATCATGTGCTCAAGGCGTCGAGCGGCCGACTCCTTCGCCTCGAATCGGACGGTTCGACGACGACGTTGCGCCGCGACATCATCGTGTCCAACGGCATCTGCTTGAGCATCGACGGTTCGACGATCTTCTTCTCCGATAGTTTCACCGGACGGGTCTACGCCGCCGACTATGGCGACGAGGGCCTGGCCCACGAGCGGGAGATCTACTCCACCGCGGGTGAGATCTTCTTCCCCGACGGCGCAACCGTCGACGCCGAGGGCTTCGTCTGGATCGCGCTCCTCCATACGCCCGAAGTGATCCGCCTCGCGCCCGACGGCACCCTCGTCGACCGGATCGAGATGCCGTCCCCCTACCTCACGAGCCTCGCGTTCGGCGGGCCGAATCTCGACGAGCTCTACGTCACGTCGCTCAATCCCGCGCGATTCCCCGACGGGACACCAGCTCAGGCGCCAGACTTCCCCGGCGCGGAGGGTGGTTTCCTCTACCGAGTGACCGGCCTCGGTGTTCGCGGTGTCGCGGAGGCGCCGGTCGCGCCGTGGGCGACGGCCGATGCGGTCGCGGAAGCTGAGTGACGTGACGCGCGCGAACGACGTCGTGCAGATCGATCGAGTGCCCGGGGTCGACACCATCGTGGGTGAGAGCCCCGTCTGGGACCCGCGGACGCACTCCCTGTGGTTCATCGACCGGCCTGACTCGAGGATCTACCGTCTGAGTGCCGAGGACACGCTCGAGTCGTGGCCGGCGCCGGAGCACCCGGCTGCTGTCGCGATGATGACCGATGGTCGGGTGGCGGTCACGCTGCTCACCGGATTCCGGGTGCTCGATCCCGCGACGGGCGAGTGGGCCCGCACACGACTGGGGGCGTGTCTCTCGCGGAGCGGATCAGCGAGGGGAAAGTCGACCGCGCCGGACGGGTGCTCGCGGCGTCCGGCGACCGCGGATTCACGGATCCGATCGGACATCTCCTGCGACTCGAGGCCGACGGATCGACGACGATGCTCCGCGGTGGGATCCACATGGCCAACGGCCTGTGCGTCAGCGTCGACGGGTCGACGCTGTATGTCGCCGACAGCCTGACTCGCGTCCTGTACGCGCACGACTACCGCGAGGACGGCCTGTCCAACGAGCGGGTGATCTTCTCCACCGCTGGCGAGGTGTGCTTCCCGGACGGCGCGACGGTCGACGCCGACGACTGCATCTGGGTCGCGCTGCTGCACTCTCCATACATCGTGCGCCTCGCCCCCGATGGGCGGGTGCTCCACCGACTTGAGATGCCGACGCCGAACATCACGAGTCTCGCCTTCGGCGGCCCCGACCTCGACGTGCTGTACGTCACGTCGGTCCATCCCGAGCGCTTCCCGGCCGCGCCCCCCGGGGCGCCTGAGTTCCCGGGGGCCGAAGGCGGCCACTTGTACCGGGTCATGGGCCTCGGCGTCCGCGGTGTCGCGGAGACGCCGGTGGCTCCTTGGGCGACGGCTGGATAGGCTCAGTGCCGGCGCGAGTCCAGCGCTGATGACGAAGGGGAGGGACCCGACGTGAGTGATCTCCTCGGCGGGCGCCAGGTGCAGCGGCACGCGCCCATCCGCGAGCAGGTCGCATCGATCCTGCGCGACGCGATCATCGAGCTGCGTCTCGAGCCGGGCAAGCTGCTCGTCGAGCGGGAGCTGTGCGAGATGACGCAGGCGAGCCGGCCGTCGGTGCGTGAGGCGCTGCGCCAGCTCGAGGCTGAAGGGCTCGTCGAGTCGTTGAGCGGTCGCGGCACGATCGTCGCGGTGACGAGTCCGGAGCTCGCGGTGTCGGTGAGCGAGGTGCGGGTGGAACTCGAGCGGCTCGCGGTCGAGCTGTTCATCAAGCATTCGCAGCCGGCGGATCTCGATCGCTTCCGGGATGCCGTCTCCGAGGTGCGGGCGGCTGCTGATCGCGGCGAGGGCGCCTCGGTCGCGGCGATGCGCGCGATGAGCCGCGTCTATGACGTGCTGCTCGAGGGTTCGGGAAATCCGATCCTGCAGCAGATGGTCAATCTGCTGCAGCGTCGCGTGACGCAGTTGCGCGCGCTCGCGCTGGAGCAGCCGGGTCGTACGGCGCAGAACGTCATCGAGCTGGAGGCGATCCTCGAGTCGTTCGAGCAGGGGGATGTGAAGAGCGCTCGGTCGGCGGCGGCGTTCCATGTGCAGCAGGAGGCGCGGACAGCGCTGCGCGCGCTTGAGCGCTCCGCCGCGGCGGCGGCCGTGGGGGCCTGACCGCGTCGCTGG
>DATMGN010000022.1:0-49918 GCA_035555435.1 Microbacteriaceae bacterium | reverse complement strand
AGCTCCGGGTTCTGCTTGGCGAGGAGGAAGACGCCGATGACGGCGACGACGCCGGTCGCGAGCATGACGAGGGTGGCCCAGCCCGGGGCGCCCGCGGTCTCGCCGAGGACGAGCGCGCCGATCGAGACGGCGACGATCGGGTCGATGACGGTGAGGCCGGCGACCACGAGGTCCGGCGGGCCGTACATGTGTGCGTTCTGCACGAACCAGCCGCCGAGCGCGGTCGCGGCGACCAGCGCGACGAGGCAGCCGATCGTCAGCCACTCCTCCGTGCCGAACTGCCAGCCCGAGTCGATGAGGGTCTGGATGCGGCCGATGACGACCTTCGCGAGCGTCGCGAGGAAGCCGAACAGCATGCCGGCACCGATGATGTAGAAGAGCGGCCGCGGGCGCTTGCGAAGCATCAGGTAGAGGACGCCCCAGACGACGATGAGGAGTCCGAGCGCCACGAGCACCGTGAGCAGCTCGCTCGAGGTCACCGGTCGCAGGTGGGCGAACATCGCGGCGACGGTGACGAACAGGCCGATGCCGCCGACGCAGAGGATGATCGCCGTGATCGCGCGCATCGTCAGACGGGTGTGCGTGAGGCGCGCGTTCATGATTGCCGTGATGACGAGCGCGATGGCGCCGAGCGGCTGGACGACGCTGAGCGGGGCGAACCAGAGCGAGATGAGCTGGAAGACGACCGCGAGCCCGAGCAGCAATGTGCCGAACAGCCACGTGGGTCGCTTGAGCATCCCCTTCACGTGGGCGAGGGTGAAGCCCTCCTTGGCGCCGGCGTTCTCCCGCTCGTCGACGACGGCGACGCCGCGATGCTGGAACTGCGTCCCGAGCGACAGCACCACACCGCTCAGCAGCGCGAGGAGGATGCCGATCCAGGTGTGGCCCCCGAAGACCGAGGCGAGGTCAGTAGGTGGCACGCTCCGAGGGTAGTCGACGCCCCGCGCGTAGGCTTGGATCACCATGGCCGTGCTTCCGATCGTCATCACCGGGGACCCCGTCCTCCACACGCCCGCGCATCCCGTCGGCCGCATCGACGACGACGTCCTCGCGCTCGTCGCCGACATGATCGAGACGATGCACGCCGCGCCCGGGGTCGGGCTCGCGGCACCCCAGGTCGGCAAGAGCCTGCGGCTCTTCGTCTGGCACTGGGAGGAGGACGAGGACGAGGTGCACCGCGGCGTCGCGATCAACCCCGAGCTGTGGATCACCCCGACCCGGATCGCGCCCGCGGACGAGGACGCCGACTCGGAGGGCTGCCTCTCGATCCCCGGCGAGCGCTTCCCGCTGCGGCGCGCCGACGCGGCGATCCTGCGCGCCCAGGGCCTCGACGGCCACCCCTTCGAGATCAGGGCGACCGGCTGGCTCGCGCGCATCTTCCAGCACGAGTACGACCACCTGAACGGCGTCCTCTACGCGGACCGGCTCGAGCACGCGCACGGCAAGAACGTCATGAAGGCCGTCAAGCGCGAAGGCTGGGGCAAGCCGGGCAAGACCTGGCTGCCCGGCGTGGACCACCTCGAGGGCTGACTACCCCATCCAGCCGAGCGCCCGCAGGCCCGCCGCGGCGGCGGCCGCCGCGATGACGACGACGACGAACGGCACCCGGAGGGCGAGCAGCGCGCCGGCGAGCACGAGCGCGGGCAGGCGCGCGTCGACCATGAGCGTCGTGCCCTGGGTGATCGTCTGCGTCGCGACGAGCGCGGCGAGGAGGCCCACGGTCATGAGGTCGGCTGTGCGGGCGATCCGGGGCCGCTCGAGCACGCTCGCGGGGACGAAGAAGCCGGAGAGCTTGAGCGCGTAGGCCGCGGCGCAGGCGATGAGGATCATGAGCCACGTGTTCATGCGGCCGCCCCGCGCTTGCCGAACAGGTTGGTCAGGCCGAACACGATCGCGACGGCCGCGGCGGCGAGCACGGGGATGCCCGGCGGTGTCCAGGGCACGACGACCGACGCGACGACGGCCGCGCAGATCGCGACCGCGACCGGCTGCAGGCCCTTGAGTCGAGGCCACAGGAGCCCGAGGAACGCGGCGGCCGCGGCCGCGTCGAGCCCCCACGCCCGCACGTCGCCGAGGAGATCGCCGAGCAGGGCGCCGATGAGCGTCGTGATGTTCCACCCGGCGTAGATGACGGCGCCGGTCACCCAGAATCCGGCGCGTCGCGCCTCCGGCGTCGACTGCGCGGTCGAGACCGCGACCGTCTCGTCGATCGTCCAGTGGGCCGCGAGGAGCCGCTTGAGCCAGCCGGGGCCGACGATCGGGGCGGTGCGGATCGCGTAGAGCGCGTTGCGCGTGCCGAGCAGCGTCGCCGCCGTGATCGCCGACCACGCCGTCGTCGCGGGGATCGGGACGGTGCCGGCAGCGATGACGCCGATGAGGGCGAACTGGGAGCCGCCCGTGAACATCAGCAGGCTGAGGACGCAGACCTGCCACACGTCGAGGCCCGCCGCGACGGCGAGCGCGCCGAAGGACACGCCGTAGAGCGAGACCGCGATCCCGACCGCCACGCCGCTGCGGGTCGCCGCGGCGATTTGCGGGTCCCGAGCTTTGCTATCCTTGTACGGCCCCAACGGGTGCTTTCCTCCATAGCTCAATTGGCAGAGCAATCGGCTGTTAACCGATAGGTTCTTGGTTCGAGTCCAAGTGGAGGAGCTTCGCTCCTCAGTAGCCGGCCCCCGGGTCGACGACGCCGATGAAGCCGCCGTCCCCGAGCAGTGCTCGGACGTTCGACTCGACGCGGCTCGCGAGCAGCGGCGCGACCATCTCCTCCGTGTCGGCGGAGTGGCACGTGATGACCGCGCGGGGTGCCGTCCACAGCGGGTGCCCGTCGGGCAGCGGCTCTGGATCGGTGACGTCGATGCCCGCGCCGCGCAGGTGGCCGCGCGTGAGGGCCGCGGCGAGTGCCTCCGTGTCGACGAGCGAGCCGCGTGCGATGTTGACCAGGATCGCGTGCTCATCCATCAGCTCGATGCGCCGCGCATCGATGAGCCGCGAGGTCTCGTCCGTCGCCGCCGCGGCGAGGATGACGATCTCCGCCTCCGGGAGGACCTCGTCGAGATGCTCGGCCGTCACGACGTGCTCGGCCCCCGGGACTGCACCGGGAGAGCGGCGCACGATCGTGATCTCGGGCTCGAACGGCTGGAAGAGCCGGATGATCTCCTGCGCGATGCCACCCGCGCCGAGGATGAGCACACGGCGCCCGAAGATCGACTCGCCCGAGCGCGGCGACCAGGTCGTCCGGCGGGCCTTCTCCGGGATCTCCCGGATGCACGCGAGCGCGAGTGCGAGCGCGTGCTCGGCGACCGGCTCCGAGTAGGCGCCCTTCGCGCTCGTCCACACCGGCAGGGCGCGCCCCGCGTGGGCGGCGAGCACGGGCGCGAACGCGTCGACGCCCGCCCACGGCAGCTGCACCCATCCGATGTCGGGATGGTCGGCGAGCACCGCCGCGAGCCCGTCGGGGTCGCTCGGGTGCACCCAGATGAGGCCCGCGGTGTCCGCTCCGAGCGGCGCGACCGTGCCACCGCCCGCTTCGACCGCGGCGACGAGATGCGGTGCCTCGTGCGGCAGGATCGCGATCGGGCCCGGCACGGGACGCTCCTCCGCCGGACGCGGGGCTCCGGTGCCCTTGAGCAGGTCGCGCAGCTCCCCCGGCCCGCGGCGACTCACGACGCGCTCCGCAGCGCGCCGAGCGACTCGCCCAGTCGGCGCACATACGGGTGGCTGGGATCCTCAAACACCTCGTCCATCGAGCCGATGCCCACGATCCTCCCCTGCTGCATGACCGCGACACGGTCCGTGATCCGCCGGACCTCGGCGAGGTCGACGGTGACGATGAGCGCCGCGAACGCGTGCCGCTCCTGAAGCTGCGCGATGACGTCGAGGATGTGCGGGCGCACGGTGACGTCGACGCCGGCGGTCGGGTCGTCGGCGATGAGGACCGCGGGCTCGAGGACGAGGGCGCGCGCGATCGCGACGCGCTGGCGCTGCCCCTTCGACAGCTCGTGCGGCATGAGGTCGAGCATCGACAGCGGCAGGTGCACGGCGTCGAGCAGCGTCGCGGCGTGCTCGCCTGCGAGCATCCGCGGGAACCTGCGGTCGATGAGGTAGATCGGCTCGAGGATGTTCTCCTCGACGGTGAGCCGGGCTGACAGATGCTGTCCCGCCTCCTGCCGGAGGTACCCCACGCGCGCGCCGAGCCGGTCTCGCCGGTGCCGCGAGATGCCGCGCACCTCCTGGCCGAGCACGACGAGGCTGCCACCGGAGATCCGGGGAGCACGCCGGTCGCCCGGGATGTCGGACTGCAGCGCCACCGCGCGCGCGAGCGTCGACTTGCCGGAGCCGGTCTCGCCGACGACGGCGAGGATCTCCCCCGCGGCGATCTCCAGGTCGACGCCGTCGACCGCGACGGTGCGGGTCACCTGGCTCGACGAGTGGTAGCGCAGGCTCAGGTCGGTCGCCCGGACGGCGATCTCGGACTGGGCTGACACGCCCCCAACTCTAGGCGCTCCCGTTTTCCGGTGCAGGGGCGCCCATGCGTGCGCAGCACCCCCCTTCTCCCGAACAGTGGGCGTCATTCGGCCCGCAGGCGCGTGCGCTCGGCGTCGATCGCGACGAGGTCGCGCTGCAGCCGCGCGAAGCGCTCCGGCTCCGCCTCGCGGTCGAGCCGCTGCAGGGCGCCGAGCGCCTCGCGCTTGCGGCGCAACAGCTCGCGGTCCACCACCGACGTCGCGACCGCGCGGACCGTCCGCGGCAGGGTCTCGGGCCGGCCGGGGATGGGCGCGACGGCGAGCTCGCGGACGAGCCCGCGGTGCGGCTCGGGCGCCTCCAGCGCGACCTCGTCGACCCAGCCGGGATCCCCAGCGGAGCCGAGATGGACGGCGATCGCGTCGCGCACGACCGCGAGGCTCCCATCGGCGAACGCGGCGGCGACGACCCGGCCCGCGAGCTCGGGACCGACCTCGGCGGGGAACTGGAGCAGCCCCTGGAGCGCCTCGATCTCCAGGCGCGTGTTCGGATCGCGGCCGAGGCTCGTCAGGGTGATCGGGGGGCGCTCGACGAACGCGGCGTCGGCTTCGGCGCCAGGAGGTCTCGATACGCGCTCCGCGCTACTCGACCCCCGACTCGTCGACCCCCGACTCGTCGACCCCCGATCGGGCGCGCTATCCGACCCTCGATACGCAGGAGCGCCGACACCCTGGGCGCCCGTCCTGCGGGCTGCGCGCACCGCGGCGAGGGTCTCCGTCGGGTCCGCGCCGAGCCACCGGGCGAGGAGACGCGCATACTCCGTGACGAGCGCCTGGTCGCGGATCCCCGCGACGACCGGCGCGGCGGCGCGCAGCGCCTGCACGCGGCCCTCCGCCGACTCCAGGTCGAACCCCGCGAACGTGCGCCGAATGATGAACTCGAACATGGGCTTGCGCGACTCGATGAGCGCGCGCACCGCGCCGTCGCCGCGCTGGAGCCGGAGGTCGCACGGGTCGAGCCCGTCGGGTGCGACCGCGACGAACGTCTGCGCGTTGAACCGCGACTCCTCCTCGAACGCACGCGACGCCGCCTTGAGCCCCGCCTCGTCGCCGTCGAACGTGAAGACGACCTCGCCGGCCGAGGCGACCGCGTTCTGCTCGCTGTCGCCGAGGATCCGACGGATGATCTTGATGTGGTCGACGCCGAACGCCGTGCCACACGTCGCGACCGCTGTCGTCACCCCCGCGAGATGGGCCGCCATGACATCCGTGTAGCCCTCGACGACGACGACCCGCTTGCGCCGCGCGATGTCCCGCTTCGCGAGATCGAGCCCGTAGAGCACCTGGGCCTTGTGGTAGACCGGGGTCTCCGGCGTGTTGAGGTACTTCGGGCCCTGGTCCTCCTCGAGGAGCTTGCGGGCGCCGAAGCCGAGCGTCTGGCCCGTCGTGTCGCGGATCGGCCAGACGAGCCGTGAGCGGAAGCGGTCGTAGACGTCGCCGCGCTCCCCCTTGCCGAGGAGGCCCGCCTGCACGAGCTCCTCGTCGCTGAAGCCCTGCGCTCGCAGCGCCCTGCCGAGCGCGCCCGCGCGCGGCGCGAAGCCGATGCCGAACTGCTGGGCCGCCGCCTGGTCGAAGCCGCGCTCGCCGAGGAAGCGCCTCCCCGGCTCCGCCTCCGGCGTCAGCAGCTGTGCCCGGAAGAACTGCTCCGCCGCCGCGTTCGCGGCGAGGATGCGCGCCCGGTTGCCGCGCTCATGCTCGCGCTGCCCGCCGCCGTCCTCGTAGTGCAGCTCGTAGCCGAGCTTCGTCGCGAGCCGCTCGACCGCCTCCGGGAAGGTGACGTGGTCGATCTTCATGAGGAAGTCGTAGACGTTGCCGCCCTCGCCGCACCCGAAGCAGTGGAAGTAGCCGACCCCCGGGCGCACGTTGAAGCTCGGGCTGCGCTCGTCGTGGAACGGGCACAGGCCCTTCATCGAGCCGACCCCGGCCGACTTCAGCGTCACGTAGTCGCCGATGATGTCGGCGATGTTCGTGCGCGCCCGGACCTCGTCGATGTCGCTTCGACGGATCAGGCCGGCCATGTGCTCATCCTATGAAGCCGGCTCAGACCAGCAGCGAGTGCCAGGTCATGGCGTTCTGATCCGTCAGCGACGCGACCTGATCGACGATGACGCGCTTGCGTCCAGCGTCGTCAGCCGCGACCGCCCAGTCCTCCTGGAACTCCGCGTCGAGGTGGCCCGGACCGATCTCCAGCAGGCGCTGCGCCAGCTCCGTGAGGATCGCGCGCTGGCGGATGTACACGGGCTGGCGGGTCACGTTCGCCATGACGTACGAGCCGACGATGCCCTTGAGCACCGCGATCTCGGCGCGCGTCGCATCCGGCACGAGGAGGTCGGCGCCGTAGCGCGCGAGACTCGAATCCGCGTAGGCGTCGCGCGTCGCGCGCTGGGCGGCGCGCACGAAGCGGCCGATGAGCGCGCTCGCCAGATTCTTCAGCCGAGCCCGGTCCCGGCGTCCCGGCTGCCAGGTCGTGAGCCAGTCGTCGTGCGAGTCCAGGCGTGCGAGCGCGGCGCGGAGCTCATCGACCGGGATCCCGTCGCCGACCCACTGCGCCATGCCCGCCACGAGGGCGTCGCGGTCGGCGGGCGAGTGCAGCTCGCGCACCTCGATGTAGCCCTCGACGATCGCGTCCTCGAAGTCGTGCACCGAGTAGGCGATGTCGTCCGCGAGGTCCATGACCTGGGCCTCGATGCAGAGCCGCCCCGCGGGCGCGCCCTCGCGCAGCCAGGAGAACGCGGTCGCGTCATCCGCGTAGTGCCCGAACTTCCGGCGCCCGCTCGGGTCGACCACGGCATCCCCGTCCGCCCACGGGTACTTCGCCGTCGCGTCGAGACTCGCGCGCGTCAGGTTCAGGCCGTACGAGGCGCCGTCCGGCCCGAACACCTTGGGCTCGAGCCGCGTGAGCATCCGCAGCGTCTGCGCATTGCCCTCGAAGCCGCCGATGTCCGCCGCCCAGTCGTTGAGCGCGCGCTCGCCGTTGTGGCCGAACGGCGGGTGCCCGAGATCGTGGCTGAGGCAGGCCGCATCGACGACGTCGGGGTCGAGGCCCAGGTCGGCGCCGAGCTCCCGGCCGATCTGCGCGACCTCGAGCGAATGCGTCAGCCGGTTGCGGGCGAAGTCGAGCCCCGATGCCGGCGAGAGCACCTGCGTCTTCGCTGCGAGCCGGCGCAGTGCGCTCGAGTGCAGCACGCGCGCGCGGTCGCGGGCGAAGTCGCTGCGGCGGGAGTAGTGCTCCTCCGGCAGCCAGCGCTCTGCATCCGACTCCGCGTAGCCGGGCGGCAGCCGCCGCTCGCGGAGCTCAGCCCCCACTGGTGTCGCTCTCGTCCTCGCCGAGCTGTGCCGCATCCGCCGTCGACAGGGTCCTGCTCTCGAGCCAGCCCTCCGGGAGGTGAGGTCGCTTCGGGCTGCCCTGGCGACCGCGTTCTCCCTCGGCCGCCGCGCCCGGATACGGCGCGTCGAGATCGAGCTCGGCGATCGTCTCGGCGATCTCGGCGAGCGTCTCGACGGATGCGAGCCGGCCGCGGATGTCGCCACCGACCGGGTAGCCCTTGAAGTACCAGGCGACGTGCTTGCGGATGTCGCGGCACGCCCGCGCCTCGTCGGCGAGGAAGTCGGCCGTGAGCTCCGCGTGCCGCAGGAACGCCCGCGCGACCTCCCCGAGGCCCGGCTCGAGCTTGCCGGAGCCGGTACCGGTCAGCGCGCGCTGCAGCTCGCCGAACAGCCACGGCTTGCCGAGCACGCCCCGCCCGACGACGACACCGTCGCAGCCCGTCTCGGTCATCATCCGCGCCGCATCGTCGCCGTCGAAGACGTCGCCGTTGCCGAGCACGGGGATGCTCGTCACGTGCTCCTTGAGCCTCGCGATCGCGGCCCAGTCGGCGCGGCCCGAATAGTGCTGGGCGCAGGTACGCGCGTGCAGCGTGACCGCGGCGACCCCCGCATCCTCCGCGATCCGGGCCGCGTCGAGGTACGTCAGGTGATCGTCGTCGATCCCCTTGCGCATCTTGATCGTCACGGGGATGTCGCCGGCCTCGCGCACGGCCGAGGCGAGGATCCCGGAGAACAGGTCCGTCTTCCACGGCAGCGCCGCGCCGCCGCCCTTGCGCGTGACCTTCGGCACGGGACAGCCGAAGTTGAGATCGATGTGGTCGACGCGGTCCTCCTCGACGAGAATCCGCACCGCCTCGCCGACGATGGCCGGGTCGACGCCGTAGAGCTGGATGCTGCGCACCCGCTCGGTCGGGTGGTGCTCGATGAGCTGCATCGTCTTCGGGTTGCGCGCGACGAGCGCCCGCGTCGTGATCATCTCCGTGACGTACAGACCGTCGCCGTACTCCGCGCACAGTCGCCGGAACGGCATATTCGTGATCCCCGCCATGGGCGCGAGCACGACCGGGGAGTCGAGCTCGATGGGCCCGATCCTCAAGGCCGGCGCAGTCGCCGTCGCGGTCGTCACCCTACGATTCTCCCATGGCACCTCTGACCGGACGGGAGCGGGTAGAACGCGACGCCGCGGCCCGCGGACTCGCGATCGACATCCGCGAGCGGCAGCCGGCGAGCTCGCTCGAGGAGGCCGCGCGGGTCCTCGGCATCGAGCCACGCGACATCGTCAAGACGCTCGTCGTCAAGCGCAGCGACGGGTCGTTCCTCTTCGCCCTCGTGCCGGGCGATCGGCAGATCGGTTGGCCCAAGCTGCGCGCCCTCGTCGGGGTCAACAAGCTGCAGCTGCCCGACGCCGATGCTGCCCTCGCCGCGACCGGTTACGAGCGCGGCACGATCACACCGCTCGGCAGCACGACCGCGTGGCCCGTATATGCCGACACGAGCATGCTTGGTCGGCGAGTGTCGCTCGGCGCTGGCGAGCACGGGTTGTCGCTCTTCGTCGACGCGGACGAGCTCGTCGCGGCCCTCGAGGCGGTCGTCGCCGACATCACGGAGCCGCAGCAGGCGCGCGATCCCGCCTGACCGGGGAGAGGTGCGCCTTAGTCCGCTGGGCTAGGTGTGCTCCGCTCGCTCCGCACCGTGCCGAGCACCTCGAGGAAGGTCGCGGTCTCCTGCGCGCCCGAAACGCCGTACTTCATGTCGAAGACGAAGAACGGGACCCCCTGCACGCCGATGTCACGGGCGGCCGAGATGTCCTCCTGGACGACGGCGGCGTACGCGCCGGAGACGAGCGCGGCTCGTGCGGCATCCTCGTCGAGCCCGACCTCACCCGCCATCCGCACGAGCTCGTCGATGCGCCCGACGTGCTCGCCGCGCTCGAAGTAGGCCTGCATGAGGCGCTCCTTCATCTCCACCTGGCGACCGTGGGCCTTCGCGAAGTGCAGCAGCTCGTGCGCCTTGAGCGTGCGCGTCGGCTTGTTGGCCGCATAGTCGTAGTGCAGGTCGAGCGACTCCGCGATCGAGCTGACCCGCGCATCCATCGCCGCGATCTGCTCCGCGGGGAATCCTCGGCTCACGAGGTAATCGTGGTGCGTGCCCGCGTAGTCCTCGGGCGTGTCGGGCGCGAGCTCATAGGAGTGGTAGACGACCTCCACCTCGCCGTCGAACTCGGCGACCGCCGCCTCGAAGCGGCGCTTGCCGATGAAGCACCAGGGACATGCGACATCGGACCAGATATCGACCTTGATGGGTTGGCTCATACTCGCTGCAACTCCCGCTGACGCCCGGTCATTCCGGCTCACGCGCGGCAGTAGGCTCTCCAAGTGAGCGACGACGTGCGCGAGGAGTCCCCCGCCGCGCCGCACCGCACCTTCGTCGATCTGGCGCCGCTGCGCCGCTCCCCCGCCTTCGCGCGGCTGTGGGCGGGCCAATCGATCTCCGGCATCGGTGCCTGGCTGACGATGACCGCGGTCACCCTGCTCATCTACGACATCACCGGCTCGACCCTGCTCGTCGCCCTGGTCGGCCCCATCTCGCTCCTCCCGATGATCATCGCGGGACTTTGGGGCGGCATGCTCGTCGACGCGTTCGACCGCCGCACCGTCGCCCTGACGACCGCGATCATCAGCTGGCTCTCCACGGCCGCGCTCCTGGCGTTCTCCTGGATCGACGCCGCCATCGCGCCCGAGGCGCGCATCGAGGTGTGGCCGCTCTACCTCGTCACGACCATCAATGCGGTCGCGACGACGATCAACTCCGCGGCTCGCACGGCGATCATCCCCCGCATCGTCCCGGAGGACATGGTGTCGCGGGCCGCCGCGCTCAACGGCGTGACGTTCGGCTTCCAGCTCGCCGTCGGCCCGGCGCTTGCCGGCGTGCTCGTCGCTGCCACCGGCTATCCCGTGACGTTCGCGATCGACGCGGTGCTCTTCACGGCGGGCTTCCTCGGCGTCTTCAGCCTCCCGAAGTTGCCACCGCTCAGCGACGTCGCCCGACCCGGCTGGCGCTCGCTGCTCGACGGCCTCGCGTTCCTCCGGCGCGCGCCCGTCATCCGGATGAGCTTCATCGTCGACATCATCGCGATGACGCTCGGGCGTCCGCACGTGCTCTTCCCCGCGATCGGCGTCTTCGCGCTCGGCGGCGGCGCGATCACGGTCGGCATCCTCACCGCGGCGATGGCCGTCGGGACGTTCCTCGGCGGTGTGTTCTCCGGACCGATCGCGCGCATCCACCGCCAGGGCATCGCCGTCAGTCGCGCGATCATGGTCTACGGCGGCTTCACGATCCTCTTCGGGCTCGTCATCGCTGCCGCGATGCTCGGCTGGTTCGGGCCCGTCGGCCCCACGATCGGCGAGGTGTCCTGGCCGGCGCTCATCCTCGCGTTCATCGCCCTCGCCGGCACCGGCGTGAGCGACGAGTTCAGCGCGATCTTCCGGACGACCATGATGCTGACCGCCGTCCCGGACGAGATGCGCGGCCGTACCCAGGGCGTCTTCATCGTCGTCGTCACGGGCGGGCCGCGGGTCGGCGATCTCGTCGCCGGCGGCCTCGCGACCCTCGTCGCCGTCGCCGTGCCGCCGCCCTCCGGGCCCGACGCGCTCTGGGCGCCGCCCCTGTTCGGCGGCGTCGCGATCATCATCCTCATCTGGGTGCTGCTGCGCGCGAGCGTCGCCTGGCGCGCGTACGACGCACGCCGACCCACGCCCTGAGGCATTCCGGGCCGATGTCGGGGGTCGCGCGGTACAGTGTCCGCGAACGCCCGATCAGGACCCGGGAGGTGAGTCGGATGACGACACAGGTGCACGAGCGCATCCCCGCTCCAGTCCTGCCCACCGGCAGCCGCCGTTCCGCGCGGGGCTCGTGGATCGTCTTCCTGATCGCGACCGTGCTCGTCGCCCTGGTCATCGGCGTCGTCGCGGCGCTGCTGGGGAACGCGATGAAGGCCGTCACCGACGCCACCGGACTCCTCGGCAGCCTGCAGCGCGGCTACGAGAGCGCGCAGGTCGAGACCGCCGACGCGGCCGCCGCCGAGAGCGCGGCGCAGGCGGCCCTCGAGGCCAAGCGCGCGGAGGCGATCGCGCAGCTGGAGGCCCAGAGCAGCGGCACCTCGTTCTCGATGAATGCGACCCTCCCGATCGTCGCGGAGGTCCGCGCGATGGAGGACGCGATCGAGCGCGGCGAGGTCGCGGCGCTCGCCGAGGCGAAGGCCGCCGAGGAGGAGGCGCGCATCGCGGTCGACAGCGCGAGCGCCCAGCTCGCCGAGGCGAAGCAGTCGGTCGACGCCGTCACGACACCGTTCTGGATCGTCACGATCGTCTCCGGCGTGGTGCTGCTGCTGCTCGCGGGTATCGCGATCCTGCGCACCCGGGCGGTGCGCCGCCGCCCCTGAGGCGGTGCGCGGGTCAGCCCAGGCGCTCCGCGAGGTACGCGCCGAGCGACTCGATCGACACCCGCTCCTGCTGCATCGAGTCGCGCTCGCGCACCGTGACCGCCTGGTCCTCGAGCGAGTCGAAGTCGACCGTGATGCAGTACGGCGTGCCGATCTCGTCCTGACGGCGGTAGCGGCGGCCGATCGCGCCGGCGTCATCGAACTCGACGTTCCACCGCTTGCGCAGCCCCGCCGCGACCTCGCGCGCGAGCGGCGAGAGCGCCTCGCCGCGCGACAGCGGCAGGATCGCCGCCTTGACCGGCGCGAGCCGCGGGTCCAGGCCGAGCACGACCCGGGTGTCGGTGCCGCCCTTCGCGGTCGGCACCTCCTCCTCGCGGTACGCATCGACGAGGAACGCCATCATCGACCGGGTCAGACCGAAGGAGGGCTCGATGACGTAGGGGACATAGCGTTCTCCGCTGCCCTGATCGAAGAACGACAGGTCCTTCCCCGAGCCCTCCGCGTGCGAGCTCAGGTCGTAGTCGGTGCGGTTCGCGATGCCCATGAGCTCGCCCCAGCCGGAGCCGCCGGTGAAGCCGAAGTCGTACTCGATGTCGATCGTGCCCGCCGAGTAGTGGGCGCGATCCTCCTTCGGCACGTCGAAGCGACGCATGTGCGCGGGGTCGATGCCGAGGTCCACAAACCAGTCCCAGCACGCCTCGACCCACTTGCCGAACCACTCGTCCGCCTCCGCGGGCGGCGTGAAGAACTCGATCTCCATCTGCTCGAACTCGCGGGTGCGGAAGATGAAGTTGCCGGGCGTGATCTCGTTGCGGAACGCCTTGCCGATCTGGCCGACGCCGAACGGGGGCTTGCGCCGGGACGACGTGACGACGTTGGCGAACTGGACGAAGATGCCCTGCGCGGTCTCGGGGCGCAGGTAGTGCAGGCCCTCCTCGTCATCGACCGGGCCCAGGTAGGTCTTCATGAGGCCGGAGAATGAGCGCGGCTCCGTCCAGGCGCCCTTCGTGCCGCAGTTGGGGCAGTTGATCTCGCTCATACCGTCCGGCGTGCGCCCGTGCTTCGCCTCGAACGCCTCCTGCAGGTGGTCCTGGCGGAAGCGGTTGTGGCACTGCGTGCACTCCACGAGCGGGTCAGTGAACGTCGCGACGTGGCCCGAGCTCACCCAGACCTGCCGAGGCAGGATGACGGACGAGTCGAGGCCGACCATGTCCTCGCGCCCGCGCACGAAGGTCTGCCACCACTCGCGCTTGATGTTCTCCTTCAGCTCGACGCCGAGGGGTCCGTAGTCCCACGCGCTGCGGGTACCGCCGTAGATCTCGCCGGCCTGGAAGACGAACCCACGGCGCTTGGCGAGGGCGATGACGGCGTCGAGAGCGGAGACTGGCACTCGGCGAGTTTACCGGGGGTCCGCGGCATGGCTGCCCGCCGCGGTCCTGTGCGAGCCCCGCCAGAGTGGACGCAGACGGTCGCGTCCCGGCCCCTCTCGGCGCCTATTGCGTCCACCTCAGGGACAGAACGCCATGTGACCGCCGCACGGTGGGCGCACACGGTCGGCGGACGCAGCGCCGCGGGTCAGCCGGTGGAGGGGCGGTCGATCGCGCCGCCGAAGCGGCGGTCGCGGCCCACGTACTCCTCGATCGCGGCCCACAGGTGTTCGCGGCGGTAATCGGGCCAGAGCACGTCCTGAAACACCATCTCCGCGTACGCCGACTCCCACAGCAGGAAGTTCGACGTCCGGTGCTCTCCGGAGGTGCGCACGAAGAGGTCGACGTCGGGCATGTCCGGGACGTAGAGGTGCTTCGCGATCGTGCGCGCGCTGATGCCGGACGGCTTCAGCCGCCCCGCGGCGACCTCGCGGGCGATCGACTCGACGGCGTCGACGAGCTCGTTGCGGCCGCCGTAGTTGACGCACAGGTTGAGCGTCATGCCGGTATTGCGGGCGGTCGCACGCTCCGTGAGCACGAGGTCCTTGATGACGGACTGCCACAGCCGCGGGCGCCGGCCCGCCCAGTTGAAGCGCACGTTCCAGTCGACGAGCTGGTCGCGGCGGCGGTGCAGCACGTCGCGGTTGAAGCCCATGAGGAAGCGCACCTCGTCGACCGAGCGCGCCCAGTTCTCCGTCGAGAACGCGTAGAGCGAGAGGTGGCCGACGCCGGCCTGGATCGCCCCAGCGACGACGTCGAGCATCGTCGCCTCCCCCGCCCGATGGCCCTCGATGCGCGGGAGGCCCTGCGCGTTCGCCCAGCGGCCGTTGCCGTCCATCACGATCGCGACGTGGTTCGGGACCGAGCCGGACGGCAGCGCGGGCGGCGTCTGGCCCGTCCAGTCGACCGGGCGCAGCGGAATGCGCTCCGGCATCAGGCCGGCGCCCGATCCACGAGCGGGAGCGACTTGAGGCCCCGCTCGAGGTGGAACTGCGCGTACGCCGCCACGAGGCCCGAGGCGCGGGACCGCGTGCGCTCGTCGGCCGCATCGGCGACCGTCCAATCGCCCTCGAGCAGCGCCGCGAGCAGTGCAAGCGTCATCGGGTCCACGCGCGGTGCTCCGGGCGGCGCGACGCGGTCGGCGACGACGCCGCCGGACTGGATGACGAACGTCGTGTGGGGGCCGGGTGCGCCCGTCACCGCGCAGTCGTCGAGACTCGGCGCCCAACCCGCGATCGACAGGGCGCGCAGGAGGTAGGAGTCGAGCGTGAGCCCCGCCGCGTGCTCGCCGCGGGCGAGCGAGCGCAGGGCGCCGACGAGGAGGGCGTACTGCTGCGGTCCGCCGTCGTCATCCGTGAGCCGGTCCGCCGCTTCGACGATCGCGGACGCTGCGGTGTAGCGCGCGTAGTCGGCGGCGATGTCGGCGCCGTACGAGCCGACGGTGACGGCCTGCGTGACGGTGTCGAGGGAGCGACCCTGGTAGCACTGCAGGTCCACGAGCATGAACGGCTCGAGTCGTGCCCCGAAGCGCGAGCCCGTGCGTCGCACGCCCTTCGCGACCGCCCGGATCTTGCCGCGCGTGCGGCCGACCATCGTCACGATGCGGTCGGCCTCGCCCAGCTTGTGGGTCCGCAGCACGATGGCTTCGTCGCGGTAGGTTGGCACGAGTCCAGTATCGCGCGGGGACCCTTCGACTCGCCTGCGGCTCGCTCAGGGACCCGCGGAGGAGCGGCGCGGTCCCGCTAGGGTGAAGCCGTGACCGCCAGTGACGTCCGTCCCCGCGCCTCCGTCCCTCTGACGATCGCGGGCCTGGCCCTGCTGATCGTCCCGCTCATCGCCGCCGGCCTCAAGTTCGCGTCGTTCGGCTGGCTCATGGTCTTCGCGCTCTGGTCGATCTGGCCGCCCGCGCTGCTCATCCTCGGCTGGATCGTGCAGATCGTCGTCGCCTCGACCGGCTACTTCGGCCGCCGCGGACTCTTCGCCCGCCACGCGACGCGACGCGCGGTCGTGATCGCGTGGGTGACCTCCATCGGGGCGCTCCTCGTCGCGTTCTTCTTCGTCGACGGGGCCGACACCACCTGGGGCTCGACATTCATGTACTGGACGGGCACCGGCGGTGACGACACGCTCGGCGCCGTCTCCTCGACGATCGCGACGATCGCGCTCGTGCCCTGGATCGGCGGCTGGCTCTGGCTCGTCGTCGAGTGGATCGTCGCGATCGTCGTGCGCGGTCGCGAGCACCGAGCAGCGCGCGCGGACTGACCCGAAGGCGAGCCCGCGCGCGGGTGCTCAGGCCGAGACGAGCGCGTCGGCCTGCGTGCGGATCGCCCGGTTGACCGACGAGACGACCGCCTTGAGCGACGCCGTCGAGATGTCCGCGTCGATGCCGACGCCCCACAGGCGCTGCCCGTTGACGTTGAGCTCGACGTAGGCCGCGGCGAGCGCGTCGCCGCCCGCGGACAACGCGTGCTCGACGTAGTCGTAGAGCTCGATTGCGAAGCCCTGCTCGCCCATGATCGCGAGGAACGCGGCGACCGGACCGTTGCCGACGCCGCTGACCTCCTCGATGCCGTCGCCGTCACGCAAACGCGCGTCGAGGCTCACGCTGCCCGTCATCTGCGACTCGGTGCGGGTCGAGAGGATCTCGAACCGCCCCCACTTCGCGTCGACGTCCTCGGCCGGCAGGTACTCGTCGACGAACGCGGCCCAGAGCTGCGCGCTCGTGACCTCGCCGCCGTCGGAGTCGGTCTTCGCCTGCACGACCTGGGAGAACTCGATCTGCAGCCGGCGCGGCAGGTCGAGGTGGTGGTCGGCCTTGAGCAGGTAGGCGACACCGCCCTTGCCGGACTGCGAGTTGACGCGCACGACGGCCTCGTAGCCGCGGCCCAGGTCCTTCGGGTCGACGGGCAGGTAGGGCACGGCCCACTCGATGTCCTCGATCGTCTTGCCCTCGGCGGCCGCGCGCGCGGCCATCGCCTCGAAGCCCTTCTTGATCGCGTCCTGGTGCGAGCCGGAGAACGCCGTGTACACGAGGTCCCCGGCCCACGGCGAGCGCTCGTGCACCTTGATCTGGTTGCAGTACTCGGCGGTGCGCCGCACGCGGTCGATGTCGGAGAGGTCGAGCTGCGGGTCGATGCCCTGCGTGAAGAGGTTCATCGCGAGCGCGACGGTGTCGACGTTGCCGGTGCGCTCGCCGTTGCCGAAGAGGCAGCCCTCGATCCGGTCGGCGCCCGCGAGGTAGCCGAGCTCGGCCGCCGCGATCGCGGTGCCGCGGTCGTTGTGCGGGTGGAGGGAGAGGATGACGTTCTCCCGGTGGGCCAGGTGCCGGTTCATCCACTCGATCGAGTCGGCGTAGACGTTCGGCGTCGCCATCTCGACGGTCGCGGGCAGGTTGATGATGAGCTTGCGCTCGGGGGTCGGGACGAAGACCTCCATGACCCGGTTGCACACCTCGACGGCGAACTCGAGCTCGGTGCCCGTGTAGGACTCGGGCGAGTACTCGTAGTAGACGGTCGTTTCGGGGATGCTCGCCTCGGCCTCGACGCACCAACGGGCGCCCTGCAGCGCGATGTCGATGACGCCCTGCTCGTCGGTGCGGAAGACGACCTCGCGCTGCAGCGTCGAGGTGGAGTTGTAGAGGTGCACGATCGCCTGCTTTGCGCCGCGGATCGACTCGTAGGTGCGGTCGATGAGCTCCTTGCGCGCCTGGACGAGCACCTGGATCGTGACGTCGTCGGGGATCGCGTTCTCCTCGATGAGCGATCGGACGAAGTCGAAGTCCGTCTGCGATGCCGAGGGGAAGCCGACCTCGATCTCCTTGAAGCCCATCGCGACGAGCAGGTCGAACATGATGCGCTTGCGCTCGGGCGACATGGGGTCGATGAGCGCCTGGTTGCCGTCGCGGAGGTCGACGGCGCACCAACGCGGGGCGACCTCGATGTGGGCGTCGGGCCAGGTGCGGTCCGGGAGGGTCACGGCGAACTGCTCGTGATACGGCTTGTACCGGTGGACCGGCATCCGGCTGGGGACCTGGTTGTTCTTCATGTGCTGCTGCTCCTGAGTCTCGCTACGGGTTTCGGGCCAACTGGAAACTCCGCGACGAGTGAGGTCCGATCAGGACTCGTCGCGGCAGCTAAGGAGGAGCAGGCCGAAATGCACCTTCCAATGCTAGCACTCTCGCTTTTCCGGCGGTGGACGGTGCCGGCGTCGTCAGAAGCCGAGGCGGCCGAGCTGCTTGGGGTCGCGCTGCCACTCCTTCGCGAGCTTGACGCGCAGCGACAGGAACACCCTCGCCCCGAGCAGCGCCTCGATGCCGGGGCGCGCGGTCGCCCCGATCTGCTTCAGGCGGGCGCCCCCCTTGCCGATGATGATGCCCTTCTGGCTGTCGCGCTCGACCCAGACGTTCGCGTAGACGTCGGTGACGGCGCCGTCCGGCCGCGGCAGGATCTCGTCGACGGTCACCGCGAGCGAGTGCGGGAGCTCGTCCTCGACGCCCTCGAGCGCGGCCTCGCGGATGAGCTCCGCGATCCGGTCCTCGTCGGACTCGTCCGTCACCGCCTCGTCGGGGTAGAGCTGTGGGGACTCCGGCATGAGCGCGATGAGGGCGTCGGCGAGGACGTCGAGCTGCGTCTCGGTGAGCGCGGACACGGGCACGATCTCGGCCCAATCCCACGGCTTGTCAGCCGTGAGCTGCGCGAGCGCGAGCAGTTGCTCCGCGACGCGGCCCCGACCCGCCTTGTCGGTCTTCGTCACGATCGCGACCTTCCGCGCCCGCGGGTACTGGTCGAGCTGATCGACGATGAAACGGTCCCCCGGACCGATCTTCTCGTCGGCCGGGGTGCAGAACGCGATGACGTCGACATCGGTGAGCGTCGCCTCGACGAGGTCGTTGAGTCGCTGGCCGAGCAGGGTGCGCGGCCGGTGGATGCCGGGCGTGTCGACGATGACGAGCTGGCCGTCGGGCCGGTGGACGATGCCGCGGATGGCGCGCCTGGTCGTCTGCGGTTTCGCCGAGGTGATCGCGACCTTCTCGCCGACGAGCGCGTTGGTCAGCGTCGACTTGCCGGCGTTGGGGCGGCCCACGAAGCTGACGAAGCCGGCGCGACCGCTCATCGGGACCTCCGCACGGGCGGGAACGCGTCCTCCGCGGCGACGAGCGACTCCGCACGCTCGGCGATGACGGTGCGGACGCGGCGGCGCTCGATCCGGTCCACCGTCAGGCGCAGGCCCGCGATCTCGACCGTGGCACCGTGGCGCGGCAGCTCGCCGAGCGCCTTCGTCAAGAGACCCCCGATCGAGTCGACGTCGTCGTCGGCGAGCTCGATCCCGAAGATCTCGCCGAGGTCCTCGATGTTGTACCGCGCGAGCACTCGGTAGCGTCCCTCCCCCAGGTCCTCGACGTCCTGGCCGCCGACGTCCGACTCGTCGGTGATCTCGCCGACGAGCTCCTCGATCAGGTCCTCCATCGTGACGAGCCCCGCGATGCCGCCGTACTCGTCGACGACCATCGCGAGGTGGAAGCGCTCGCGCTGCATCTGGCGCAGCAGGTCGTCCGCCTTCTGCGACTCGGGGACGAAGACGGGTCTGCTCGCTCGCGACATCACGTTCTGCCCCGGATCGGCGCCGAGCGTGTCCCGCAGGTGCACGATGCCGACGACCTCGTCGGCGTCCTCGCCGATGACGGGCAGGCGCGACACCCGGCGCGCGAGGAACGTCGCCACCACGTCCTCGATCGTCGCCGTCGCCTCGATCGTCGCCATGTCGGTGCGCGGCACCATGAGCTCGCGCACGACCGTCTCGCCGAACTCGAAGACCGATCGGATGAACGCGCGCTCGTCGTCCTCGATGGTGTCGAGCTCCGCCGCCTCGTCGACGAGGGACAGCAGTTGCTCGCCCGACTCGCGGTCGCCCGCGAGCAGCCACGTGCCGACGCGCGCGAAGAAGTGCCCGAGCGGGCGCGTCACCGCCTGCAGCGCGCCCACCGCTATCGACCCCGGCGCATCAGCGCTGCCGTTCGGCGAGCGCGAAGCCGACGAGCAGGTCGCGCTGGAGACCGAACATCTCCCGCTCCTCCTCGGGCTCCGCATGGTCGAAGCCGAGCAGGTGCAGCACGCCGTGGCAGGTCAGCAACTGGATCTCCTCGAGCGCCGAGTGCCCGGCCGCCTCCGCCTGCGTGATCGCGACCTGCGGGCACACGACGATGTCGCCGAGGAGACCCGCCGGGGTCGGCTCGTCCTCGGTGCCGGGACGCAGCTCGTCCATGGGGAAGCTCAGCACATCGGTCGGGCCCGGTTCGTCCATCCACTGGACGTGGAGCTGCTCCATCGCGCCCTCGTCGACGAACACGATCGCGAGCTCCGCGTCGGGGTGGACGTGCAGCTCGTCGAGCACGAAGGTGGCGAGGCGCTGGACGGCGCGCTCGTCGACGTCGACACCGGACTCGTTGTTGATCTCGATCGCCATCAGCGCTTCCTCTTCTGCGGCTTGGACTCGCCTCGGGACTCCTCCGTGCGCCGGTGCGCCTTCGCCTGCTGCGTCGCGTCGTACTCCGTGTACGCGTCGACGATGCGTCCGACGAGCGAGTGCCGGACGACATCCTCGGAGGTGAGCCGGGAGAACGCGATGTCGTCGATCCGGTCGAGAATCTGCGTCACGAGCTTGAGCCCGCTCGCGCCGGCGGGGAGGTCGACCTGCGTGATGTCGCCGGTCACGACCATCTTGGAGCCGAAACCGAGCCGGGTGAGGAACATCTTCATCTGCTCGGGGGTCGTGTTCTGCGCCTCGTCGAGGATGACGAACGAGTTGTTGAGCGTGCGGCCTCGCATGTACGCGAGGGGGGCGACCTCGACGACGCCGGTCGCCAGGAGCTTCGGGACGACCTCGGGGTCCATCATCTCGTTGAGCGCGTCGTAGAGCGGGCGCAGGTACGGGTCGATCTTGTCGGTGAGGGTGCCGGGCAGGAAGCCGAGCCGCTCGCCGGCCTCGATCGCGGGTCGGCTGAGGATGATGCGGTCGACCTCTTTGCGCTGCAGCGCCTGGACGGCCTTCGCCATCGCGAGGTAGGTCTTGCCCGTGCCGGCGGGACCGATGCCGAACACGATCGTGTGCTCGTCGATCGCGTCGGTGTAGGCGCGCTGACCGGGGGTCTTCGCCCGGATGGTGCGGCCGCGGCTCGTCAGGATCGGCTCGCCGAACGCCTGCGACGGGATGCCGCCGGTCTCCAGCACGCGCTTGGACGCCTCGACGCCGACCTCGTCGAGCTCGACGCCGTCGCGCACCATCGCGACGAGCTCCTCCACGAGGCGGCGCGCCGCCTCGACGTCCTCGGGGGCGCCCTCGAGCTTGACGAGGTTGCCGCGCACGGCGACGCGCACGTCGCGCACCTGGCGTTCGATGGTGCGCAGCAGGCGGTCCTGCGGTCCGAGCAGACGCACCATCGCGACACCGTCGACCTCCAGCTCGACGACCGCGGCCTCGTCAGACGTCGCCAAGACTGCCTTCCGCCAGGCCCGCCGGGTCGCCCATGAGGTGCGCGTGCACGTGGAACACGGTCTGCCCCGCGCCGGCCCCCGTGTTGAAGACGAGCCGGAAGTCGCCGCCCGTGTGCTCGGCAGCGAGCCGCTCGGCCGTCGTGACGACGTGCGCGAGCAGCGCCGGGTCGCCCGCCGCGAGGGCGACGACGTCGGCGTACGCCTCGGTCTTCGGGACGATGAGGAGGTGGATGGGCGCCTGCGGCGCGATGTCGCGGAACGCGACGACGAGGTCATCGGAGTAGACGATGTCCGCGGGGACCTCCCCCGCGATGATCTTCGAGAAGATGCTCGTCATGCGCCCAAGTCTAGGGTCGCCGCCTACCAGCGGCCCAGGAGCACGGCGAGGGCCGAGATCGCCGCGGGCCCCGCGGTGGAGGTGCGCAGCACCTCGGGGCCGAGGCGCACGAGCTGCGCCCCGGCGAGCTCGAACTCCCGCAGTTCGTCGGACGCGATCCCGCCCTCGGGGCCGACGACGAGCGTGATCGTGCTGGGCGCCCGGCCGGCTCCCTGCGCGTGCGCAGCGAGTCGAAGGGTCGCGACCAGCGTCTCGGGCGCGGTCGGCTCGAGCACGAGGGCAAGGAGATCTCGATACGCGGCTTCGTCGCTGCTCGACCCCCGGCCTTCGACATCGGCAGCGCGGAGGGACGCCGCGAGCGACCTCGTCGTCACGAGGTCCCCCACCTCCGGAATCGTCGGACGGATCGCCTGCTTGCTCGCCTCGCGCACGACGGCCCGCCAGCGTTCCACGCCTTTCGCGACCTTGTCGCCCTTCCAGACGGACACGGAGCGCGCCGACTGCCAGGGCACCACCGCGCTCACCCCGAGCTCGGTCGCCGCCTGGATCGCGAGCTCGTCGCGGTCGCCCTTCGCGAGCGCCTGGACGAGCACGAGCCGCGGCGACGCCGGCTCGGCCCGCACGATCTCCTCGGCCTGGATCGCGACCTCGCCCTGGGCGACGTGCACGACGGGCCCCCACCCGATCCGGCCCGCGCCGTCGCCGACGCCGATGCGCTCGCCCGTGCGCACCCGCGCGACCTGCGCGGCATGCCGGGCGTCCGCGCCCCACACGGGCAGCCGCGCGCCCGGCGCGAACGCGTCGGGATGCAGCTCCTCGTTGAAGTAGAGCGAGGACACGCGTCAGAAGACCCCGTGGAAGCGCTCGCGCAGCCGCGCGAAGAGGCCCTGCTTGAATGTCATGAAGCGCGGCGCGGGGTCGCGACGGCTCGTGCGCAGCTTCTGGATGAGTTCCTTGTCCTTGCCCGAGAGGCCCTCCGGCGTGATGACCTGCACCGCGATCCGCAGGTCACCGCGTCCGGCTCCGCGCAGGCGCCCGACGCCGCGGTTCTTGACGGTGATCGCCGCACCCGACTGCACGCCGGCCGGCACCGTGACCTTGACCTCGCCGTCGAGTCCCGCGAGCGAGGCCTCCGCGCCGAGGATCGCGTCCGTCATCGCGACCTCGAGGGTCGCGAGCAGATCGTCGCCCGCCCGGCTGAACACGTCGTGGTGCGCGACGGTGATCTCGAGGTAGAGGTCGCCGTTGGGGCCGCCCGCGGGACCGACCTCGCCCTGCCCGCGCAACTGGATGCGCACCCCCGTATCGACGCCCGCCGGGATGTCGACCGGGATCGTCTTCGTCGCGCGCACGCGGCCCTCGCCACCGCACGCGGTGCAGGGGTACGGGATGACCGTGCCGTGCCCGCGGCAGCTGCCGCAGGGCACCGAGGTCATGACGGTGCCGAGCAGCGAGCGCATCTGGCGCTGCACATGCCCGGTCCCACGGCAGATGTCGCAGGTGACGGGCTGGGTGCCCGGCGCGCAGCACGAGCCCGCACAGGTCTCGCACAGCACGGCGGTCGCGACCTCGAGGTCGCGGTGCGTCCCCGCGATGACCTCGTGCAGACCCACGTCAACGCGCAACAGCGCATCCTGGCCGCGTTCGGCGCGAGAACGCGGTCGACCCGCACCACGGCCGCCGCCGCTCGACGCCGCGTTGAAGAACTGCTCGAAGACGTCGCCGAAGCTCCCGAAGCCGCCGAAGCCGAAGTCGGCGCCCGAGCCGCCGAGGTCGTACTTCTCGCGCGAGTCCGGATCACTCAGCACTTCATAGGCGTGCGTGACCGACTTGAATCGCTCCGACGCGTCGGCGCTCGGATTCACGTCCGGGTGCAGCTCGCGAGCGAGGCGGCGATACGCCTTCTTGATCTCCTCCTGGGACGCATCGCGTTCTACACCGAGGACCTCGTAATGGTCGGCCACTAACCACGCTCCCCGAGCAGCTTCGAAAGATAGCGCGCGACGGCTCGCACCGCCGCGATGTTCGTCGAGTAGTCCATGCGCGTCGGGCCGAGCAGTCCGACGCGGGAGCCGCCACCCGACGTCTGGTACTCGCTCGCGAGCACCGACGTCTCCACGAGGCCAACCGCCTCGTGCTCGCGACCGATGCGCACCGCGACGCCGTGCTGATCGAGCTCCATCTCACGGAACAGGCGAAGCAGCGTCACCTGCTCCTCGATCGCCTCGAGCACCGGGGTGATGCTGCCCGGGAAGTCGGGCTCCGTGCGCGCGAGGTTCGCGGCGCCGGCCATCACGAGCCGGTCCTGGCGGTCACCGCTCGCCTGGTCGATGAGCGCGGCGGCGAGCTGGTCGACCACGCCGCGGCGCTCCAGGGGGAAGCCGGCGGCGATGCCCTTGAGCGCGGCGCGCGCCTCGTCGAGCGTGCGACCGACGACCGCGGCGTTGACCCGGGTGCCGATCTCCTGCAGGACGGACTCGTCGACGGGGCCGCCGAGGTCGACGAGTCGCTGGTCGACGCGACCGCCGTCGGCGATGAGCACCGTCATCGCGCGCACGGGACCGAGCGGGAGCACCTCGACATGGCGCACGCGCTGGGTCGACATGGTGGGCACCTGGATGACGGCGACCTGGCTCGTCAGCTGCGACAGCAGCCGGACGGTGCGGGCGAGCACGTCCTCGAGATCCAGCGCCTGGCCCATGAACGACTCGATCGCCTGGCGCTGCGCGGGGCTCAGCGGGCGCAGGCCCGCGAGCTGATCGACGAAGGCCCGGTAGCCCTTGTCGGTCGGGATCCGCCCGCTGGAGGTGTGCGGGGCCGCGATAAGGCCCTCGTCCTCGAGGGTCGCCATGTCGTTGCGGATCGTCGCGGCCGACACGTCGAAGCCGTGGCGCTCGACGATCGACTTGGATCCGACCGGCTCACGCGTCGCGACGTAGTCCTCCACGATGACGCGCAGCACCTCGAGTCCGCGCTCCGAGACCATGGCGTTCGTCCTCCACTGCGAACCGGGATGCGGCTGGCACCCGCGGCATGAGAGTGCCAAGTTTACCGTCCGCGCCTGGGACGGCGCGCCGAGATCAGGTCGTTGCGTCCGACACACCCCCTCACTAGGTTGTGTGGCATGACAGCTACCCCTCCCCCCGCTGACCCGAACCTGCCGCCGCAGCAGCCCCAGTATCAGCAGCCGCAGTACCAGCAGCCGCCCGTGCAGCCGGCCGCGCCGCTCACCGACGCGCAGGACGCGAACATCGCGGGCTGGCAGTACCTCTCCGCCTCGCTCGGGTGGGTCATCCCGCTCATCCTGTGGCTCATCTTCAAGGACCGTGGCGCCCGGGCGAACCACGAGGGCAAGGAGGCGCTCAACTTCGGCATCACGCTGACGATCGCGCACGTCGTCGTCTGGATCGTGTTCGGCATCATCAACGCGGCCGTCATCGCGGCGAACCCCTTCGCCTACCTGGTGGGCTTCGCCTGGTGGGTCCTCGTCCAGTGGCTCCTCACGCTCGCGCTCTTCGTCCTCGCGCTGATCTGGGGCTTCAAGGGCCGGGGCGTCGTCCTCGCGGGCGGTTCCTACCGCTACCCGATCAACATCCGCTTCATCAAGTAGCGGGTCGCACGTCGTCTCGGAAGGGACGGGCCGCGGGGGCCCGTCCCTTCCGAGCGTCCGGCGAGGCGCGTTGCGATCGCGCGGGACCGCGCCTAGCCTCGCAGGCATGACCGACGCCCCGCCCCCGCCCCCGGGCTACGTCCCCTACGGCGATCAGCCGCCGCCCGGGTACCAGGTCCAGGGGTATCCGCAGGGCTATCCGCAGCAGGCGCCGCAGCCCGGCTATCCGCAGCAGCCGCAGGTCTACTACCCGCAGGGCTACTACGTCCCGCGGCCGTGGAACGGCCTCGCGATCGCGGGATTCGTCATCTCCCTCGTGCCCTACTTGTGGTGGCTCGGCGCGATCTTCTCCGGCATCGCGCTCGGGCAGATCCGCCGCAGCGGCGAGCAGGGCCGCGGCCTCGCGATCGCCGGCCTCATCATCGGCTGCGTCATCACCGGCATCGTGCTCGTGATCTTCCTGCTCGTCGGGATCTTCGCGGCCATCGCGAGCGCGCGCTACGCCTGAGCGGGCGAAAGCTCCCGCACCACGAGATCCGCGAGCAGCCGCCCGCGCAGCGTCGGCACGACCCGCCCGTCGATCGCCGCCCGGCCGTCGATGAGCCCCTCCGCGATGAGGCCCGCGACCGCGGCACGCCCGCCCGGTGCGAGCCGCTGAATCGGGTAGCCGTCGGCGATGCGCGAGCGCAGTAGCAGCTCCTCCGCGGCGCGCGCGTCCGCGTCGAGCACCTCACGGGCGTACGCGGGCGACACGCCCTCGGCGATCCGCTGGCCGTACGCGCTCGGGTGCTTGACGTTCCACCAGCGCACCCCGCCGACGTGACTGTGCGCGCCGGGACCGACGCCCCACCAGTCCTCGCCCGTCCAGTAGGCGAGGTTGTGCCGGGAGCGGTCGAGTGGCGTTCTCCCCCAGTTCGACACCTCGTACCAGGCGTAGCCCGCGGCCGCGAGCAGCTCATCGGCGGCCTCGTACATGTCGGCCTGCAGGTCGTCATCCGGCGCCGCGAGCTCGCCGCGGCGGATGCGCCCGGCCAGCCGCGTGCCGTCCTCGACGATGAGCGCGTATGCGGAGACGTGATCGGGCGCGAGCGCGATCGCGGTGCGCAGGCTCGTGAGCCAGTCCTGTAGCGTCTCGCCGGGCGTGCCGTAGATGAGGTCGAGGCTGACCCGCAGGCCCGCCTGCCGTGCCCAGTCGACGACGAGGGGCACGCGCTCCGGGTCGTGCGTCCGGTCGAGCGTCGCCAGCACGCTCGGGACGGCGGACTGCATGCCGATGCTGACACGCGTGAAGCCCGACTCCGCGAGGCGGTCCAGGTATTCGCGGTCGACCGAGTCGGGGTTCGCCTCGGTCGTCACCTCGGCGCCGTCGGCGAGGGAGAACGCGGTGCGCACGGCACCCAGCATCCGCGCGAGATCCGCGGACGGCAGCAGCGTCGGCGTCCCGCCGCCGAAGAAGACCGTCTCCGCGGGGCGCGGCGGGAGGCCGGCGCGCTCCAGGACGCGGGCGCCGAACTCGACCTCCGCGATCGCCTGGCTCGCGAAGTCCTCCTGGCGCGCGTCGCGCAACTCGGTCGACGTGTAGGTGTTGAAGTCGCAGTAGCCGCAGCGCACTCGGCAGAACGGCACGTGGAGGTACACCCCGAACGCCCGGTCCCGCGCGCCGTCGCGCGCGCTGGCGGGCAGCGCCCCGTCCGCGGGGACGGGCTCCCCCTCGGGCAGGATGCTCGGCATCCCTCAATCCTCCCCTGTTTCAGGAGCAGGGCGAAGGGTCTAGAGCGCTACCGCGTAGAGGTCGACGGCGCCCGCCGTCGCCTCGGCGAGCAGCGCGCCCGTCTCGGGCAGCCGCCGCGTCACGAAGTACCGCGCGAGCGCGACCCGCTGGTCCTGGCCCTCGTCCTCGGCGAGGGCCGCAAGGGCGAGCCGCCAGGCCCCGACCGTGATCGCCCACAGTCGCTGGTAGGCGACCGAGCCGGCGAGCACCGCCGCTGCGTCGCCGCCCGCGCCGGTCCTCAGCATCCAGCCGGTCGCGCGTTCGAGGTCGGCCAGCGCGCGCTCGAGCCCCGACGCGACGGGCGCGAGCGCCTCGCCCGCGGCCTGCAGCTTCGGCAGATCCGCCTTCATCTCGGCGATGAACTCCATGAACGACGCGCCCGCGCGCACGGGCATCTTGCGTCCCACCAGGTCGGCGGCCTGGACGCCGTTCGTGCCCTCGTAGATCGGCGTGATGCGGGCGTCCCGCCAGAACTGTCCCGCGCCCGTCTCCTCGACGAAGCCCATGCCGCCATGGATCTGGATGTTCGTACTCGCGTTCTCGATGGCGAGATCCGTGCCCCACGACTTCGACAGCGGCGTGAGCAGCCCCGCGAGCTCCTCCGAGCGCGCCCGCACCGCGGGGTCCGGGTGGTGGGCGGCGAGGTCGATGTGCACCGCGTTGAGGAGCAGCAGGTGCCGCAACGCCGCGATCGAGGACTTCTGGTCGAGCAGCATGCGTCGCACGTCCGGGTGGCCCTGGATCGCCGTCTCGCCGAGCGGCGAGACGGTCGGCCCCTGGACGCGCTGCGCCGCGAACTCGGCCGACTGCTGGTGGGCGCGTACCGAGATCGCGAGCCCCTGCATGCCGACGGAGAGCCGTGCGACGTTCATCATGACGAACATCGCGCGCATGCCCTTGTGCTCGTCGCCGACGAGCCAGCCGGTCGCGCCGTCGTACGACATGACGCACGTCGGCGAGCCGTGGATGCCGATCTTCTCCTCGACGCCGATGCACTCCAGGCGGTTGCGCTCGCCGGGGTCCCCCGCCGCGTCGGGTAGGAACTTGGGCACAACGAAGAGCGAGATGCCCTTCGTGCCGGCGGGGGCGCCGGGCAGGCGCGCGAGGACGAGGTGCACGATGTTCTCCGTCAGGTCGTGCTCGCCCCACGTGATGAAGATCTTCTGGCCCGTGATCGCATAGGTGCCGTCCCCGTTCGGCACCGCCTTCGTCGTCAGCGCCCCCACGTCGGTGCCGGCCTGCGGCTCGGTGAGGTTCATCGTCCCCATCCACTGACCCGTGATCATCTTGGGCAGGTAGAGGTCCTTGATCTCGTCCGAGGCGTACGCGAGGAACGCGTCGGTCGAACCGTGGGTCAGCAGCGGCCCGAGCGAGAACGCCATGTTGGAGGTCTGCATGAGCTCCTGGAGGACGAAGCCGACCGTGCCGGGGAACCCGCCGCCTTCGTACTGCTCCGGGAACGGCACCGTCAGCCAACCCGACTCGACGAGCTTGTCGTAGGCCTCCTTGAAGCTCGGCGGGGTCGTCACCGAGCCGTCCTCGTGCCGCGTCGCGCCGATGACGTCGCCGTCGCGGTTCGTCGGCGCGACGACCTTCGCCATGAAGTCGCCGGCCTCCTCCAGCATCCCGACGACGGTGTCGTAGTCGGCGTGCTCGAACTCGGGGAGCCCCTCGAGCCGGTCATAGCCGGCGAGTTTGAGGGAGAACGCGATGTCGTCGATGGGCGGGCGATAGTCGGTCACGGCGCCACTGTAGACGTCCGCAGCCCTGGGCCCGCGGTCATTGGCGGCTGTCGATAAGCCGCAGCGCGGCGTTCCGGCCTCCGTTGTGCCTCGGCGCGCGCGATCAGAACGACGCGTCGTCCGGATGCGTCGCCGTGCGCCCGCCGCCGTCCGCGACCTCGAGCCCGTCGATCGCGGCGAGGTCGTCGGCGCTCAGCTCGAAGTCGAAGATGTCGATGTTCTGCGCGACCCGCTCCTCGGTGACCGACTTCGGGATCGCGATGACGCCCTGCTGCATGTGCCAGCGCAGGATCACCTGCACGGGCGTCTTGCCGTGGCGCCCGGCGATCTGCGCGATGACGGGGTGGCTCCTGAGCGCGGTGCCGTGCGGGTTCGCGCGGCCCCACGGCGTCATGGGGCCGCCTGCGAGGGGGCTCCAGGCCTGCGTCGCGATGCCGTGCCGGGCGTTCAGTTCCCGCAGTTCGCGCTGCGGGAGCGCCGGGTGGAGCTCGATCTGGTTGACCGCCGGCACGACGGAGCCGCCCGCGAGCAGGTCGTCGAGGTGGTGCGGCTCGTGGTTCGCGACGCCGATCGCGCGCACCTTGCCCGCGGCGAGCGCGTCCTCGAGAGCGAGCCAGGTCTCGACGCGCAACGCGTCGTCCTGGTTCGGCCAGTGCAGCAGGTACAGGTCGACGTAGTCGAACCCGAGGCGCTGGAGGCTCGCGTCGAGCGCGGCGGTCGCGTTCTCCCGCCCGTAATCGGTCGGCCACAGCTTCGTTGTGACGAAGACCTCGTCGCGCGGCACGCCGCTCGCGCGCACGCCCGCGCCGAGCGCCTCCTCGTTGTCGTACATCTTCGCGCCGTCGATGTGGCGGTAGCCGGCCTCGGCGATCGCGTAGCGGACGATGCGCGCGGTCTCCTCGGGGCTCGCCTGCCAAATGCCGAGGCCGAGCTGCGGGATCCGAACGCCGTTGTTCAGGGTGATCTCAGGGGTAGTCATGGCCCCACGCTACTGCCCGTAGTGGGCGCGAATGGCACTCCCGCGGCCGCTGGACCGACCATCTGCGTCCACTTCAGCCGCGCTCGCGACGGGCGGACCAGGCTAGGAGCACGAGCTCCCGCAGACGCGGCGTCTCGATGCGCTCGAGCGCGATGAGGATCATCGGGTGGCCGTCGAAGTGACTGGTCGTGAAGAACACCGCTGGGTCTTCTGCGACGAGCGCGCGCTTCTCGCCCTCATCCGCGACCCGAGCGCCGACGACCGGTCCGGTCGGCGCCGCATCGCCGAGCTCTTGGAGATCGCGGGAGCGCAGCGGCCGCTCCCACACGAAGGGCTTGCCGCGGAGCTTCCACGCCGCGTTCCCGAACGTCGTGCCCTCCTCGGCGCCCGGCAGCGCGACAGCGATCTCGCACACATCTGCCCACGCGGCCATGCCCCCACCCTAGTCGCGCAGCCTCAGCCTCCGAGGTCCGGCGGCGGGGGCTCGAACATCGCGATGCCGATCGCGGTGACGGCGGCCACGAGGACGATCGCGGCGAGCGGCGCGAGCCACGCGAACCTCCGCGTCCGCCTCCCGATCACCAGCACGACGGTGGCGATGAACGCGATGAGCGCGACCAGGAGCAGGCCCGCGGCGGTGAATACGCGGGAGGCCGTCCCGAGCTTCCAGAGATCGTTCTTGCCCGTGACCGAGGCGAGTGGATAGCCGTCGGCGAAGTGATAGGCGGCGGAGACCCACCAGTTGACCGCGAGCAGCATCGCAAGGCCCAGCACCACGAGCGCGCCGAGCGCCCAGAGCAGGTGCCGCATGCCGCCTCCCGGGACTACTTCTTGGCGTCCTTCTTCTCGACGTCACCGGAGAGTGCGGCGATGAAGGCCTCCTGGGGGACCTCGACGCGGCCGACCATCTTCATCCGCTTCTTGCCCTCCTTCTGCTTCTCCAGCAGCTTGCGCTTGCGAGTGATGTCACCGCCGTAGCACTTGGCGAGCACGTCCTTGCGGATGGCGCGGATGTTCTCCCGGGCGATGATCCGCGCGCCGATCGCCGCCTGGATCGGCACCTCGAACTGCTGGCGCGGGATGAGCTTGCGCAGCCGCTCCGCCATCATCGTCCCGTACGCGTACGCCTTGTCGCGGTGCACGATCGCGGAGAACGCGTCGACCGCCTCCCCCTGCAGCAGGATGTCCACCTTGACGAGGTCCGAGGCGCGGTCTCCGGCCGGCTCGTAGTCGAGCGATGCGTAGCCCGCGGTCTTCGACTTGAGCTGGTCGAAGAAGTCGAAGACGATCTCGCCGAGCGGGATGTCGTAGCGGATCTCGACGCGGTCCTCGCCGAGGTACTCCATCCCGAGGAGCGTGCCCCGCCGAGACTGGCAGAGCTCCATGATCGTGCCGACGTAGTCCTTCGGCGCGAGGATCGCCGCCTTGACGACCGGCTCGCGCACCTCCGACACCTTGCCGCCCGTGGGGAACTCGGACGGGTTGGTCACGGTCGCCGTCTTGCCGTCCTCCATCGTCACCTCGTAGATGACGGAGGGGGCCGTCGTGATGAGGTCGAGCCCGAACTCGCGGGTGAGCCGCTCCGTCACGATCTCCAGGTGCAGCAGTCCGAGGAAGCCGCATCGGAAGCCGAAGCCGAGCGCGACGGAGGTCTCCGGCTCGTACTGCAGCGAGGCGTCGGACAGCTTGAGCTTGTCGAGCGCGTCGCGCAGGTCCGGGTAGTCGCTTCCGTCGATGGGATAGAGCCCGGAGAACACCATGGGCTTGGGATCGGTGTATCCGGCGAGCGCGTCGGCGGCGGGCTTCGCCGAGTTGGTGATGGTGTCGCCGACCTTCGACTGCCGGACGTCCTTGACGCCGGTGATCAGGTAGCCGACCTCGCCGACCCCGAGACCTCCGGACGGGATCGGCTCGGGGCTCGACACGCCGATCTCGAGGAGCTCGTGCACGGCCCGGGTCGACATCATCTGGATCCGCTCGCGGGGTGCGAGCTTGCCGTCGACCATGCGCACGTATGTCACGACCCCGCGATAGGCGTCATAGACGGAGTCGAAGATCATGGCGCGCGCCGGCGCGGACGGGTCGCCGACCGGCGCGGGGATGGCATCGACGACACGATCGAGCAGTGCCTCGACGCCGACCCCCGTCTTCCCCGACACCCGCAGGACGTCGTCGGGGCTGCCGCCGATGAGCTGCGCGAGTTCGCGCGCGTACTTCTCGGGGTCGGCGGCCGGCAGGTCGATCTTGTTGAGGACCGGGATGATCGTGAGGTCGTTCTCGAGGGCGAGGTAGAGGTTCGCGAGCGTCTGCGCCTCGATGCCCTGCGCCGCGTCGACGAGCAGGATCGCGCCCTCGCACGCGGCGAGGGATCGGCTCACCTCGTAGGTGAAGTCGACGTGGCCGGGCGTGTCGATCATGTTCAGCGCGAAGGTGCCGGCGTCCGTCGCCCAGGGCATGCGCACCGCCTGGGACTTGATCGTGATGCCGCGCTCGCGCTCGATGTCCATCCGGTCGAGGTACTGGGCGCGCATGTCGCGGTCGGCGACGACGCCGGTGATCTGCAGCATGCGGTCGGCCAGCGTCGACTTGCCGTGATCGATGTGCGCGATGATGCAGAAGTTGCGGATCGCGGCGGGGTCGGTCGCAGCAGGCGTCAGGGGGGTCGTGGCGCGGGGCATGGCGTTCCATTCTCTCAGGCTCTTGCCCGATGCCCGGCCTTGGGTCATGCGGGCGCGGGATCGGGAGCTCAGGCCGCGAGGATCAGCCGCTGGATCGCGTCCTTGAGCCAGTGCCGGTAGCCCTCCCGGCTCAGTCCCGACTCGATGACGAGGTGCTGGTAGCCCTCCGCGCTCGCGAGGAACACGAGGGTCGCCGCGAGCTGCTCGCGTGGTCGGTCGTTGTCGATCATGCCGCGCGCGTCGAGCATGCCGATGACCTGGGCGAACTCGGCTCGTCGCATCGCGATCGTGCGGTCGAACGCGACGCGCACGCTGTCGTCGAACCGCGCGGCGCCCGCGAAGGCCTGCCAGAGTCCGACGCTCTCGACGCTGATGCCGGTCGCCACGTCGACGAACGCGTCGATGAACTCGGCGTCGGACAACGCGGCCGTGGCGGCCCGGCGCGCGTGGTCGTCCAGGAGCGGGGCGTTCGTAGCTTCGCCGGCACCGCTCAGCCGCACATTCCAGGCGGCGAGCAGCAGCTCGTGCTTGGCGCCCTGGAGTTTGACCGTCTCGACGGAGACGCCGGCGCCGCGGGCGATCGCGGCGAGCGTCGTCCCTGCGTAGCCGCGTGCGGCGAACTCGCGGGCGGCCGAGTCGAGCACGCGCGACCGCGTCTGCGAGGCCTGGGCGTCGCGCAGCTGTGAGCGGTATCTCCGACCCGCCGGTTCCGACATTTGACTACCTCGCCTAGTTAGTGAATACTCTGCCGATGTAATCATCGTATCGACACATCCAGCACAGGAGCCCCCTTGTCCGCGATCCTCGTCTGCTGCGCACCCGCGCAGGGACACATCACCCCGCTGCTCGCGATCGCGGCGCAGCTGTCCGGCGCCGGCCACGACGTGCGCTTCATGACCGGCCGCGCCTACGAGGCGCGCGTACGCGCCGCCGGCCTCGAGTTCATCGCGCTGCCGTCCGCCGCCGACCTCGACCTCGATCACGCGAACGAGGCATACCCCGAGCGCGCGGCGCTCACGGGCATCAAGGAGGTGCAGTGGTCGATGGTCAACCTCTTCGTGGGGCCGGCCGCGCACCAGGTGCGCGCCATCAACGAGGCCGTCGCGGCCCGGCCCGCGGACGTCGTCGTGACCGATACCGGCACCTTCGGCGCCTTCATCTACTGCGCCAGACCCCGCGCCGAGCGTCTCCCGCTCGCGTTCGTCAACATCGGCCCCCTGCAAACCCGCGACCTCGACACTGCGCCGTTCGGGCTCGGCCTGCATCCGATGCCCGGCGCGATCGGCCGACTGCGCAACCGCCTGCTGCACGGCGTCGTCGACCGCACCGTCTACGCGCCGATCATGCGCGCCTTCCGCGCCGCCTTCGCGGACGCCGGCGTGCCGATGCCCGCCGGGCTACGCTTCGGCGACCTCCCGAACTCGCTCGACCGGGTCATCCAGCTCACGGTCCCCGGCTTCGAGTACGAGCGACCCACGCTCCCCGACACCGTGCGATTCATCGGCCCCGTCTCCCGCACCGGCTCGAGCGCCGTGCCGCTCCCCGACTGGTGGGGCGACCTCGATGACGGGCGGCCGATCGTGCACGTCAGCCAGGGCACGGTCGCGAACGACGACCCCGACCAGCTCATCCGCCCGACGATCCAGGCGCTCGCCGGCGAGGACGTCGTGCTCGTCGTCACGACGGGCGGCCGTCCGGTCGCGGACCTGGGCCCGCTGCCCGAGAACGTGCGGGCGAGCGAGTACCTGCCGTATGACCGGCTCTTCCCCCGCCTCGCCGCCTTCGTGACGAACGGCGGTTACGGAGGGCTCCACTACGCGCTCGAGCACGGCGTCCCCATCGTCGCGGCCGGCCGGACCGAGGACAAGGTCGAGACGACCGCGCGGGTCGCGTGGTCCGGAGCGGGCATCAACCTCCGAACGCACCGCCCGTCGCCGAAGGCGGTACGCGACGCGGTCCGCCGCGTGCTCGCCGAGCCGCGCTACCGGCATGCGAGCGTCCGTCTCGGTGCCGAGATCGCCGCGTCGCCCGGTGCCGCAGGTGTCGATGCCGTCATCGCCGAGCTCATCGCCGGGACCGAGACGCCGGCGGAGGTCCGGGTATGAGCTTCCAGCCCCTCCCGAACGGCACCTACGGGCGTCCGCAGCCGCGCGCCGTCGGCATCTGGCGGCTCGTCGGCGACTATCTGCTCAAGCAGGCCCACTCGACGCGTGCGACGCGGTTCCGCGGCGTCGGCGCGCTCGCGCTCACGACGATCGGCGCGAAGTCCGGCCTTGAGCGCGGACCCGTGCCGGTCGGCTTCGTCCGCGATGGCGACGACTGGATCATCACCGCGACCGCCGCGGGTGCCACGCACCATCCGTCGTGGTACTTCAACCTCGCGGCCCATCCCGATCGCGCCACGATCGTCACGAACGGCGAGCGGATCCGGGTGACCGCGACGCAGCTGTCCGGCGAGGAGCTCGCCCGCGTCACCGCCGAGGTGCGCGCGAAGTCGAGTCGAATGACGCTGCGCACGATCGACCGCTACCGGGCCGCGACCGATCGGGAGCTGCCCCTCATCCGGCTGCGCCGAGCCCCCGCGCACGACTGACCGGGTGCGGCTAGCCTTGGCCGCATGAGGGGTGGCGCGGCGCGATTCGTGCTTGTGCACGGCCTCTACACCTCGCGCACGATGTGGCGTCCGCAGCACGTGGCGCTCCGCGACGCCGGCTTCCACGTCGCGGTCCCCGACCTGCCCGGCCACGGCCGGCGTCTCGGCGAGCGCTTCACGGCCGACGGCGCGTTCCGCACGATCGACGAGGCGGTCGACGGGCTCGCCGCACTGCCCGGCGAGCCGGGGCCGATCATCCTCGTCGGGCTCTCGCTCGGCGGGTACCTCTCTATGGAGTACGCCGGGCGGTATCCGGATCGCGTGCACGGCCTCATCCCGATGGCCTGCTCGACGCGGCCCCTCGCGCTCGGCGTCGGCGCCTACCGCGGTCTCACGCACGCCCTCGGCCGCCTCCCGGACCGGGGCCTGCGCTTCGACGCGGCGGTGCAGCGGCTCGTCGGCGGCAAGCCCGCGGCCAGGGCGTTCCTCGCGGGGGGCTACGGCATCGGCGCGGCGATCGATGCGATCGACGCCGTCGCCGCGTTCGACCCGCTCGCCTCGATCGCACGCACCGTCGCGGCCGGCGTCCCCGTCTGGTTCGTCAACGGGGAGCTCGATCAGATGCGCCTGCAGGAGCGGCTGTTCCTCGCCGCGGCACCGCGTTCGTGGCACACGATCGTGCCCGGCGCGACGCACATGGTCAATCTCGCGGCGCCGCGCACCGTGTCGCGGCTGCTCGTCATGGCAGGCCGCGCCGCATCCTGGTAAGCTCTCTCCTTGGCTTCCGCGCGAATCCCACCGCGCGACACCTCGGCAGGACCCCTCTACCCGGCCGGGAGATCACCTGCCGTTACCACACGAAAGAGTCCACTCTTGGCAAACATCAAGTCCCAGATCAAGCGCAACCTTCAGAACAAGAAGGCCGAGGAGCGCAACAAGGCCGTCAAGTCGGAGCTCAAGACCGCCGTGCGCCGCACCCGCGAGGCCGTCGCCGCAGGCGACAAGGACAAGGCCGCCACGGCCCTCGCGCACGCGAACAAGAAGCTCGACAAGGCCGTCTCCAAGGGCGTCATCCACCGCAACCAGGCCGCGAACCGCAAGTCCGCGATCGCCTCGCAGGTCGCCGCGCTCTGAACCGCATCGTACGAGAGCCCCGCTTCGGCGGGGCTCTCGTCATTTCTGGGCCGATCAGATGCCGCGGTCGGCGATGATCAGGATCATGCGCTCCAGGGCATAGACCGGATCGCGCCCGGCGCCCTTCACCGCCGCGTCGGTCTCCGCGATCGTCTCGATCACCGTCGCGAGTCCGTCATCCGTCCAGCCTTGGCCGTCGCGCCGCGCCCGGTCGACCTGCCAGGGCGCCATCCCGAGGCGGCCCGCGAGCTCGCCTCCCCCGCCCCGCATCCCGACGACCTTCGCCATCGCCCGCAGCTTCATGGCGAACGCCGCGACGATCGGCACCGGATCCGCGCCCGACTCGAGCGCGTGCCGCAGCAGGACGAGCGCGTCGCCGCTGCGCCCCGCGATCGCGGCGTCCGCGACGTCGAACGCCGTCGTCTCGACCCGTCCGCCGTAGTACTTGTCGACCGTGACCTCGGTGATGTCATCGTCGGTGTCGTCGAGCAGTTGGCGGCACGCCGACGCGAGCTCGCCGAGGTCCGCGGAGAACGCCGTGACGAGCGCCCGCACGGCCCCGGGTGTCACGGCGCGCCCGGCCGTGCGGAACTCGGCGTGCACGAAGTCGGCGCGTTCCTGATCCCCTTTGAGCTCGATGCAGGAGATCTCGATGGCGTCGCCGGAGGCGCGCAGGGCGTCGAGGAGCTTCTTGCCCCGCACCCCGCCACCGTGGCGGAGCACGACGACCGTGTCGTCCGCCGGCGAGGCGAGATAGCGCAGCGTCTCCTCAATGAACTCGTCGGTGCACTTCTCGACGTGCCCGACACGGATGAGTCGCGGTTCGGCGAAGAGCGAGGGGCTCGCGAGCGTCAGCAACTCCCCCGGCGCATACGTCGCGGCGTCGACGTCGTGGACCTCCAGGCTCGGGTCCTGCTCCTTGAGCCGGTCGCGCAGCAGCCGCATCGCGCGGTCCGCGAGGAAGTCCTCGGGGCCGCTGACGAGGACGACCGGCGCGGGGCGGATCGCGTGCCACGGCAGACCCGGGGCGGCGGCCTTCGCGCCCCTGGGTGCCGCCGTTCTTGCCACCCTGCGAGCCTACTTGCCACGTCTGACCTGCTCATGGCGCTCCGGCGCCGCGGGCGCGCCAGAGCGTAAGGTCGCCACCCGCCTCCCGGGCGACGAGCAGCAGCCCGTGCTCGTCCGTGCGGGCGACCTCCGCGCCCGCGACCCCGAGCATCGAGAGGGTGCGATCGGTCGGGTGGCCGTAGCCGTTGTCGGCGCCGACGCCGATGAGTGCGACGGGCGCGCCGATCTCGAGGTACAGCCGCTCGGACTGGTCGGCGCTGCCGTGGTGGCTGACTTTGACGACGTCGTGGCCGCCGATCGCGCCGGCCGAGAGGAGGCGAAGCTGCGCCGCCTCGCCGAGGTCGCCGAGCCAGATCGAGCTCACGCAGCTGCGGCAGCCTCCCGCGTCGCGCGCGAACCGGACGACGAGGCTCGCGTCGTTGCCGGGCGTCGGCCGGTCGGCGTCTCGCGGCCAGAGCACCTGCCAGACGAGCTCGCCGAGCACCCCAGCGTCGCCTCGAGCGGCCTCGTCGACGACCGCGCCCGCGACCGCGAGCGGCTCGAGCACTCGGGTGCGCGCGTCCGCATCCGCGGGCCCGCTGAGCACCCGCCCGACGCGGCCGCGCAGCGCCTCGGCTCCGCCTGCGTGATCCCGGTCGAAGTGCGAGAGGACGAGGAGATCCACGCGGCTGATCCCGAGCTCCACGAGGCAGCGCTCCAGCGCCGGCGGGTCGGGGCCCGTGTCGACGACCGCCACGAGCCCGTCGCTGCGGATGACGGCGGCGTCGCCCTGCCCCACGTCGCACATCGCGATCTGCCAGTCGCGAGGCCGCTCGAGGACGGCGAGCCGCTCGGCCGCGATCGAGCCTGCCGCGCCGGCGACGATGACGCCTGCCGCGAGGCCCCCGAGGAGCCGGATCCGTCCTCGACCGAGGAGGAGCACCGCGACACCGAGGCCGATGACCGCGTAGAGCGCGATGCCGATGAGACCATCGGGCCACGGCAGCCGCGCCGCGGGCAGTCCGGCGAAGGTCGTCGCGACCCCGCCGATCCAGGTCGAGGGCAGCCACGCCACCCAGGCGAGCGCCCCCGCGATCACCGGGAGCACGGGGGCGGCGAGGCACGCGAGCAGCCCGAGCACCGTCGCGACGGGCGCGGCGGGCACCGCGAGTAGGTTCGCGATGACGCCGTACGTCGGCACGGTCGCATCGACGACCGCGATGGCCGGCTGCACCGCGAGCTGCGCCGCGAACGGGATCGAGATCGCGGCGGCCAGGCGGTACGGCATGACGAACGCGATGCCGCGGGCGAGCGGCGCGCTCAGCACGAGCAGGCCGGCGGTCGCGAGCGCCGAGAGCACGAAGCCGAGCTCGCTCGCCGCCCACGGATCGACGACCAGGATCCCGATGATCGCGATGCCGAGGAGCGGCAGCCCGCGCATGGGTCGGGCGAGCGCGAGCCCCACGAGCGCGAACGCCGCCATGACCGCGGCCCGCACGACGCTCGGCTGGGGGGTGACGAGCACGACGAAGGCGCCGAGCACGACGAGCGCCACCGTGATCCGCCAGCGCCGGCGGATCCCGAGCAGCGCACCGCCGACCATCACTGCCCCGACGACGATCGCGCAGTTGGCCCCGGAGACGGCCGTCAGGTGCGTCAGGCTGCTCGCACGCATCGACGCCTCGAGCGGCTCGGGCACGGCGCGGTCGTCGCCGATCGCGAGCCCCGTGAGGAGCGCACCGCCATCGCCCGGCAACCCCGCCGCGAGCGCGCGGAATCGCGCCCGCATCGCGTTCCCCCATTCGATCCAGCCCGGCGGCGGTGCGACAATCTCCGCCGCGGCGCCGTCGGCGACGACGATCGCGACGATGCCACCGCCGGGTCCGGTCGGCGAGGCGGTGCCGCGCAGGCGCACCGTCGCGCCGATCCCGATGTCTCGCTCGATCTCGACGTCGACGACGAGCACAGGCATCTCGCCGCGAAGCACGGGCGTCTCGCCGCCGAGCGGGCTGAGCGGCCCGATCGGCCCGATCGACGACGCCGTGCCTCGGAAGCGGTCACTGCCGGCGCTCGCCTCCTCGGTCGCGACGAGCATGAGCTCCTGGGGTCCGCGCACGTCCGCGAGGCCCGGCGGGGCACGGATGTCCGCACGCAGGGCGACCGAGGTCGCGACGCAGGCGACGGCCCCGACCGCGAGCGCGCTCGCGGCGAGGGTCCCGACGACCGTCGAGACACCGCCGCCACCGCGATGCCGGGCGAGGAGCGCGAGGGATGCCGCGACGACTGCGATCGCCCACGCGCTCGCCGCGACGATCCCGCCCGCGTCGGGCAGCGCCGTGAGGGCGAGTCCCACGACCCAGGCGCCGATCGCCGCCGGCACGAGGCGCAGGTCCCGCCCCCGCGCGGTGCGGCGCGCATCCACGAGGCTCACACCGACACCAGTTCGCGCATCGCTTCGAGGGTCTTCTCCCCGATGCCCGTCACCTGCAGGAGATCCTCCGGCGTCTGGAAGGCGCCGTTGCGCTCCCGCCAGTCGATGATCCGCTGCGCCATCGCGGGCCCGACCCTCGGGAGCGACTCGAGTGCCGCCTGGTCGGCGGTGTTGAGGTTGACCCGGCCGTCCGACGCGATCCCGGGCGCGGCGGCGGCCTCCGGCACCTCGCCGATCAGCGGCACGACGAGCTGCTCGGCGTCGCCGAGCACGCGCGCGAGGTTCAGCGCGCCGCGCGCGGCCTCCGCCGTGAACCCGCCCGCCGCCGCGATCCCGTCGACGACCCTCGCCCCTTCGCGCAGTCGGTAGAGGCCGGGCGCCCCGACCGCGCCGAGCACGTGGACGACGACCGTGAGTACATCCTCCTCGGCGGTCGACGTGGGTCCGGGGACCGTGATGACGCCGCCGCGAGGCGACGCGATCCCCGCGACGACGGCGCCCGCGAGGCCCGCGAGCAGCAGCACGACGACGGCGCCGATCGCGAGTTGCAGGCGCGCGCGGGGTGGCGCCGTGATGAGCGGCTCGCCGTCGCCGGGATGCATCCCGTCACGCTAGGCACCGCGCATCGACTCAGGACGCCACCAGCCCCCGAATGTGGATGGATCAGCCCTTGGTCGCGATGTTGACGACGTTCGGGGCGCGCACGATGACCTTGACGATCTCCCGCTCGCCGATCGCCCGCAGCGTGTTCTCCGACGCGCGCGCGAGCGCCTCGAGCTCGGCCGACTCGATCTTCGCCGACACCTCGATGCGGTCGCGCACCTTGCCGTCGACCTGCACGATCGCCGTCACGGTGTCCTCGATGAGGAGCGCAGGGTCGGCCTTCCGCCATCCGGCGACCGACACGGACGGCTCGTAGCCGAGCCGCTCCCACATCTCCTCCGCCGTGAACGGCGCGAAGAGCGAGATCGCGACCGCGATGACCTCGACGGCCTCGCGCACCGCGGGGTCGGCGCCGCCGACGGCGTCGAGCGTCTTGCGCGTCGCGTTCGCGAGCTCCATCGTGCGGGCGACGAGCACGTTGAACTTGAACGACTCCGCGAGCTGGGTGCCGTCCGCGAGGAAGCGGTGCGTGACCCGCCGCAGCGCCGCGTCGCCGTCCTTCCAGGCCACATCGGGCGAGGACGTCACTTCCGTCGCGAGACGGAAGACCCGGCCGAGGAAGCGCGCCGCCGCCGCGGGCGAGACGTCCTCCCAGTCGATGTTGTCCTCCGGCGGCCCGGCGAAGGCGAGCGCGAGGCGCACCGCGTCGGCGCCGTGCGCGTCGAGCTCCTCGGAGAAGAGTGACCCCTTGCCGCTGCGCTTCGACATCTTCTTGCCACCGGTGAGCACCATGCCCTGGTTGAGCAGCGCGCTGAACGGCTCGGTGAAGCTCACGAGCCCCATGTCGAAGAGCACCTTCGTGACGAAGCGCGCATACAGCAGGTGCAGGATCGCGTGCTCGACGCCGCCGACGTACTGGTCGACGGGCGCCCAGCGCTCCGCGGCGGCGACGTCGAAGGCGCGCGTGTCGTCATTCGGCGACAGGAAGCGCAGGAAGTACCAGGACGAGTCGACGAACGTGTCCATCGTGTCGGGGTCGCGGCGCGCCGGCGATCCGTCGCGCGGGTCCGCCACCTCGACCCAACCGGTCGCCGCGCCGAGCGGCGACTGGCCCTTCGGCTTCAGGTCGAGCCCGTCGGTCGGCGGCAGCACGACCGGCAGCTGGTCGTACGGCACCGGCACGAGCTCGCCGTCGGCGCCGTGCACGATCGGGATCGGGGTCCCCCAGAAGCGCTGGCGGGAGATGAGCCAGTCGCGCAGGCGGAAGTTCTTCGCCGCCCGGCCGGTGCCCGCCTCCTGGAGCATCTCGATCGCGCGCTTGATCGCGTTCTGCTTCGACAGTCCGTCGAGCGGACCGGAGTTCGTCATCCGGCCGTCGCCGGCGAGCGCCCTGCCCGTGATCGCCGGGTCGATCGAGCTGAGCGTGACGGGGATCATCGGCTCGCCCGTCTCCGGGTCCGTCGGGATGACGGGGATCGCGCCGGTGATCGGCGCGGTCGTGTCGACGACGATCCGCACCGGCAGGTCGAACTCCCGCGCGAAGTCGAGGTCGCGCTGGTCGTGCGCCGGCACCGCCATGATCGCGCCATGGCCGTAGTCGGCGAGCACGTAGTCGGCGGCCCAGATCGGCAGCCGCTCCCCGTTGACCGGATTGATCGCGAACCGCTCGAGCGGGACACCGGTCTTCGGCCGATCGGCGTCCTGCCGCTCGATCTCGCTGAGCCGCTGCGTGCGCTCGAGATACTGGGAGAACGCGGCCTGCGCGGCCGGGGTGGACCCGGCGGCGAGCTCGGCGGCGAGTTCCGAGTCGGGGGCGACGACCATGAATGTCGCGCCGAAAAGCGTGTCGGGACGTGTCGTGAAGACGGTCACCGGCGCCTCGCGGCCTTCGATGACGAAGTCGACGTCGGCGCCCGTCGAGCGCCCAATCCAGTTGCGCTGCATCTGCAGCACGCGCGAGGGCCACGAGCCTTCGAGCTGGTTGAGGTCGTCGAGGAGGCGGTCGGCGTAGTCCGTGATCTTGAGGTACCACTGCGTCAGCTTCTTCTTCTCGACGAGCGCGCCGGTGCGCTCCGAGGTGCCGTCGGCGAGGACCTGCTCATTGGCGAGCACGGTCTGGTCCACCGGGTCCCAGTTGACGTAGGACTCCTTGCGGTAGGCGAGGCCGCGCTCGAACATCTGCAGGAACAGCCACTGGTTCCACTTGTAGTACTCGGGGTCGCTCGTGTGCAGCACCCGGGTCCAGTCGAAGCTCACGCCGTAGCGGCGCATCGACTCGCGCTGCTGCGCGATGTTGTCGTACGTCCAGGTGACGGGGTTCGCGCCGCGCTGGATCGCGGCGTTCTCCGCCGGGAGGCCGAAGGAGTCCCAGCCGATGGGGTGCAGCACGTTGAAGCCGCGTTGGCGCCAGTATCGGGCGACGATGTCGCCGAACGCGAACGCCTCCGCGTGCCCCATGTGCAGGTCGCCCGAGGGGTACGGGAACATGTCGAGGATGTACTTGCGGGGCCGCGGGTCGTCATCGACGGTCGTGAACGTGCCGTGCGCTTCCCAGTGGTCGAGCCACTTCGCCGAAATGGCGCGGATGTCGTACTGGGCGCCGTCCTCGGCGTGCGTCGTCTCGTCCCCGTCGGTCACGACGTTCGAGTTTAGTTGGTCGCGGTGCGTGCTCCGGGGCGGGTGCGCTCAGAACGCGATGCGCGCGGGTCAGGGCTGCAGCGCGGCGAGCAGCGCCGCCGCCTTGAGCCGGGTCTCCTCGAGCTCGTCCTCGGGGACGGAGTGGGCGGTGATCCCGCCGCCTGTGCCGATCGTCGCGCCGGCCGGGTCGATCACGATCGAGCGGATCGTCATCGCGAGGTCGACGGCGCCGTCGTAGCCGAGGTAGCCGAACGCCCCCGAGTAGATGCCGCGACTGCGCCCCTCCAGTCGGGACAGGATCGACACTGCGGAGTGCTTCGGGGCACCCGTCATGGAGCCGGCCGGGAAGCAGGAGGCGAGCGCGTGGACCGCGTCGCGTCCCGCGGCGAGCCGGCCGCCGACGGTCGAGACGAGCTGGTGGACGTGCGGATACGTCTCGACCTCGAGCAGCTTGACCACCTCGACGGTGCCGACCGCGCACACGCGGGACAGGTCGTTGCGCATGAGGTCGACGATCATGACGTTCTCCGCGCGCTCCTTGTGGTCGGCGCGCAGCCGGCTCGCGAGCGCCTCGTCGTCCGCGGGTGTCGCGCCGCGGGGCCGCGTGCCCTTGATCGGCTTCGTCTCGACCCAGCCGTCACGGCGGACCGTGAGGAACTGCTCGGGCGATGCGCTGAGCAGCGCGATCGACCCGGAGCGCAGGTAGGCGCCGTGGTGCGATGGCGAGCTGCGGCGCACGCGGCAGTAGACCTGCCAGGGGTCGAACTCTCCCGCGACGTGCGCCTCAGTCGTGAGGCAGAGGACGTAGGCGTCGCCCTCCGCGATCGCGTGCTGGCATTCCCGGATCATCCGGAGGTAGTACTCGTCGCTGTAAGCCCACTCGAGGGGGTGGGTCCCTTCGACTCGGCCTGCGGCCTCGCTCAGGGACCTGCCGGAGCCTGCGGGCGCGACGGCCGTTTCGGAGGTCGAGCCGCCGCCCAGCGGCGCTTCGAGACCTCGGCCGACTCCAGCCAGCTGCGCGAGCACGCCATCGCGCCACTGCGCGAGTTCGCCCTCCCAGGCGCGCCCGCGCGCGAGCAACCGTGCCCGGCCCGTGGCGTGGTCGACCGCGAGCGCGCGATCGACGCGCATGAAGAGCGCATCGGGGTAGCGCCGCGGCGCCATCGCCCCGAGGCCCATCGTCTCGGCGTACAGCTCGTAGCCGAACCACCCGACGATCCCGAGCGCGAAGCCGCCGTCCACGTCCGACGTGTCGACATCCCACCTGGCCCGCTCCGACCGCAGCCAGCCGAGCACGTCGCCGCCGCGCGTGCGGATCTCCTCGGCGTCGACGACCCACTCGGCCGCACCGAGGAAGCTGGTGCCCCCGCTGCGGGCATCCGTGTCGAGCCAGAACGCGTGCTCGGCGCCGCCCCACAGCGTCTCGAACGCCCGCTCGGCATCCACGCCGCCCGGCACGTCGCAGCTGAGCACGCGATCCCGCACCCGACTATCCTCCACCGACTCGACCGGCAGAATGGGCGGGTGAACCCGTTCGACGCGTTCGGCGTCTGGCTGTCCCAGATCATCGCGTGGGTTCTCGACGTCATCGTCGCGATCGGTCCCGTCTGGAGCACGGTCGCGGCAGGCGTCGGCATCTTCCTCGAGACGACCCTGTTCGTCGGGCTCGTCATCCCCGGCGACACGATCGTCGTCGCGGCCGCGACGAGTGTCGAGGATCCGATCCACTACACCGTGCTGCTCGTCGTCGTGATCGTCTGCGCGCTCGCGGGTCAGTCGGTCGGTTTCCTGCTCGGCCGCTGGATCGGTCCGGCGCTGCGCCGCTCGCGGCTCGGCCGCCGGATCGGGCCCGCGTGGGATCGCGCCGCCGCCTACGTGGAGCGGCGGGGCGGGATCGCCGTCTTCGTCAGCCGGTTCCTGCCGGTCCTGCACGCGCTCATGCCGGTGACGGTCGGCATGTCGCCGATGCGCTACCGGCGATTCATGCTGTGGGCGACGCCGGCCGCCGTCATCTGGGGCATCGCGTACGTGACGGCGGGCACGTTCGCCGGCATCGCGTTCCGCGAACTCCTCGTCGACAATCTGCACTACGCGGGCTACGTCTTCGCCGCCGCGATCACGCTGTTCTTCGTGATCGTGTGGATCGTGAAGCGTCGATTGTCCAAGACCGAGGCGACGGAGGTCTCGGATCCGCTCGCACCCGCGCCAGGCGATGGCAGTATGGATCCCGATGTCCGAGACGACGAGTCCGTCTGAACCGGCAGCGAGCGAGGGCCGCAGGAAGCGACACCTCGCGGCACGTGTCGAGGACGCGTTCCACCGCTGGCGTCAGCGGCGAGCCCGCCGGGCGGGGCGGGTCAACACGATCCTCCCGTACACGGGCTACGGCTCCCCCGAGTGGGTACGGGTGCTCGCGCGCGTCGTGCTCGCTAAGCCGGACGCGCCGGCCGCGCAGCGCGCGGAGAAGGTGCGCGGCTGGCGCAGCTTCCTGAGCGTCCCGACCGACGACACCGAGCTCCAGGTGCGGATCGGCGGGGAGACGTTCACTGTCCCGATCGACCGGGGCGGCATCGTCGACGCGACCGTGCGGGTGCGACTGTCGCCGGGGTGGAACGCGATCGACCTCACGATCGCGGACGCCGAGACGGTCTCCGCGCAGATCTTCGTCGTCGAGCCACAGGAGCGCTTCGGCCTCATCTCCGACGTCGACGACACGGTGTGGGTGACGGCGCTCCCGCGCCCGCTCGTCGCCGCGTGGAACACGTTCATCGTCGACGAGCACGCGCGCATCCAGGTCTCCGGCATGTCGGTGCTCTACGAGCGGATCCGCCGCGCGCACACGGGCGCGCCGATCATGTACCTGTCGACGGGCGCGTGGAACATCGCGCCGACGCTCCGCCGCTTCCTGACCCGCAATCTGTTTCCGCCCGGCCCGTTCCTGCTCACCGACTGGGGCCCGACGCACGATCGCTTCTTCCGCAGCGGCCGCGAGCACAAGCGGGCGGAGCTGCGCCGGCTGGCGGCGGAGTTCCCGAACGTGCGCTGGCTGCTCTTCGGTGACGACGGCCAGCACGACGAGCAGATCTATGCCGAGTTCGCGCGGGAGCACCCGCGCAATGTCGCCGCGGTGTGCATCCGTCAGTTGTCCACGGGGGAGGCGGTCCTCGCGGGCGGTCGCAAGCGCGCGGACGATCTGGAGGCGCAGTCGCCGGTGCGCTGGTTCTTCGCGCCAGACGGTGCGGGCCTGCTCGAGCAGCTGATCGGGGCGGGAATCCTCAGGAATCGGTGATCGCGTCGGCGAGCCGGTTGAGGAGCTCCTCGAGCTTGCGGAGGTCCGCGGCGGGCCAGTCGGAGAGCACCAGGCGGTAGAACTCGCGCTGGCGCGCCCGCACGTCGCGGAAGCGCTCGCGCGCGAGCTCGGTGGGCTCGACGACGATAACGCGGGCGTCCGCGGCGGAGCGGCTCGTCGTGACGAGCTCCCAGTCGCTCAGGGCGCGCAGCTGCCGGCTCACGACCGACTTGTCCATGCCGGTCTCGGCGATGATCTCGCCGACGGTGACGGGCTGTCCGTCGGTGCCGCCACGGTGCACGACGGTGAAGACGACCCAGCCGGCGTGACGCATCTCGGGGTGCACGCTCGTCGCGATGGTGGTGACGGAGCGCTTGACGAGCTGGGTCACGCGCCGGAACGCGACCTCGAGCGACTCGACGGCCGCGCTCGCGTCGGTGTCAGCCCCGGGTGCCGGACTCGTCATGCTCAACATTCTCCCCGATGCGGGCCTCGGCCCCGGCTGCCACGGTCTCGCCGTCCTCGGGGGCCAGCGCGACGAACTCGGCGCCGAGCTCCTCCTCCAGCTGCTGCGCCGCGGTCTTGCGCGACAACGACAGGTTCGGCAGGAAGAGCGCGGCGATGAGCGAGATGAGCGCGAGCGGCACGCACACCCAGAAGAGGGCCGCGATGGCGTCGCCGTACGAGCTCTCGATGAGGATCCGGACCGGGTGGCACAGGCCTGCGGTGAGCGTCAGGTTGCCGCTCTGCAGCGCGCTCAGGCTGTCGGCGCAGGTGGGGTCGGCCATCGCGTTCGGCAGCACGATCGCCATGCCGGCCTTGATCTTCTCCGCGACCCAGGTGCCGAGCAGGCTGCCGAGCGCGGCGATGCCGATCGTGCCGCCGAGGCTGCGGAAGAACGTGATCGCCCCCGTGCCGGCGCCCAGCTGCTTCGCGGGCAGCTGGTTCTGCGTGACGAGGACGAGGTTCTGCATGAGGCCGCCGGTGCCGACGCCGAGCATGCCCATGTAGAGGCCGACGAGCCACATCGAGGTGTCGTAGTGGATCGTGCCCATGAGCGCGAGCCCGGCGACGAGGACGACGGCGGCGAAGATCACGAGCCCCTTCCAACGCCCGGTCCGCGTGATGAGCTGGCCGAACACGAGCGAGGCGAGGAGCGAGCCGACGACCATCGGGATGGTGAAGAGTCCCGACTCGGTCGGCGTCATGCCACGCGCGATCTGGAGGTACTGGCTGAGGAACACGGCGGCGCCGAACATGGTGACACCGACCGCGAGCGATGCGATGGTCGCGAGCGCGAAGGTCCGCTGCGCGAAGAGCCGCAGCGGCACGATCGGCTCCTTCGTGCCGAACAGCTCCCAGAGGACGGTCGCGACGAGGAGCACGCCGCCGACGGTGATCATGATGATGCTCTCAGCCGAGTCCCACGCGAAGCCGCCGCTGCCGCCGTCCTTCCCGCCGAGGCTCATCCACACGAGGATCAGACCCATGCTCACGGACAGCAGGATCGCGCCGAGGATGTCGACCTTGATCTTCCGACGGTGGCGCGGCAGGTGCATCGTGAACTGGATGAGGAGGAACGCGGTGACGGCGACGGGGATCGGCAGGAAGAAGTTCCATTCCCAGCCGAACGCGTCGGTGACGACGCCGCCGAGGAGCGGGCCCCCGATCTGGGCCACGCCCATGATGGCGCCCATGATGCCCATGTAGCGGCCGCGCTCGCGCGGGCTGACCATGTCGGCGATCGCGACCATGCCGAGCGCCATCATGCCGCCGACGCCGATGCCCTGGAAGAAGCGGCACGCGATGAGCCAGCCGGCCGTGGTGGCGAAGCCGGCGACGACGGTCGAGATCGTGAAGGTCGCGAGGGCGATCTGGATGAGCAGCTTGCGGCTGAAGATGTCGGCGAGCTTGCCCCAGATCGGGGTGGAGATCGCCATGGTGAGGAAGTTGGCGGTGACGATCCAGGTGTAGTCGGACTGGGTGCCGCCGAGGTCGCTCACGATGACGGGCAGCGAGGTCGAGACGACCGTGCCCGAGAGGATGAGGACGAAGAACGCGGCCATCAGCGCGATGAGCGCGTTGATGACCTGCCGGTGATTCATGGTCGGGACCGATGCGGTCACCGGCGCCTCGGTACTTGACATTGATCAACTATATCACGCGTGCGGGGGCGAATGATGCGCCCCCGCACGCGTGTCGTGCCGGATCAGCCCGCGCGGCGCCGCGATCCGATGACGAGGACGAGCGCGACGAGGCCGGCGATGAGGCCGAGCCCGCCGAGCACGAGACCCGTTACCGCGATGCCGTCGACGGCTGCCGCCGACCCGCCCGACCCGATCGCGAGGACCGGTGCCGGACGCTCGGCGTCGTGCCCGCCGGTCTGGTCCCACGCCACGACGGTGCCGTCGCTGTAGCCCTGCTCGGTCGCGAGCACGAGCTCCGCCTGATCGGGGACCGGGCCGAGCTGCACGACGAACTCGTCGTACTCCCCGGGCGCGATGCCGTCCCCCGTCGCGGTCCAGGTCAGCGAGCCGTAGGCGCTCGTGATCGTGACGTCGCCGATCGTGACCGGCGCGTCGAGGTCGACCCGCTCGGCCTCGAACTCCCAGCCAGGCTTCGTCAGCGCCCGCACCGAGGTGATCGGGGTGTCGGTCGGCAGCGCGACCGTGATCGAGGTCGTCGAGGCTGTCTCGGACTCGGTCGGGACGCGGAACGTCGCGGTCGTGCGCGCGCCCGGGACCGCCTCCCCGTCGACATGGACGTGCGCCGCCGCGGGGCTCGCGACGACGAGGGCGCCGGTCACCGCGAGGGCGACGGCCGCGCCGGCGAGCGCACCGAGGCGCGCGCGCGAGTGAATCTGCTTGGACATGTTGGTTCCTTCTTGCGACTGCGGGGCGCGCCGGGCGGCATCGGCCGCGGACTCGCGGCGCGCCGAATGGATTGGGGGGTGAGTCAGACGAGCCGAAGCGGCGGCCCGCGGCGCACGAGCACCGTGCCGAGCGCCTCGATGAGCGCGCGCCCGCGCCGCGCCGAAACGATGCCGAGCCCGCGTCGCGCGAGCGGCCTCGCGGCGATCGCGAGCACCCCGAGCGCTCCGAGCACTCGCCGCAGCAGCGAGCCCGCGACCATGCGGGCGAGCTCGACGAGGCGGCGCGCCACCTGCTCGCCGCGACGCACCGCGATGACCGTGAGCACGCCGGCGAGCAGGTGCGCGACCCACATCGAGTGGCCGCCGCCCGTCACGACGACGTCGAGCATCGCGTCGTGCGCGTGGCCGGTGTGATCGGCGCCGGCGAGCGTCGCGGTCGCGGTCGTCAGCGAGAACGCGGTGTGCAGGACCACCTGCGCGATCGCGATCGATGCGATGAGCAGTGGCAGCGAGGGGCGGGCCCGGCCCACGAGCATCGCGACCCAGCAGACGGCGGCAGTGCACACGGCGATCGCGAGCGCCGAGGGTGCGACCCCGCCGCCGACCACGTGGAAGCAGAGTGCCAGGAATGTCGTGAGCATGCCGGCGACGAGCCCTCGCAGGGCTTGCAGTGGACCGGGGCGACGCACCCGACCATCGTCGCACGCCCGCCCGCGGGCCGCGGGGATCGATGCACGCGATCCGTGCGTCTGTATCCATTCCGGCAGGGTCCGACGGCGGCGCGCCGAGCGCGAATGTCGCCGGTCGGCCACGGGGCGAACGTGTCCCCCTTTCGGGGACAACCCGCCGGGGGGTCCCCCTCATTGGGGACATGAAGAATCCCCACGTTCGGCGCGTCGCTCGTTAACCTTGTTGCTGGCCCCGCTTGTATCCAATCGAGGCCACACCCGAAATCTCAACCCGCCTGAACTATGGGTCAGCGGGAGC
>DATMGN010000021.1:0-2265 GCA_035555435.1 Microbacteriaceae bacterium | reverse complement strand
GACCTCGAGCTGCTCGTCGTAGCGCGCCCACCCTGCCGCCTCGAGCGCCCCGACATAGCCCTGCAGCATCGCGTCGAAGTCGGGGCCGTTGGCGAGCCACGCCTCGCAGGAGACCGCGGTGAGCCACAGATCGCAGCCGCTGCGTCGCTGCCAGCCTCGCGTGTCCGGCAGCGGGACACGGGCGTCCCAGGTCGGGCCCGCGGGATCCGGCGTCATCGCGTCACGCGCCCCGGTCGCGGCGCGCACCTGCGCCTCGAACGTCTCGAGATCGGCCGTCGTCTCGAACACGTCGGGCTCGGGCGCCGCGCATCCGGTGAGTGCCGCGGACATGACGAACGCGATGGCGAGCCCTCCGGAGAGGACCCGCCATCGCGTTCTGCGCATGCGCGAAACGCTAGCGCGTGGTCAGTCGACCAGGGCGTAGCCCTCCTCGCCGTGCACGGCGATGTCGACGCCCGCGATCTCGTCCTCGTTCTTGACCCGGAAACCGATCGTCTTCTCGATCGCGAAGCCGATGATCCAGGCCGCGACGAAGGAGTAGAGCGCGACCGCGACGGATGCGACGACCTGCAGGAGCAGCTGCTCGCCGTTGCCGCCGTAGAAGAGGCCGGTGTCGATCGCGAAGAACCCGAGGTACCAGCAGCCGATGAAGCCGCCGACCATGTGGATGCCCACGACGTCGAGCGAGTCGTCGAAGCCGAGCTTGTACTTGAGCTCGACGGCGAGGGCGCACAGCGCACCCGCGACGATGCCGAGCACGAGCGCCCAGCCAGGCTCCAGGTTCGCGCACGCCGGGGTGATGGCGACGAGACCCGCGACCGCACCGGATGCCGCGCCGACCGAGGTCGCCTTGCCGTCCTTGATCTTCTCGATGACGATCCAACCGAGGATCGCGGCCGCCGTCGCGCCGATCGTGTTGACGACGATGAGGCCCGCGCCCGAGTCCGGTCCCAGCAGGCCGAAGGTGCCCTCAGCGCCGGCGTTGAAGCCGAACCAGCCGAACCACAGGATCGCCGCGCCGAGGAGCGTGAGCGGCACGTTGTGCGGCTTGTGCGCGCCCTTGGCGAAGCCGACCCGCTTGCCGAGCACGAGCGCGAGGGCGAGCGCCGCGGCACCCGCGTTGATGTGAACGGCGGTGCCGCCCGCGTAGTCGATGACGCTCGCGTCGAAGCCGAGGTTCGCCCCGAGGTTGAGGATCCAGCCATCGCCCCAGACCCACGCGGCCACCGGGAAGTAGACGAGCGTCGCCCACAGGCCCGCGAAGATGAGCCACGAGCCGAACTTCGCCCGGTCCGCGATCGCGCCCGAGATCAGCGCGGTCGTGATGATCGCGAACGTCGCGCCGAAGGCGGCACCGATGAGCGTCGTGGGGTCAAGCCCCGCGAGCGCGAAGTGCTCGGTGAACGGGTTGCCGGCGAATGCGAAGCCGCCGGCGTCGGCGCCGAGGCTCATGTTCCAGCCGAAGAGGATCCAGAGCACGGCGATGAGTCCCATCGCGCCGAAGCTCATCATCATCATGCTGACGACGGACTTGGCCTTCACCAGCCCGCCGTAGAAGAAGGCGACACCTGGTGTCATGAAGACGACGAGCGCGGTCGCCGCGATCGACCAGGCGAAATTTCCACTGTCCATGGAGTTCCCGAACCTCTCGTGTTGTTGCGTTGAGAGACGTCCCGCCCCGCTCGGGCGCGACACGCCGCTGCGTGACGCGTGTCAGTCTCCACAGCGCACGTTTCACGAACCGGCGCGTTGTGTTTCGCGGCGGTTACGAGTTGCGCGCCCTCAACGCGCCGCGAGCGTCTCGATCACTGCGAGCGTGACGACCGTCACGAGGACGAGGAACGCGATGCAGCTGCCCGCGAGCACCCACGGCCACACGGGCGGACGGTTGCGCGGGAACTTCGCGTGCTGCGGCCGGTAGTCGGGGTCGAACGCGATCGCATCGGGCAGGCGCTCGGCAACCGGCAGGGACGAGGCGAAGTGGTCGGTCCACTGTGTGCCGTCCCAATAGCGCAAGCGTCCCGGGTGCTGGCCGTCGTCGTACCAGCCGGGCGCCGCCGTGCTCATGCCAGCACGCTACTCCGTGAGACCGGGAGTCCCCGTGCAGTATCCGGGAGCGCTGGAGTCGAGCTCGATGTCGGAGGGGAACCCGTCGCTGCCGAGCGAGTTGACTCGCCAGTGGCCCCGTTCGATGACGGTCATCATCGCGAAGCAATCGGAGTGCGTCATATCGCGCTCGGTCTGGACGAGGATGCCGAGCACGGT
>DATMGN010000020.1:0-3219 GCA_035555435.1 Microbacteriaceae bacterium | reverse complement strand
CGCGGGGTCGGCGCGGCCGAGCGCATCGGCGATGATCTGGATCGCGACGTACCCCTGCGCGTCGAACTGGTCGGGCATCCGCCCGAGGGCGCGCTGGTAGTCGTCGATGAACTGCTCGTTCGCGGGGAAGCGGTTGGTCGCCACCCACGCGGCACCGCTGCGGGTGCCGAGCCCGGCTTCCCCCGCGAGCTCGCGCGCCGTCTCGCTGTTGAGGATGTTGCCGGCGAGGAACTGGCCTTCGTAGCCGAGCGCGCGGGCCTCCCGCATGACGCCGACGACCCACTCGGTGAACGTCGAGCCGAGGAAGAGCACGTCGGGCTGCTCCGCGAGCAGTTGCTCCAGCTCGCCGGTCATGGTCTCCTCCATGCCGACCTCGAGGCTGCCGACGACGGGCACACCGTGTTCCTGAAAGGTCTGCTGCGCGTACGTGATGCCGGCCATGCCGAGCACGTCGTCCTGCGTGCGCACGGTCACGGCGGTGCGCGGCTGCGCGTCGTGGACGTAGGCGGCGACGTTGGCCTGCACGGCGATCCGCTCGCTGAGGCTCTCGCGCCAGATCCACTCGCACGCGTACGGACACGCGCCGACGATGCCGTCGACGGTGTTGCTGATCGCGAGGACGGGGGTGCGCAGTGCGTTCGCGACGGGATGCGCTTCGCGCGCGACGATCGACAGGGTGGGTCCGATGATCGCGACGACCTGCTCGTCTTCGATGAGCTCGCGGATGACCTCCGGTCCGCGTTCGGGGTCGGATCGGTCGTCGCGGTACACGATCTCGAGGCGGCGGCCCCCGATCCCGCCCGCGTCGTTGATGCGCTCGACCGCCCAGGCGGTCGATTCGAACTGCTGCTTGCCGATCGTGGACCCGGCGCCGGACTGCGACGCGATGAGCCCGATGCGGTAGGGGGCGTCGTCGTCTCCGGCGGTCGTATCACCCGGCGCACAGGCGGCGAGCGTCGAGGCCGCGATCACGGTGGCCGCGGCGGCCGCGAGCACGCGGCGCCTCATGCGGCTGCCCGGAGCGAGCGGGTCGTCTCGAGCAGTCCGATCTCGGTCGAGCCGTAGGGGACCACCTCGCGTTCGACGATCCGGATCATGGCCGTATTGCCGGCGTCGACGACGAAGCGGACGCGCTCGTAACCGGCGTCGAGCGCGTCGCGGATCGCGAGGAGCCCGAGGAGCGCGCCGAGTCCGCTGCCGCGCTCGCTCGGCGCGACCCACACGGTCGGGAGCACGCCGATGCCCGGGGCGAACTGCTGGCTGACGCCCCACGCGACGATCTCGGTCCCGCGACGCAGGACGCGGCTCGCGTCGTCGATGATGCGCTCCTCGTCGCGGAGCGGATCGAGGCCGGAGGGGATCGCCGCGGCGATCCGTGCGATGGCGCGCCGATCGCGCGCGGTGAGGTCGGAGAACGCGATGACCGCGTACGCGGACAGGTCGTGCGGTGCGGCGAGGGTCGCCGATGCGCGGATGCCGTCGCCGATCTCGAACTGACGGTGTCGCATCCGGGGTACCGCCCAGCCGTCGCCGCTCAGCAGCGCGCGGCTCGCGCGGAAGCGCTCGCCGTCGGGGAGCACGGCGGCCATGCCGGTCGCGCCCGCCTCGGCGCACTCGTGCTCGAGGACGCGAAGCAGCGCCCGGCCGATCCCGCGGCGGCGCAGACCTGGCACGACGTAGAGCGATTCGCAGTTGGCGCCGCCGCGGCCGAGCGAGGCGAGGCCGGCGCCGACGGGCACGCCGTCGTCCCAGGCGCCGACGAGCCGCAGCCCCGCAGGCAGCGTGCCGCCGGTGAGGCGAGCGCGGTAGCGCGACGGAACAAACGCAGCCAGCGCCGAGAGCTGCTCGGCGCTGGCTGTGTCGACGTTCGTCACGATCACGGTAGGGGCTTCCGCGGCCGGCCTACTTCTTGCCCTTCTTGCCTTTCTTGGGCGGGTTGTTCTTGTCGTAGCCGCCGGCCACGGCGTCGAGCTCTTCGTCGCTGATCTCGGTCGCGTCGGCGGGCTGTGCCTCGTCGTTCGTCATACTCGTTGCTCCTGTTCGTCGCGGCCCGCGTGCTCGCGGGCCCTGCATCGAGCCTGTCCGCTCGTCGCCGAGATCGCGCCGGCCGGTGCCCACGGAAAGGTGTGGCCGGCTCAGGCGATCTGGCGCAGTGCGAGGCGCCGGAACACCCCGTCGGTCGCCATGAGTTCCTCGTAGTCGCCCTGCTGCACGATGCGGCCCCGGTCCAGCACGAGGATCTTGTCGGCGCTGCGGATCGTCGAGAGCCGGTGGGCGATGACGATCCGGGTCGCCCGCAGTCGCTCGATGGCGTCGGAGACGGCGGCCTGGGTGCGTCCGTCGAGCGCGCTCGTGGCTTCGTCGAAGAGCAGGATGCGCGGGTGACCCGCGACGGCGCGGGCGATGAGCAGGCGCTGGCGCTGGCCGCCGGAGAAGCCGCCGCCGGCGTCGCCGACGATCGTGTGCATGCCCATCGGCATCTTTTCGATGTCTTCGGCGATACCGGCGATCCGCGCGGCCGCCCAGGCGTCGTCGATGCCGAGCGGCCTCGCCCCGATGATGTTGGTCAGGATGTCGCCCGGCAGCACTTTGGCGGATTGGACGACGACGCCGATCTGCTGGCGCAGGGCGAAGCGGTCGAGGCTCGCAGCGTCCTTGCCGTCGTAGCGCACCGACCCGACCTCGGGATGCTCGAAGCCGAGGAGGACGCGCAGGATCGAGGACTTGCCGGCGCCTGACGGCCCGACGAGCGCGACGAACTCGCCCGGCTCGGCGCGGAAGCCGATGTCGTCGAGGACCGCGGGTCCTTGGGGCCCGTAGCGGAACGTCACGTGGTCGACCTCGATCTCGCCGCGCAGCTCACCAGGATCCTCCTGGACGGCGGCGCGCTCGCGGACTTCACTGAGGACGGGGCGCAGCTCTCGGTAGAGCGGGGCAGCGGTCGCGATCGAGGTGCCGACGGCGGCAAGCGCGGTGAAGATCGCCATCGCCTGGATGAACGCGGTGTTGAACGCGAGGAAGGTCCCGCCGCTCAGGCTGCCGTCGGCGAGCGTCGCGGCGCCGAGCAGGAGGAAGAGGGTGCCGATCGCGGGCGCGCCCGCGACGATCGCGGTGATGCCGGCGAACGAGCGCTGCGCACGGAGATAGCGGCGCTTGAGCGCGGCGAAGCGGCCGCCCCACACGGCGAAGGCGCGACCGCCGGCATCGGCGACGCGGAGC
>DATMGN010000019.1:0-80548 GCA_035555435.1 Microbacteriaceae bacterium | reverse complement strand
GATCGACGAGCGTGCGCGCCGTCTCGTGCGCGATGGCATAGCGCTGCGCCGGGTCCTCCGCCCCGATGTACGTCTCGAAGCGATACCCCTCGAAGCGCGTCGGCTTGTGGAACTCACGGGCCATCCCGTCAGCCTACGTCGGTGGCCCGGTACCCTGGATGCGCCCCTGTAGCTCAGTCGGTAGAGCAACGTCCTTTTAAGTCGTGGGTCACGGGTTCGAGCCCCGTCGGGGGCACCTCGACCGTTCCGGTGTCAAGTGAGGGAAGAAGCGGGAGGCGCGGGCGGCAGCCGCGGCTCAGGTCGGAACACGGCTGTCGTCGTAGAATTCCCGCCGGAGAGAAGCATCATGGTCCGTCGTCTGGCACCCGAAGCACGCAGAGCGGAGATCATCGCCCGCACTCGAGCAATGATCGCCACGCGCGGCGCCGAGGGCCTGAGCCTACGCGAGGTCGCGCGCTGGTGCGGGATGACCGCCCCCGGCCTGCTGCACCATTTCGATGGACTCGCGGCGGTGCTCGAAGCCGTGCTCGAGGAACGGGCCGACGAAGAGATCCATCTCTACGCCCAGGCGATCGGCGCGATCGGCGAGCACGCCACGCTCCGCGACCTCGCCGATGCCACGGTGCGTGTCACAGCGGAACGCCGCGAGGAGAGTGCCAACTTCGATCGGCTCGAGATGATCGCGCTCATGGACCGAACGCACCCCCTCCACGAGTACTACCGGCACGGGAAGGACATCCGACGCCTTCGACCGCTGACCCTCGCGCTCGCGGAGCGGGAGTACGAGGACCCTCTGGCGGTGGTCTCCGTCCTCGGCCTGGTCGCCGAGGGACTGCGGCTGCGCTGGCTGCGCTCCGAGGCGATCCCCGACTACGAGGCCGACTGGGCCGCGGTCCGCGACACGGTCTTCGCCGGCTTCGAGCACCGGCGCAAGGATCGGCCGCTCACGGCCCGATAGGCGGTACTCGCCGCGACGGCGCCCCGATCGGACGCGAGCGTGCTCACCTGCGCGGACGGCTGCCGATGTAGGACTGGATCCGGAGGTGGGCCGCGTCGAACCCGTCGGGAAGCCCGCTGACCTCGATCCTCGTCGGGCGTCCCGGCACGACGTCGACGTAGTTGTCGCTGAACCTCGTGGCCGGCGCCGGAGAGAGCACCCGGGCGAGATAGACGAGCGATGAGCTCGCGAGCGTGACCGTCGCCCGGCCGTCGCCGTGCGCCTCGATCGTCGTCTCGAGCTCGGCCGGCCCGAAGGGCAGGTCCTTGATCTCAGCGAAGAAGAGGCGATTATCGGGGAAGTGCCCGTCGGCGCTGCGCACCCATGCGACGACCGCGGCATCCGCCTCGAAGCTCGTCGACCATGCGAGGACCGCACTGCCGGCCGGGATGCGCGCCGAAACCGGCTCGCGGAGCCGGGCCGAGCCCGAGAAGTCCTCGAGCGAGACCTCGGCGGAGACCGCCTGCTCTTCGGCTGTGCTGTTGCAGAGCCACAGCTCGAGCCGGTCCTCCGCGTGGGTGAACAGGGCGATGACCGGCTGGAAGGCCCGCTTGGCGTAGTAGAAACCGGCCTTCTGCACCCCGTCGTAGTCGACGACGGACCAGCTGAAGCCGGGCCAGCTGTCGTTGAGCTGCCAGATCAGCGTCCCGTTGTTGTGCGGCTGCCGATGACGATAGTGCTCGATGCCGAACTTCAGGCCCTCCGCCTGGTAGACCATGCTGAAGTCGACATACTCCTCGACCGTCGTCGGGACTCCGGTGATGAGCTCGAGGACCGGCTCGGCCTTGTCCTTCGGGTGGTCCTTGTTGTGCGCGTCGAAGGTCGGGCTGTGCACGGCGAGCCGGTCGTCGTCGATCCATCGGCGCAGGGTCGCGAGCTCCGGGAGCGCGAGCACGCCGAACTCGCTGATGAACTTGCCGCGGTCGCGTGCGTAGCGCCGGTAGTGGCGGGCCTCCCCGACCGTCGCATAGTCGTCCGTGCCGCCCGCGCCGAAGTCGAGGCCGTGCCACACCTCCCAGGCGTGCCGGTCGCCGTCGAGGACGCCGCCGGCCGCCATGACGCCCTCCTCCTCGGCCTCGCCCCACGGGCTGCCGGGCCAGTACGGGGTGCGGCCGTCCTCGGCCGCAACGGCGTCGGGGAGGATGCGGAAGAAGATCTCCCATCCCCAGTTGCCCGGCTCGAGGTCGTGATAGCCCATCGCATGGAAGAGCTGTTCCTCGTTGTTGGCGTTCCACAGCGCGAGACTCGGCCGGTTGCGCAGTCGCCGCACTTGATACTCGGCCTCCGCCCGGACCTCGAGCTTGAGCTGGGTGGAGTTGTCGGGATACTCGGCGTTGGCAAACATGAAGTCGTGCCAGATCAGCACGCCCCGCTCATCGCACGTCGAGTAGAAGGCATCATGCTCGTACACGCCGCCGCCCCAGATGCGCAGCATGTTCATGCCGCCGTCGACCGCCAGATCGACCAGGGATCGGTACCGCTCCGCATCCACTGAGCCGACCATCGTGTCGGCGGGCACCCAGGAGGCGCCGCGCGCGAAGATCGGGACGCCGTTGAGCACGAACCGGAAGAGACGACCGCCCTCGGGGTCCGCGCTGCGATCCAACTCGATCGTGCGCACTCCGAAGCGATCCTCGACCTGGTCGAGGACGCCCCTCGCGTCGGCGACGCCCAGCTCGATCGCGTGCAGGGCGGGGGTGCCGAGATCATGAGTCCACCACAATGCGGCGGCCGGCAGCGAGCACTCGAGCTCGACCCGACTGCGCCCGATCCCGTCATCGACGGCTCGACCGAGCTCGAGCGTCTCACCGCTCGGCGTGGTGATCCGAACGGTCAGCGTGAGGCCGCGGCAGGTCACCGGACGATCCACCTCGACGAGCAGGCCCAGGTGCGCCGTGCCGTCGGCATCGATGCGATCGGTCCAGATGTGGTGTCCGCCGATCACCGCCTCCGGCTGGATCTCCAGTTCGACGGGCCGCCAGATGCCGATGGAGGGCAGTCGCGGACTGAAGTCCCAGCCCCAGGAGAAGGGCGCCTTGCGTCGCTGGGCGGCGAGCTGCATGCCGTCGGGGTCCGTCGGCATGAACCGGCTCAGTCGTTGCCACGTGTCGGTCAGCGGCGGCACCTGCAATCCGCTGAGCGGCGGAGCGAAGCGGATCAGCAGTTCGTTCTCGTCCCTCACTACGGCTTTGACGTCGAACTCGGCCGGACGGAACATATTCTCGTGGTGGCCGAGCGGCGCGCCGTTGAGCCAGATGTCGGCGACCGTGTCGAGACCGAGGAAGCGCAGGACGAGCCGCTTTCCGTCCTGATACCCGTCCGGAGCGGCGAAGGTCGTGCGGTACCACCAGTCCCGTTCCTCGACCCAGCGCATCTCGCTCTCGTTCTCATTGCGATACGGATGCGGGATCCTGCCCGCGGCGAGGAGCGATTCATGAACCCCGCCGGGGACGATCGCGGAGATCCACTCGTCGGCCGGGAGGCTCGCGAGCGCCTCGGGGGCTGCGCCGATCTCCGTCGCTGCGATCTGGAAGTCGGACAGGGGCACGGTGCTGCGGCGCATGCGCTTGCCTTTCGGGACAGGGGTGGTCAGCGGCCGAACTGCCGGCGGGTCAGCCGGACGTCGGCGCTGGCGGCCTCGTCGACAGCGGAGTGGGAGAGCGCGATCCGGTAGTCGCCCTCATCGATCGCCCAGGCGCTCGCCGCGGCGTCATAGCGGGCGAGCAGCCGAGGGTCGGCAGCCAGCTCGACACGGCGGCGCTCACCGGGCTCCAGCACGACTCGTTCGAATCCGAGCAGTCGCTGTCGCGGCGCTCCGCTGACATGGGTGAGATACAACTGCGGCACGTCGGCGCCGGCGCGGTCGCCCGTGTTGGTGACCGTGAAGGACGCCGTCACCGTCGCTCCTCCCGAGACGACGAGGTCGTCGAAGCGGAAGCTCGTGTAGCTCAGACCGTGCCCGAACGCGTAGAGCGGAGCCTCCCCGCGCTGCGCAAACCAGCGATATCCGACCTCTGCGCCCTCCTGATAGACGATGGTCGTCGGCGTGGCCCACGGCGTGCCGAGCCCGGGGAGCTCCGGCCGCGGCGTCTGCTCGAGGCTCACCGGGAAGGTCATCGGCAGATGACCGGACGGATTCACCGCACCGGTGAGGACCTCGGCGATCGCCTGTCCGCCGGCCTGGCCCGGGTACCAGGCTTCGACGACGGCCTTGACCCGATCGTTCCAGGGCATGGCGACCGCGCTTCCCGTCTCCAGCACGACGACGGTGTTCGGGTTGGCTGCGGCCACCGCCTCGATGACGTCGTCCTGTCCCCAGGGCAGGTCGATGTCGCCGCTGTCGAAGCCCTCGCCCATCAGGTTGACGGCGAAGACGACCGCGATGTCGCATCGCTTCGCCATGAGGGCGGCCTCGGTCCGGTTCATGCCGGGATCGAACTCGATCGTGGCGTTCGGCATCAGCTCGCGCAATGTGTCCAGCGGCGCCTGCCCGTAGAGGTGGAGATTGCGGGCGACGCCCATCACGCCCGGGCCGCCGACCTTGATGATCTCGTTGAATCCGCCCGCTGGGATGACGGTGCTCGATCCACTGCCGGCCGGCACGCCGACCTGGGCATGACCGCCGATGACGGCGATGCGCAGACCCGGCGAATCCTGCAGCGGCAGGATGTCGTCGTCATTCTTCAGCAGGACGATGCCCTGGCGGGCGCCTTCCAGCGCGATCTCGTGGTGGGCGGCGGGATCGAGGGCGGCGGTCGGGCTCCAGGCGTCGACTCCGACGGCGTAGATCGAGCGCAGAATGCGACGCACCATGTCGGAGAGGCGCTCCTTCGGCAGCCGGCCGTCCGCGTGCGCCTCGCGGAGCCGATCGGTGAAGGCCTCAGCGCCCCAGGTGGCCACATCCAGCTGGGCGCCGGATTCCTGATCCAGGCCCGCGAGCGCGGCCTCCCAGCTCAGGGTCGCGCCCCAGTCGGACATCACCCAGCCGCGGTGCCCCCACGCACCCTTGAGCACCTCGGACAGCGTCACCTCGTTCGCGGTCGCGTACGCGCCGTTGATCTTGTTGTAGCCCGCCATGATGGTGCCGGGCGAGGAGCGCTCGATCGCGATCTCGAAGACCAGCAGGTCGGCCTCGCGGTGCGCCGACGGGTCGATGATCGCGTCGAGCCACTGCCGATTGGTCTCGTTCGAGTTCAGCGAGAAGTGCTTGATCGTCGAGATGACGCCCTCCGCTTGGACGCCGTTGACGGTCTCGGCGGCGAGCGCCGCCGACAGCAGCGGGTCCTCGGACAGGTACTCGAAGTTGCGACCGTTGCGCGGGTCCCGCACCAGGTTCGCCCCGGCCGCGAGCTGGACGTTGAACCCGCGGCTGCGCGCCTCCCGGCCGAGCAGCCCCCCGGCGCTGCGGGCGAGCTCCGGATTGAAGCTGGATCCCAAAGACAGTCCGGACGGCAGCGCGGTCGCCGTGTCGCCCTCTCGATACCCTGGGTTGGTGATGCCGAGCCCCGCATCACTCATCAGCAGCGGGGGGACGTCGAGCCTCGGTACCCCCGGCACATACCCGGCGCTCATGGGGGTGCCCTCGGGGATGCGGCTGTCGCGGACCGTGACGATGGGGTTCTGCCCCATGACGCTCACCAGCAGGCTGAAGCGCTCGTCGTCCGTCATCTGCTCCTCGGTGGCGCGCGCCCGCTCATCGGAATCGCCGGTCGCCGGCCGCTCGTGATGCTCGGTCATGACTGCTCCTTTGGTCGAGGACGGATCTCGGACAGAGACCTGGACGCGCGCGGCGAACCGTGCACAAGCGGCGCGCGGCCACTACCTTACACATGATAGATAGCATGTGATGCGACACGAATGCCAGACAAGGAGGGGACCGGGATGGGATCTGTCGAGTACTGCAGCGCTCACACCAAGCAGGGGGATGTCCGGGGCCAGTGGCGGCGCACCGCCGATGGGGACAGCGCGGCCTTCCTGGGGATTCCGTTCGCCCAGGCGCCGATCGGGTCGCTGCGGTTCGCGGCGCCGGCTCCGATGCCGCGCTGGGACGGCGTCCGCGACGCGCTCGAGTACGGGCCCACCCCGGTCCGGATCGAGACGCCCGGCGGGATGATCCCGGAGCCGGCGGTTCCCGGCGACGCCACGCTCAACGTCAACGTGTTCACGCCACGGCCGGGCGACACCGCGGCCGGGCTGCCGGTGCTCGTGTGGATTCACGGGGGAGGCTACTTCGGGGGCTCGCCCGCGAGTCCCTGGTACGACGGGCGCGCCTACAACCGGGACGGCGTCGTCGTAGTCACCCTGTCGTACCGTCTCGGATTCGACGGATTCGGCTGGATCGACGGCGCCCCGGCGAACCGCGGAGTGCTCGACTGGATCGCCGGACTCGAATGGGTGCAGGACAACATCCGCGAGTTCGGCGGCGACCCCGCACGCGTCACCATCGCAGGCCAGTCGGCGGGCGGCGGGGCCGTCCTCACGCTGCTCGGGATCGAGCGCGCCCAGCATCTCTTCTCCGCGGCGCACTCGATCTCCGGCGCCTTCGGCGACATGCCGAAACACACGGCGATCGACTTCGCCCGCGCGCTCGGGAAGCGGCTCGGGGTCGAGCCGACGGCACAGGCGCTTCGCGACATCTCGGAGGAGGAGCTCTTCGCCGTGCAGCAGGAGCTCTCGACGCCCCCGGGCATGGACTACCTGAAGTCGATGGTCGAGGACGGGCCACTCGTCGCCCCGGTCGTCGACGGGGAGCTCATCCGGCGGCCGACCTTCGAGTCGTACGCGATGGGCGTCGGGACCGACAAGCCACTCCTGCTGGGCGCGACCGACGAGGAGTTCCTGATCATGGTCGCCGGGCAGGACGAACAGCTGGCGCAGGTCCCCCTGCCGGCGCTGCTCGAGTCCGTCGGACTGAGCGGGGGCGTCCGCGACGAGTACCTCGCCGCCCATCCCGCCTACGTCGAACGGGGCAACGCCGCGGCGCTCGGGAGATACCTGACCGATGGGATCTTCCGCAGCACCGCGCTGCGCGCGGCCCACGCGCGAGCGGGCTCGCCCACCTGGCTGTACCGGTTCGCGTTCGTGTCGACCAGCTACGGGCTCTCCGGTCACTGCCTCGACCTGCCGTTCTGGTTCGACTGCCTGGACGCGCCGGACGTGGACGCGCACACCGGTCCGAACCCGCCGCAGGCGCTCGCGACCGCGATGCACGGTGCGGCGGTGCGGTTCGCATCGGAGCGCACGCCGGGCTGGGACGCTTGGACGGTGGAGCGGGGCACGACGCAGGTGTTCGGCGACACCGACCCCGCGCACACCTCTCAAGGGGAGTTCGACGACGTCGTGAGCCTTCTGAAGCTGCCGTTCCGGCGATGAACACGAGCGCGGACGCCGATGACTTCTGGGCCGGAGTCGGGCAGGTCCTGTCCACCTATCAGGTGCCGCTGCTCATCCTCCTGGTCGTCGTGACCACGGTCGTCGTCACCTCGCTGCTCACGTTTCTGATCCGCCGCACCAGCGCGACCGTCCTGGCGCGGGCCGAGACCCGCCGGGCGGGCAGCAGACGCGACCAGTTGGCGCAGGCCCAGCTCGTGCGCCGTACCCGCACCGCGAGCACGGTGGCGATCAACGTCGTCATCTGGGCGCAAGTATTCATCGCCGCCGCGACGATCCTCGCGATCCTGGGCGTGAACCTGACCGCCGTGCTCGCCTCGGCCGGCGTTCTCGCGGCCGTCCTCACCTTCGGCGCGCAGAACCTGATCAAGGACGTCCTCGCGGGATTCTTCATGATCTTCGAGGATCAACTCGATGTCGGCGACATGGTGGACACGGGCCTCGGCGCCGGCGTCGTCGAGACGGTCGGCATCCGTGTCACGCAGGTCCGCGACCTCACCGGCAACCTCATCTCGATCCGAAACGGCGAGATCTCGCACGTCGCCAACGGCTCACGCGCCTGGCGGAGGATCGTCATCGACATCGCCTTCGCACCCGACGTCGACGCCGACACCGCGAGCCGCGTCGTGCTCGCCGCCATGACGAGCGCGCTCGCCTTGGATGCGGCTGACGACGACATCCTCGAACCGCCCCAGAGCGCGGGGATCATCGCGTTCAGCGGCGCCGCCTTCACGCTGCGCCACCTGACCCGGCTGAGCTCGTCGAGCGCAGACCGGCTCGATCCGCAGCTGCGCGCCGCCGTGCGGGAGGCCGTCCTGCGCGAGCCGGGCCTCACGCTCGCGACGACCTGACCGACCCGGGCCGCGGCGCGACGGTCGCGCGACCGATTCCCACGCATCACCCTCGCAGTGTGGTCGGGGCATCGGCACGCAGAGCGCCGAGATGGTCGGCTGCCTCACCCCAGGCGCGACCGTCGATCGACGCGCCGGCCGATCGCGCGCAGGGCTGCGAGGATCGTCGCGAGATCGACGAGCTCCTGGATGAGCGCGCCCGCGGTCGCCGGGATGACGCCGAACGCCGCGACGATCATGAGCGCGATGCTGATGACGATCCCGAGCCAGATGCTCTGCAGCGCGATCCGCACGGTGTCGCGACCGATCTCGACGGCCTTCGCGGTGCGCGAGACGTCGTCGACGAGGATGACCGCGTCGGCCGACTCGCTCGCCGCCGTCGCACCCTTCGCGCCCATCGCGATGCCCACGTCGGCGGCCGCGAGCACGGGCGCGTCGTTGACTCCGTCCCCGACCATGACCACGGGACGCTCCGTGATGCCTCGCACAGCGTCGACCTTGTCCTCCGGCAGGCACTCGGCGCGCACCTGGCTCACCCCAAGCTCGGCGGCGACGTGCTCCGCCGTCTCCCGCGCATCGCCCGTGAGGATCATGATCCGGTGCACGCCGAGCCGATCGAGCCGATCGAGCGTCGCCGCCGCGTTCTCTCGCAGCCGGTCGCTCGCGACGAGCGCGCCCGCGTAGCGGCCGTCGACCGCCGCGTAGACCGCGAGCTCGCCGGGCGCGATCGCCGTGCGCTCGGCGTCGGGCGCGACACCCACGACGAATGCGAACTTCCCGACGACGACGTCGCGGCCTCCCACGCGGGCGCGAATGCCGTTCGTCGCCTCCTCGCGCGCCGACTCGGCCTCCGCGAGCGCGATGCCGCGCTCGCTCGCCGCCGCAATGAAGGCGGGTGCCAGCACGTGCGAGGAGTACTGCTCCGCCGAGGCGACGAGCCCGAGCAGCTCGTCGGGCGCGAAGCCCTCGGCGGGGCGGATCTCCGTGAGCGTCGGCCGGCCGTACGTGAGCGTCCCGGTCTTGTCGAAGACGGCGGTACGCGCGCTCGCGAGCTGCTCGAGCACGCCGCCGCTCTTGACGATGACGCCGTTTCTCGCCGCGCGGCTCATCCCCCCGATGAACGCGACCGGCGCCGCGATGAGGAGCGGGCACGGCGTCGCGAGCACCAGCACCTCGGCGAAGCGCACGGGATCGCCCGAGAGCCACCACGCGATCCCGCCGATCACGAGGGCGAGCACGGTGAAGGGCACCGCGAAGCGGTCGGCGAGCCGCACGACGGGCGCACGGCTCGCGGCCGCCTCCGCGACGAGCGCGACGATCCGCTGGTACTGGCTGTCGGCCGCCGAAGCGCTCGCAACGACCTCGACCGCGACTGGGCCGTTGATCGAGCCGCTCAGCAGCGCATCGCCCGCGTGCTTCTCGACGGGGATGCTCTCACCCGTGAGGGACGACTCGTCGACGGCCGTCTCGGCCGAGCGCAGCACCGCGTCGACCGGCACGATCTCGCTCGGCCGCACGAGCAGCACGTCGCCCGGCCGGATCTCCTCGACGCGCACGTCGACGATCTCCTGGCCATCGAGCCGGTGAGCGAGCTGCGGCGCCCGATCGAGCAGCGCGTCGAGCTCGCGCTTCGCGCGACGGTTCGCGTAAGTCTCGAGCGCCTCGCCGCCCGTCAGCATCAGCACGACGAGGAGCGCCGCGACGTACTCCCCCACCACCACGGTCGCGACGATCGCGGTGACCGCGAGGATGTCCAGGCCCCAGTGGCCGCGGATGATCTCGCGCACCATGCCGACGGCCTGCCAGGCCGCCATGCCGAGGGCGTACCCGCTCAGCGTCCACTGCACCGCGACGCTCGCGCCCGCGAGCGCGAGCACGATGCCGACGAGCCCGACGATGAGGGTCGCGACGACGGCCCAATAGCGACGGAGGAATCGCCCGAGCCCGGCCATGCCACCATCATCCCCCACGCGTCGGGGCGCGCCCCGCGGCTACGCTGGTCAGCGGCCGAGACGAAGGGAGCCGCGATGTCGACGCACGCCCCAGCGCTCGTCGTCGTGGGCGCGGCGCTCGGGACGGGACGCTGGCTCGCCGAGCATCTGCTCCCGCACGCGCCATGGCGTTCGGTCACGCTCGTCGACTCGAAGACGACCCGGACGAAGCTCGGCACGCAGGCCTGGCGCCTCGCCGACTCGGGCGCGGCGATCGCGTTCGGCGAGTCGATCGAGACCGTCGAAGGCGACCGCGTCGTGGCCGAGGGCACACGCGAGCCCCTGCCGCTCCCGGACGGGCCGACGGTCGTGTGGTTCGCGCTGCCACCCGCCGTGCTCGAGAGCGCCCTCGCCGAGATGCTGCCGCTGCTGGATGCCCGCGCGACCGTCGTCGTCTCCGCGAACCCGCTGACCCCCGCGCTCGAGACGGCGCGCGCGGCGGCGGGCGCCCGCGAGGTCATCGGCATCCACGCGCTCTTCGACGCGACCATCCCGAGCCTCGCGGGGCAGATCCTGTACGTCGTGCCCGGCGCGACCGGGAGGACTCCCGACTGGCTCGCCGAGGCCGTCGCCCGCGGCGGCGGGATCCTCAAAGCCGGGACGGCCGGGGAGCACGACCGCGCGATGGAGCTCGTGCAGACGCTCGCGCATCGAGTGCTCGTCGACTTCGCCGACGTGGTGACGAGCAGCGGCCTCGACCTCGAGCGCGACATCTGGGAGGCTCGGACCCCGCTCTTCGAGACCCTCTTCGGCCTCGCGGTGCGCGTCCTCGACTCACGCGGGGGGACGGTGCCGGCCGATGAGCTGAGCCGCATCCAGCACCGCTTCCCCGGCGCGCTCTACGACACGATCCGCGGCACCGCAGCCGCCGCCGTGACGGCCGCGCAGGCGAAGCGCCTCGCGTTCGCCGGGCTCTGGCGCAGCGGCGAGATGGTCGGGATCAGGCGCGGCGACGGCCACGCCCGTGGCATCGCCGTCGGCCGGATCGTCGAGCTGACCCCGACGACCGTCACGCTCGAGAACGTCCTCTCGGGGCCCGCGGGCGGCGGCGTGCTGCTCACCGGGCCCGGCGCGCAGAACGCCGTCGCGCTCGGCATCGCGGGTGCGCCGAAGCGCGTCACGTTCGCGCTCAGTCACGCGGAGCCGGTCACGGGCGACGCCCTCTCCGACTTCCTCGACGAGCGGCTCGCGACCGTGCGGCGGGATGTGCGCTTCCTCGTCCCCGAGTCGGTGTCGGGTCGCGGGGTGCTGCGGGTCGTCGGCGAAGCGGCCGGCCTGCGCGCGGTCGAGCTCCGCGACGAGGTCGTCCGCACGGGCCAGCGCGCCGTCGTCATCCGCGTGGAGGTGCGGGCCGATTTCGACCCGCAGGACGTCGTCGCCGATCTGCAGCAGCGCGTCGCCGAGGCGTATCGCTGGCCGGCCGGGCTCGCCCGCACACCCCTCGCGACCCTCACGCGCGTCGCCTACCTCGGGCCGGCCGGCACCTTCTCGGAGGATGCCGCGCTGCTCGCCGCGGGCGCCCTCGGCGCACCGGGCGCGACGCTCGACGCCCTCGATTCCTTCGACGAGGTGCTCACGGCGCTAGCGCCGGGCACGGTCGGCGTACTCCCCATCACGAGCTCGGCGTCCGGCCTCGTCAGCCGCGCCGTCGCCGCACTGCTCGGCGCACCCGGTCGGGTGGTCGCCGGCGGCATGGTCGACGTCGCGGTCCGGTTCGACGCCTATGCGCTGCCCGGCGTCGGTCTCGACGGGCTGCGCGGCGCACCCGTCTACTCGCACCCGCAGGCGCTCGCCCAGTGCACCGCGTTCGTCCGCCGCTGGGGGCTCGTGCCGCACCCGGCCGAGTCGACAGCCGCGGCCCTCGAGCGGGCCGCACGCTCGGCCGGTCCCGCCATCGCCCTCGGTGGCGCGGGGAAGGGCGACGCACTCGGCCTCGCCGTCGTCGAACGCGAGGTCGACGACCTCTCGGGGTCGATCACGAGGTTCCTGGTGATCGGCGTCGATGGCGCCTTCGGACCGCTCGGCGGTGGATCGCAGCCGACGCTGCGGCGGGTGTGGATCGGGGCCGACAGCGCGGACGCCCTCGGACTGCTGTCGGGCGGTGCCGGGTTCGACGAGCTGCTCGCGGACGACGACGGCCGGTGGCTGCTCATCTCGAGCCGGGTCATCGACAGAGGTGCCGGCGGGGCCACGCTGCTCGGCGAGGTGCCGTGGTCGCCGCGCACGCCGGTGGTTCGGGCGTAGGAAGGTCTCGATACGCGGGCTGCGCCCGCTACTCGACCCCCGCACGCGGCCGCGGCCGGAGCCGGAGCCGTTCGCGCACGGTGTTTGCGCCGATGCAGGTGGTTCAGACGGCATGCGGCGGCGCAACGACCGTGCCGCAAGGCGGACTCCCGCGCACGCGGCCCTTACTCCGCCCCGAACTCCCGCGCATCGACCTCGGCGGCCAGCTCGGCCGCGAGATCCATGAGCCGATCCTGACGGCCCGGGTCCTCGTCGTACTCGGGGGGTGCCGCGTAGATCCGCAGCGTCTTGTGCATCTGCCCCGCGACATCGCGCCAGGCCTCCTGCCTCGCCCGCTCGACGAGGTCCATGACACGGGCCTCGTCGTCCGCATACGCCCGCAGCTCGGCGGCCATGAGCCGGGCGGCCTTGGCGCGGCGGCGCAGGTTGCGCCGATCGGAGCGCTGGTAGTCGTGCTCGCTCGCCGCATAGCCGTCGCGACCGCTCGCGATCCGGCGCTCGACGTCGAGCCGGGCGGCGACGGCGTCCTGCTCGTCGGCGAGCTGGCGCAGCACGGCGACGGCGTCGCCGCGGAACTCCTCGGGATCGAAGTCCCGGCCCCGTCCGATCGTCTCGACCTCGATCCGGTTGCGCACCTCGAGGCGCGCCGCCCGATCGGCGAGGAGATGACCTTCGTCGATCGCCTGCTCTGCGCGCTTCCTGGGCGTCCAGATCATCCGAGCACCGCTCCGAACGCGAGCCCGAGGAGGTAGGTGACCGCGGCGGCGCCGTAGCCGATCGCGAGCTGGCGCAGCGCGCGCGGCAGGGGGGCCGCCCCGGACAGCACTCCGGTGATCGCCCCCGTGATGAGCAGGGCGACGCCGACCAGCCCTGCCGCGACGCCCACCGCGAGCCACCCCGTGGCCCCGAAGGCGTAGGGCAGGACGGGGATGAGCGCGCCCGCGGCGAAGGAGAGGAAGCTCCACAGCGCGGCCGACCAGGCGCTGCCGACCGGGTCGTCGTCTGCGGCGAGGAGGACGGGGATCGAGGCGGTCTCCGCGGCGGGTCCCGTGCCGAGCGTGTGCCCCCCGGCGACCCGCTCGCCGTCGAGGCCCCAGCGGACGCGCTGCAGCGTACGATCCGCCTTCGCGGTCGCATCGGCGGCGCTGAGTCCGCGCGCGCGATAGACGAGCGCGAGCTCGTTCGCGTCGAGGTCGAGCGCCGGCAGCCGCTCGGTCGCGGCGGGGTCCGGGTCGGAGGCGCGGATCAGCTCGCGCTGCGAGCTCACCGAGACGAACTCGCCCGCGGCCATGCTGAGCGAGCCGGCCAGGAGTCCGGCGACGCCGGTGAGGAGCACTCCCTGCGCGGGCATCCCCGCCGCGCCGACGCCGAGGACGAGTGCGAGATTCGAGACGAGCCCGTCGTTCATGCCGAAGACGGCGGCGCGGAAGCCGCCCGCGAGCCGAATCCGCTTGGCGGCCGCGAGCGCCCGCACGACCTCGCCGTGGATCCGCTCATCGGCAGCCATCGCCTCCGTCGCATCGGCATCCGTCTCGTACGGCGACCGGCCCTCCGCACGCTGCATGAGCGCGAGGACGAAGACGGAGCCGAACCGGCGGGCGAAGAACCCGAGGACGCGTGTGGCGGCACCTGGCCGCGGCTCGGGCTGGGCGCGCGGTCCGAGCAGGTCGATCCAGTGCTGCGCGTGCCGGTCCTCGGCATCGGCGAGCGCGAGCAGGATCGCCTGCTCGTCACCGCGTCGGCGCGACGCGAGGTCGCGATACACGCTCGCCTCGGCGCGCTCGGCGGCGAGGTAGCGACGCCACCGCCGCACATCGGCGCGAGCGTCAGGCTTGGCCCCCGGCGCGCGTGTCATGACCCGTCAAGCCTATCCGCGGCCAATAGCGTGGCGGGGTGTCCGAACCGACGAAGCTCTCCCCCAACCTGCCGCTGCGCCGACGCTGGGTCGACATCGCGTTCGCCGTCTTCTTCGCCTGGGCGTTCGTCTCCAGCGGCATCGCGGACCTGATCCCCGCGCTCGGCATCCCCATCACCGCCGACGCGACGAACCCGATCGTCGCCGCGAACTACGCCTACGCGCACGACGCCGACCCGCTCTTCATGGACCCGCCGGTCTGGATGCGCTTCGTGACGGGCCTCTCGGCCTTCGTCTACGGGCCGTTCTACATCCTGCTCGTGCTCGCCCTGCTGCGCGGCTGGAACTGGATCCAGCTCTGGGCGGTCATCTACGCGAGCGCGATCTCGATCATCACGGGGGTCATCGTCTTCGGTGTCGAGTTCTTCGGCGAGCCGGAGTTCCAGACGCAGAACCCCGTCAAGTTCCTCCTCATCAACAGCGCGTACGTCATCATCCCGCTGCTGCTGCTCATCCGGATGCGCAAGCCCATGCCGTTCACCCGGGTGTGGTAGACGCGGCGGTAGCCAGAGCACGGCGTCACTGCCCGCCACGTAGCGGACGCTGGACCCTTGCGTCTTGCTATTCGTCGCGGCGGAGCGTGTTGGCGACCGCCGCACCGATCTCCGGCAGTACGGATCGTCCGCCGAGCGCGTGCCACTTGCGATCGTGGTACACGAGCGGCTGCCGGACCGTTTCTGACTGGCCCCCCTGCGGGCTCGCCTCGATCGCCTCGAGCACGAACAGCAGCGAGCCATGCAGGTCGACGTGCTCAATCACCTCGCAGCGGAGCCAGGAACTCACGGCCGGGTAGTAGGGCTCGCCAGAAGGCAGCCGACCCCAGGCCACGTGGGGCCCGAAGCGATCCGCTCCACTTCGCGCACCGAGCTTCGCGAGCTCGAGATCGGCCGTAGTGAGGAGATGCACCACGACCGTGCTCGCACGCCGCAGTGTCGGCGTCGAGGATGATGCCGAGGAGGCGGAGAACACGATGGTCGGCGGCGAGAGGGTCACCGAGCTGATCGAGCTCACCGTCATTGCGACGGGACCGTCGCCGATGTCAGCTGTCACCAGTGCGACCCCCGCCGGATGGTGACGGAACGCGTACTTCAGTTCCTCCGCCGTAGCGCGCCGACCCTGTGCCGACGATTCGGCGCGCACGTCAGCAGGCGTGTCGAGCTTCGTGGCCTCCATGCGTTCACACAATCGGGAGAACGAAGCGGGCGTCGCTCTCTCGGCCGAGCAGCGTCTTGCCATATGCCTCGTACCCACTGGCGCCGAGTGTGTGACCGTGGCGACTCGCGGTCGCCTGGTCACGCCAGATGCGCTGCAGTACGGACGACTCCGCGAAGCCTGCCGATCCGTGAGCCGTCATCAAGTCGTTGAGCATGCTGGTGATCGTCTCGACTACCCAACCAGCACGCGCACGCATCTCGATTCGCTCGGCGTACGGAGCGTAGTAGCCGCGACTGGCTGCGTCATAGATCTCGTCGGCGACGTTCGCTGCGACGAGTTCGACGGCGTTGAGTTGCACCGCTGCCCTGGCGACCGCGACCTGGAAGACTGCCGATTCGGCCTGCTTTTCGTAGCCCGTGTAGGCGATCGCCTTGGACTCTGCCTTCGCAGTTACGTAGTCGAGCGCCGCGCGAGCCATTCCGAGGTGCGGCCCGACGAGCTTCATGAACAGCGAGGGCACAAAGATCGTCGTGTGGCTCCGCTCGTCGTTCGTGCCGAGGTAGCCGCCTTCGACCGCTGCCGTGAGCGGGAAGATGCGATGCGCCGGCACGAATACATCGTCGGCGATCTGGGTGACGCTGCCCGTCGACTTCATGCCAGCGACGTACCAGTTGTCGTCGAAGGTGAGATCCGCGGTCGGGATGAGCGCGAGCCCAGCATCGATCACATCACCGTGCTCGTTCGTCAGCGGGAAGCCGAGCAGCGACCAGTCCGCATGCAAGCTACCAGTGCCGTAGCCCCAGCGGCCTGACACGCGATAGCCGCCTTCGACGCGCCGTGCGTTCGAAGTCGTCGCGAGCACGATGGAGATGAACGAGTCGAGTCCCTTCGGGCCAGCCCACACGTCCTCTTGCGCACGATCGTCCATGAGGCTGACCACCCACGCACCCGAGTCCAGGATTCCGTGAACCCAGGCGGCGCTGCCATCGCCCCGCCCGATCGCACGGGCAACCGCATGCGCCTCCCGCGTGTTGGCTCCGAGGCCACCAAACCGAGTCGGGGCCGAGACGGAAAACGCACCGGTGTCAGCCAGCGCAGAGAACGTCGACTCCGGGATGCGCCGCAACTGGTCGGCTTCTGTTCCGGATGCGATGAGCAAGGGGCGGAGGTCATCGATCCGCGCGACAACCTCGGCGATCTCGGGACGGATCGTGTTGGACATCGGTCACTCCATTCCTTCAGCGGCGCGAGCGTGGATGCTGAGCCGGAGGCTGTGCGGGCTAGGCGGGTGGGCCCAGGAGGCTACGCCGCCCCCGGGCCCCGTGCGTCAGACGAGAGGCGTGAGATCGTTCTCCGCGCCCACGAGGGCCTTGCCATAGAGCTCCTGGCCGACGGTCGGCAGGATGATGGCGTGCCTCGAGGCCGTTTCGGCATCTCGCCAAAGACGCTGCAGGCGGTTGACGTCCGCGAAGCTGCCGGCCCCGTGCGCGGTCAGTAGCACGTCGAACGCGCGAAGCACCGTCTGGGCGACGGTCCCGATGTCGGCGCGGATGCGGGCGCGTATGAGGTACTCGGGGTACTCGCCGGCCGCAGCGGCGCGGTCAATGTCGTCTGCAGCACGGAATGCGTGGAGGTGCGCTGTGTCGACAAGCTGGGCTGCCTCTGCGACGAGGAGTTGGAATGCGACCGAGTCGGCCTGACGAGTAATCGAGGTGTAGGCGACGCCCTTTGTGGCCGACTTCTCGATGACGTACTGCAGCGCTCCGCGAGCCGCGCCAAGGAGCGGGCCAACGAGCACCAATCCGAGATGCGGCACAAACGCCGAGTTGTGTGCCACGTCGCGCTCCACAGCCGGATAGTCGCCCTCGATGGCGGGGCCAGTCGACATTCTTCGGTGGTCCGGCACGAACTTGTCGGTGACAACCACGGTGTTGCTACCGCTCGCACGCATGCCCGCGACGTACCACGTGTCGCGGATCTCGAAGTCGCTCTTCGGGAGAATCACAATGCCCTGGTCGACGACCTCACCAGCCGCGTCCTGGAACACGACCCCGACGATCGCCCAGGTCGCGTGGAGCGAGCCCGAGCTGTACGGCCACTCGCCCGACACACGCCAGCCCCCGTCGACCTTGGTGGCCGTGCCAGTCGGCGCGAGAACCGTCGCGACACGCGCCGGGACGCTGCCGCCGAAGACATCATTCTGCGCTTGGTCGGGGAACAGACCCGCGAGCCAGTCGCCCTCATTGAGCAGGTTGACTGCCCACGCGGCACCAGCGTCTGCTTCCGCGATCTCCGCGACAATCTCCATAACGGAGCGCAGCGGGAGCGAGGGCCCACCGAATCGGTGCGGCACGGACAGCGAGAAGGCTCCTGCGTCGAGAAGCGCCTCAAAACTCGCGTCCGCGATCCGTCGCTGACTCTCGCTTTCAGCGGCATTCTCTCGCAGAAGAGGCTTGAGTGCGCGAACCCGCTCGAGGATGTTCTCCGCGGTTTCGGGGGCAGCAGTCGTCATCGTAAGGCTCCGTCTCATAACTGATACCGATGGGAGTGCCCCTGCTCACCGGAGGGCTCCCATCAGCGGGACGCCTTCGAAGTTATGACGGCAACGGAATCCGGAATATCCGCTGTGCGAGGCGACTGGCCACTTACCGCAGTAGGGTTTCGGCCGCGGGGCTCAGCCTCGAGCAGTTTGGGACGGAGACTCTCCAAACTGTTGCCGGTACGCGGCCGCGAACCGGCCCAGATGCGTGAAGCCGCTGATGTAGGCCGCCTCGGTGACCGGCCTTCCCTCATCTCGGATCAGATCACGCGCGTCGTGGAGCCGCACCCGGCGGAGGTAGCCCATCGGCGTGTCATTGAGGTAGTCACGGAACGTCTCCTGAAGACGGCGCGGTCCGCACCCGGCGATCTCAGCGAGGTCAGCAAGCGTGAGGGGCTCGCGAGAATGTTCCTCGATGTACATTGTCGCCCGACGCAGCATCCGCGGGTTCGGACGGTCCCCGTACGCCAGCCAGTCGCTGTAACTGTGGGATTGTGCCACGAGAAGCGCCACCACGAGTGAACGCACGTACTCGCGGTGGACGATCGGATCCACGTACAGGCTGCCAGGCTCATGCAGCTCCTGTGCCAGCGATGTCGCCATCCGCCTCCACGAGCGACCTTCGGGGGACGATGAGAGGTCGAACACCGGATCAAACGCGATCGGGCTCAGTACCGACCGGCCGGTCAGCTTCTCGAGCTCGCCCTCGACCAGCCCACGGCCGAACTTGAGGCTGAGTAGCGGCGTATCCCGGGCCCAAGAATCAAGATAGTGCCGTCGTTCGGCTGAATGAACGACCGCGTGGTCGGGGTCGGCCCCGACATCCTCGGCGCCGGCACTAGCCGACAGGCGCCCCGCAATCGGAATGTTGACGTGGTACGTCGTTGCGGCCAGACGAGGCTCGATCGTGATCTCGCCACCGGTGCGCATGATTCCGACGACCGACTCTTTCGACGCCACCGCACGAAGCGAGGACTTTGAGCACGGGCCGTCTGTTTGCGTATATTCGAACCGCGCGGGGTAGTAGAGGTTTGCCAACGTGCCAGCGAATTCGTCAATGTTGTTCGTCTTCAAGACGACGTTGCGGGCACCAAGACTGTCCGACGCCTCGAATGGCATTGTCGCGATCGCGCTCATTGGTCTCCGTTCGCAATCACGCCACGTCCCCTCTCTGGACAGTGATTGCGTGTGCAGTATTCCAACACGGTGTTTCAGTCGTGTTGCGTCGGCGTTGCTGGTGCGACCTCCATTGGCCGGCGCCAGTAGCTTCACAATACGTGCTATCGACGCGCGTGCAAAAGGACAGCCGACCACGATTGGCGCGCCAAAGCCCTTGGCGCGGAGCCGCGGAGCACTGCGCTGACTTCTCCACTGCGCCGCGGTCCCCTACTTCACAGGGAAAGGGTCGCGTGCGCGCCAAGGCCAGGTTGCTTCGCGCCCTCCGGTGACGCCCGACGGCCTGAGTATGAGGATCGCGACCATGAATGCCGCAACTACGACCAACCGGCTCCCAGATGGCACGGTGACAACGAGCCCCGCGATGTGGATGCCTTGTTCGAGGACACCAACGAAATGGCTCAGCGTAGCGATCACGATCGTCCCGAGGACCGCTCCCCAGAGTGAGAACATCCCACCGATGACGAGCATCGCGATCGTGGTGAAGGTGAAGTCGAGGCCAAATTGGGATGCCTGCACGACACCATTCGTCTGAGCCCACACGGCCCCCCCGACGCCAGCGAGCGCTCCGGAAACGGTGAACGCGATGATGCGATGCCTGGTGACCTTGATACCCGACGCAGGCGCGGCGAGCACGTTCTCCCGCGAAGCTCGAAGCATGCGAGCGCTTCGAGTCCGGCCGAACGCCCAAGCGATTGCGATGACGACGACCGTCAACCACAGCAAGCCTTGCAGATCGAACGCCCGCGGGACCCCCGTGATCGACTGTCCCGACCTAGGACCGACGAGACTCGCATAGGTCAGCACCTGGACGACCACCATGAGGAGTGCGAACGTGGCCACCCCGGCCTCAAGGCCATTGAGCCGCATGAGCGCGAAGCCGCTGACGAGCGCAGCGACTCCCCCGACGAGGGCAGCGAGGAGCACGGCCGTCAATGGATCGAGTGATGCCTCCGCAAGGAACGGGAACAAGCCCGGCATCGTGGACGACTTGACCATCGGCGAGACCGTGAGGAGCGACATCGTCCACGCTCCGAGCGCGACGAACGCGATGTGCCCGAAGGACAGGACGCCGCTGTTGCCGATGAAGGTCCACAGCGCCACGACAACGATCATGTTGGTCAGCGCGTAGCCGAGGTCGATCGCTGCCGTCGCAGAAAGCGAACTCATGACTGACGCGAACAACCACACCGCCGCGAGGGGGACCACGAGCGTCCAAGTGGTGAGCGCCCAGCTGGGCGCTGCCCATCCGATCGGGAACCGGCGCGAAGAAGTCATATGCGGCCCTTTGCATTTCGGCCGGCAAAGATGCCGTTGGGGACGATCAGGAGAACGACGATCACGAGCAAGTAGACGAATGCGACTCTGAAGCTGTTGAGCTCGGGAGGCAGCCATGAGGTCAGGAGGGACAGTGCGAACCCGACGGCGAAGCCGCCGATCACCGCGCCGCCGATGCGGTTCAAGCCGCCGATCACCGCGCCGATCAACCCGAACAGGGTCGCCTGAACCCCGAAGGCTGGCTCGACAGCTCCGGACTGGGCTGTGAGCACGAACGCGACCGCCGCTGCGAGCACGCCACTGATGGCGAACGTGACGGCGATCACCACACCGGAGCGAATACCAAGGATGCGCGCGGCGCGGAAATCCATTGCGGCGGCCTGGACCTGCAGGCCCATCCTCGAGCGTCGGAGAAAGATGCTGACCGTCGCGAGGAGACACGCGGCAAGCACGATCGCGACGAACGCGAGGAGGCTGACCCGAAACCCTCCAAGATCGAACGACCGTGTCAGTTCGGGCGCGACGGCCGCGGTGCGAACGCTTGAACCGAACAGTCCTTCGTATGCACGCTGGAGCAAGATGCTGAGCCCGAAGCTGGCGGCCAGCAGCACGACCGGGGACTGTTGACGCATCCACCGGAACACCACGAGATCCATCAAGAGCGACAGCGCAATTGCGACAACGACGGACGCGACAAGAGCGAGGGGCCACGACACCGGCCACAGCAGGATGAGCGTGAACGCAGCGCCCGTGATCACCTCTCCGTAGGCGAAGTTCGCTAGGCGGAGTACCCCGAAGACGAGGCCGATACCGAGTGCCGCCAGCGCGTAGACGGCACCAGCGGAGATCGCATCGACGAGCGATTGCACGAAGGACATCACGATCCGAGATACGCCTTCATGAGCAGCGCGGAGTTGTCCGCGTCGTCGGGCGTGAGGGTCATAGTTATGCGTCCTTCGTTGAGAACATACGTACGTGCGGCAGCAGCAACGGTCTGCTGGGCTCTCTGTTCGACGAGTAACACCGCGGTACCCCGAGCGCAGATCTGCTCGATCGCCGCGAACACGATGTCAACGGCTGACGGCGACAGGCCGAGCGACGGCTCGTCGAGTGCGAGCAGCGTCGGTGCTGCAAGGAGCGCGCGACCGATCGCGAGCTGCTGTTGCTGGCCACCCGAGAGCAGCTCGGCTGGGCGATTGGCGAACGAGGCGAGGATTGGAAACAGCTCGAACACCCACTCGAGGTCCGCGGCAAGGTCCGCGGGCTGGCGCCGAGCGACCGAGCCCAACCGCAGGTTGTCGCGCACCGAGAGGCGGCCAAAGACTTGGTGACCTTCTGGGACGAGCGCCAACCCCGTCCGTGCGATTCGCTCCGGCGGGAGTGGACGGAGGTCGGTCTCTTCAAACCGGACCTCAGTCGACTGCGAGCGGACTGCGTTCACGATGCCGAGCAATGTGGACGACTTTCCGGCCCCGTTCGGCCCGATGATCCCGACCAGCTCTCCCGCGTCCGCATGGAACGAAACGCCGGACACCGCTGGGATGCCTCGGTAGCTCACACGGAGGTCAGACACCGTAAGAACCCTGCGCGCAGTCTGCAGTTCCATCTCCTACCTCCCTGGCATTTCCTGGGCGGCGCTACCCAGGTACGAGCTCGCCAGCCTCGGATCGTGCCGAATCGCGTCAGGGCTGCCGTCGACGACGTTCTGACCGGCGCCGAGCACGAAGATGTGGTCGCTGCTTCCGAACACGAGCGGCATGTTGTGATCGATCAGCAACACGCCCATGCCGCTCTCAGCAAGGGCACGCATCGTCCCGCGGAAGTGCTCGGCCTCGCCGTCGTTGAGACCCGCTGCAGGCTCATCGAAAAGCACCCACGTTGGGCGAGTGGCGAGCGCGCGCGCCACGCCAAGCCGCCGCTCGACGCCGTGTGGCAGGTGGTCTGCCTCATGCAGCGCCCACTCCTCGAGCTGGAGCTCTACGAGGAGTCCGAGTGACAGCCTGCGCGCTTCGGCGTAGCCGAGCCCGCATGCCAAGGCCGTGACCTCGACGTTCTCGAGGACTGTGAGTCTCGGGAACAACCGGCCTTGCTGGAATGTGCGGGCGATGCCGCGCCGGGTTCGACGATCGGCTCGTTCACGTGGGAGAGCCTGTCCGTCGATCTGCACGTCGCCGTGGTCCGGGCTGTCGTATCCGCTGATGATGTTGACGAGTGTGGACTTCCCGGCACCGTTCGCACCGATGAGACCAGTCACACGTCCGCGTGGGACGTCAAGGTCGATCTCTTGGAGCGCCTGAACGCCGTGGTATGCCCTCGAGACCCCCCGAGCCTCGAGCCGGGCGCTTTCGCGCCCGGCTGCGAGGGACCGGAGTACGTCGGTCACTGGACGTTGACGCTCTGCGGAGCGCGCCGCTCGACGAACACGAGCGATCCGTCCTGGACGACGAGCACGCTCTGCGGCCGCTCGAGACCGATGTGGTAGTCGGAGCTGAACTTCGTCGGGCCGGCAAGCAGGTCGAGGTCGCCGACGGTCTCGAGCGCCTCCGTAAGCTTCGCGCCATCCCAGCTCCTTGCGATCGAGTGTGCTGTCACGATCGTCTCGAGCACGGACGGTCCGGTGAGGAATGTCGACGTGGTCGGACGCTCGCCGTAGGCCTCCTCGTAGAGCGCAGCGAACTCGTTCACCTTCGGGTTCGGGTCGTCGCCGGTGCTGAGCGCGTACGTCACCACGTAGTAGTCACTGAGCCCCGGGATGGCGTCGAGCCAGAACGTGCCGTCCATGCCGAAGCCAGACACGACCGGCGTCGTGATGCCGCCATCGCGGAGGTCCTTCGCGACTTGCGCGCCACCTGGGTTGTATCCGCAGTTGAAGATGACGTCCGGGGCGGGGCCGCTGGCGATCTTCGAGACGATTTCCGGAATGCTGTCGCCCTGCACGTAGTCGTAGTTGGCGATCCGCGTGCCGCCGAGCTCGGCGTAGCGCGCCTGCGTGTACTCGCACTCGTTCTGCGAGTACTTGAGGCTCGTGTCGGTAAGGAACACGGCGTTCTGCCAGCCCTGGTCGACCGCGAACTCAGCCATGATCGCGCCTTCGCCGAGCGTCGCGTTTCCAAGCGAGAAGCCGAGTTCGAGTCCGCCCGTGGGGCCCCAGAGCGCGTCAGCGACGCACGGGGAGATGTTGAGCACCCCCGCGCGCTCTGCCACGAGGGCGCCCGGGCTCGCGATGTCGTAGTCGCAGGTCAAGACGATCGTCTTCGCACCCGCATCGACCAGCTGCTGGGCGGCAGGGGCGTACTGAGCGAGGTCCGAGCCGGTGTCGACGACACGCAGTTCAACTGGGGTGCCGTCGATCCCGCCGGTCTTGTTGAGCTCGTCGACCGCGATGCGCAGCGAGTTGAGCGCGGGCAGATCGACGACGGACATGAAGCCGGTCTCGGCCATTGCGGCACCGATGACGATGGTTTCGGAAGCTTCCGTTCCCTCAGGAGCGGGCGCTGGCTGTGCGGTGGCGACGCACCCGGCGAGAACCGGGGCGAGAGCGGCGACGGCGACGATAGCCGCGCCGCGGACAACGTTCTTCATCGAGATCTTCTTTCTACTTGGTGCGAATGTCGCGTTCGATCGGAGGACAAGCAGCGCCGAGCTGACCGACAGCCAGCAGGCGAGATGGGGAAGACAACCTGGTCGGTGTGTGCCACGCGGGCATGGCAAAGCCAACGGCGCTTTGCATACCCCGGTTTGGAACTCTCGGGAGCGAGTGCGAATCCGGATCCTCGGCGCCGCGCCGCGAGTACTTGATGGTGTGGGCGGGGCGTCGTGCGCCCCACCGACACCCACCAGCTACGTGAGGATCACTCCAGCGTTCGCAGGGGCGCGCGAGCCTTCGCCCTGCAGCCGGTTGACCTCGGTGATCGTGTTGCCGCTCTCGGTGACCCACGACTTATAGCGCTGAGCGATCTGCTCGTCGTGGCCCGGAATAATGCGGGTGGTCTCGCTCTTCACCTCGTCAGCGAGCGTGCGGTAGAGCCCGATGAGGTTGAAGTTGTTGCCCTGACCGTAGCCGGGAGTCCACATCTGCTCGACGTTGGAATACCAGTAGACGGTGTCGCCCGCAATGACGTACGGCCCGTTCTGCGTCTCGATCTTGAACCACTGGGAGCCGAAGGTGTGCGAGTCTCGGGCAAGTCGGGCGGTAACCCCGGGGAGCAGTTCCTCGTCGCCCTGGAGGAAGCGGATGCGGCCATCGGCGATGCCACGCGCGGCGCGGGTGAGGTCCGTCGGGTCGAACGACGAGAAGATCCATGCGCGATCTGCGTCGGTCGGGAGCTTGTTGGCCATGTCGACGGCATGCGACCAGCCCACAAACTCATCGAACTGCACATAGAGCTGCGCGTTGGGAAATGCCTCGAAGTTGCCCATGTGGTCGAAGTGCATGTGGGACACGAGGATGACCTCGATGTCTTCGGGCGTCAGGTCGAGGCGACCGAGCACCTCCGCCGGGCTCTCCCACGTCGAGAACGGGTACCGGTCGAGCCAGTAGTCGTTACGGAATCCGCAGTCGACGAGCGCAACGTGCTTCTTGCCGCCGACCTCTCCACCCACGATGAGCGTGTAGAGCATCGGAATGTGGACGGTCCCCTTGTTGCTGAAGATGCCCGATCCCCCGAAGAAGTCGTGAGGCATGGTGCCCTGACAGAACTCGAGGGAGTAGATCGCGTAATCCGTCTTGCGTTCACTCATTTCTTGGCCAACCTTTCTTCGGGAGGAATCGTTGCGGAAGAGCGCTACAGGGCGGCGATTGCGTCGACCTCGATTGACGCACCGTTGAACAGTGAGTACACGCCGATGAGCGTGCTTGCCGGCGGGTTGCCGGCCGGCACGATCGCATCGCGAGTTTTGCGCCAGATGGCGAGCTTCTCCTGGTCGAGGTGCGTCACGTAGACGGTGACACGGACGACGTTCTCCCACGTCGCGCCACCGGCCTTGAGCGCTCGCTCAACCTCCGCGTACGTCAACTCGATCGCGCGCGCGAAATCCTCGGGCAGGCTGCCGTCTGCTTCGAACCCGACAGCGCCGGAGATGAATAGCAAATCACCAGCGCCCACCTTGACGCTGTCCGAGATCCCGGGGATCACGGGGGCGGGGTTGCGGGTGATGCGATCGGTCACTGCTGTCTCCACATAGTTCGAGTCTCCGAACCCCTTCGAGCCCGGCCCAAAGGCTGGGGCCGCGGTCGCGTGGAATCTCCATCGCGGTGCAGCCGAACTCTGGCAGGGCCAGGAACGTTTCGTGCTGTCCAGTCCAGGCGGGCTAGACAGTTCCGACCGTAGATGCGCGCCGCTGCCATGAGTATCCGTTGCGCGAGGGGCCTATCCACTTCGCGCAGCCGGTGTTGCGGGGGTGCAACAGCGCGTACGTCATCATCCCGCTGCTGCTGCTCATCCGGATGCGCAAGCCCATGCCGTTCACGCGGGTGTGGTGATCGGCAGAACGCGAGCGTCTCAGTCGGCCGCGAAGGCGAGCAGCGCGGCGGCGAGCTCCGCCGGACGCGACAGGAAGGGCGAGTGGTCGGTGTCGATCTCGAGCGACCGGTCCACGCCGCGCTCGGCGATAAAGCGCCGCTGCAGCGCCGGCGGGATCGCGCGGTCGCGCCGCGCGAGCACGTAGCGGCGCCGCACCTCGTGCTCGGCGAGGTCGACGGGCGTCGCGAACGGGATGACCGGCTGCGGGTAGACGCGCTCGAGCGCCCACTCGAGCAGCGGGCCGTCCTCGAGCTCCCCGAACAGGACCTCGCGGGCCGCGGCGCGCGGCATCGTCGCGACGGGCGGGTCTCCCGCGACGACGATGTTGGCCTGGACCCCGTCGCCCTCGCCTTCGGGCAGTCCCGCGAGGTCGAGGAGGCTCTCGCCGTCGCGCGGCAGGAACGCCGCGACGTAGACGACCTGGTCGACGAGCTCGGGCGCCTCGGACGCGGCCTGCGTCACGACGACGCCGCCCATGCTGTGTCCGACGAGGATCGCGGGCTCGGGGCCGGCTTGCAGCGCCTCGACGACGCGCTGCGCGTAGGCGTCGAGCGTGATCCGCTCGACGGGTGTGGCGTCCTCGGCCTGGCCGGGCAGGTCGATCGCCTCCACCGTGTGCCTCGCCTCCCGCAACAGCGGGACGATCGGGTCCCAGTTGGCCGCGCTGCCGAAGGCGCCATGCACGAGTACGAAATGAGCCACGATGCTCCGTCCGGTCGGGTGGTGCGGTGCGGCTAGATGACGCCGAACTGCTTGAGGATCCAGGCGACGCCGCCAGCGACCGCGGCGAGCGTCAGCAGCCCGACCAGGAACTGGGGAAATCCGAGTCGGTAGGTCCTGATCGCTTTGTCGTTCATCGTCCGTCTGCCTTTCGCGTCGCTGCGTCTACGACATTCTTCACCAGAAGTGCCCGGGTCATCGGCCCGACCCCGCCCGGGTTGGGCGAGAGCCAGCCTGCGACCTCGGCGACGCCCGGGTCGATGTCGCCCGCGAGCTTCGCCCGTCCCGCCTCCGACGTGCCGACGCGGGTCACGCCGACGTCGAGGACGGCGGCGCCCGGCTTGATCCAGTCGGGCTTGATGAGGTGCGGCACGCCGACGGCGGCGACGACGATGTCGGCCCGGCGGCACTCCTGCGCGATGTCCGGCGTGCGCGAGTGCGTCAGGGTGACCGTCGCGTCGAGCCCCTTGCGCGTCAGCAGCAGGCCGAGCGGGCGGCCGACGGTGAGGCCGCGGCCGACGATCGTGACGTGCTTGCCCGCGATCCCGACACCCGCGCGCTCCAGCAGCTCGACGATGCCTGCCGGCGTGCACGGGAGCGGCGAGGTGATCTCGCCGTCGACGCCGAGCACGAGCCGGCCGAGGTTGGTGGGGTGCAGGCCGTCGGCGTCCTTGTCGGGGTCGATCGCCTCGATCGCCTCGTGCTCGTCGAGTCCCTTCGGCAGCGGCAGCTGCACGATGTACCCGGTCACGGCCGGGTTGGTGTTGAGGAATTCGATGGCGCCGAGCACGTCGCTGCGCGACGCCGTCTCGGGCAGGTCGACGCGGATCGACTCCACCCCCACCTCGGCGCAGTCGCGGTGCTTGCCGGTGACGTAGCTCACCGATCCGGGGTCGGCCCCCACGAGCAGGGTGCCGAGGCCCGGGTGGACGCCGCGCGCCTTCAGATCGTCGACGCGCGTCTTCAGCTCCGCCTTGATCGCGGCGGCCGTCGCGATGCCGTCGAGGACCCGCGCACTCATGCCCACACCCCCGGGGAGGTGAGGCCCGGGTAGAGCGGGAACGCCTCGGTCAGCGTCGCGACCCGCGAGCGCAGCGCGGCGAGGTCCGGGTCGGGGAGCAGCGCCTCGGCGATGATGTCGGCCACCTCCGTGAACTCGGCGTCGTCGAAACCGCGCGTCGCGAGCGCCGGCGTGCCGATCCGCATGCCGCTCGTCGTCATCGGGGGGCGTGGGTCGAATGGCACCGAGTTCTTGTTGACGGTGATCCGCGCCTCGTGGAGCCGGTCCTCCGCGTCCTGACCGGTGAGCTCGGAGGCGCGCAGGTCGACGAGGACGAGGTGCACGTCGGTGCCGCCCGTGAGCACGTCGACACCCTGGCCGCGCGTGTCCTCGCGCATGAGACGCTCCGCGAGGAGCTTGGCGCCCCGCACGGTCCGCTCCTGGCGTTCTACGAACTCTGGCGTCGTCGCGAACTTGAACGCGGTCGCCTTCGCGGCGATGACGTGCATGAGCGGGCCGCCCTGGAGGCCCGGGAAGACGGCGGAGTCGATCTTCTTCGCGATCGCGGCGTCGTTGGACAGGATGAAGCCGGAGCGGGGTCCGCCGATCGTCTTGTGCACGGTGCTCGTGACGACGTCGGCGTAGGGGACGGGCGAGGGGTGCAGGCCCGCGGCGACGAGCCCCGCGAAGTGCGCCATGTCGACCCACAGGAGCGCGCCGACCTCGTCGGCGATCTCGCGGAACGCCTTGAAGTCGAGCTGCCGCGGGTAGGCGGACCAGCCCGCGATGATCATCTTGGGGCGCGTTTGCCGCGCGCGGTCGCGCACGACGTCCATGTCGATCCGGTACGTTTCGGGGTCGACGCCGTAGCTGACGATGTCGTAGTTGCGTCCGGAGAAGTTCTGCTTGCGGCCGTGGGTCAGGTGCCCACCGTGGTTGAGATCGAGGCCCAGAACGCGATCGCCCTGCTCGAGGAGCGCGTGATACACGGGCTGGTTGGCCTGGGCGCCGGCGTGGGGCTGCACGTTCGCGTAGCCGGCGCCGAAGAGCGACTTGGCGCGCTCGATGGCGAGCGATTCGGCGACGTCGACGTATTCGCAGCCGCCGTAGTAGCGCTTGCCTGGGTAGCCCTCGGCGTACTTGTTGGTGAGGACGGATCCTTGCGATTCGAGGATCGCGCGGGGCACGAAGTTCTCGGAGGCGATCATCTCGAGGTAGTCGCGCTGGCGGCCGAGCTCCTGCTCGAGCACGGCGGCGATCTCCGGGTCGACCTCGGCGAGCGGGGCCGTGAAATAGTCCTGACCTGATGTGCGACTCACAGGGTGCTCCTTCGACTGGGGCGGTGATCGAGCCCAGGCGTACGGCCCATCCCTGTGTCCCGCTCCCCGGTGGTGTCCCACCTACGAACGCCAGTTGCGGTCCGCCCAGTCTATCGGGGCGGCCCGGGCTGAGAAACAGCCTTCGGGCTGAGGTTTCGGCCCCGGATGCTCAGCCCGGACGCGATTCCTCAGCCCGCAACCCTTGAGGATGCCACGGCACGCGAGTACCGTGCCTGCCAATGCGACGGATCGCGGGAGGGATCGCAGTCCTGGTGGGGCTGCTCATGGTCGCGCCCGTGGCACCCGCCCTCTCGGCGCAGCCGGGCGAGCTCGACGGCTTCGAGTACGTCTCGCTCGGCGACTCCTACTCGGCGGGCTTCGGTCTCATCCCGTTCAGCCAGACGAGTCCCTTCGACGCGGGCGGCACGACCGCGAACGGCTGCTATCAGGCCGACGCGAACTACCCGCACCTCGTCGCCGCCGACTACAGCCTGAGCCTCACCGACCGGACCTGCTCGGGGGCCGTCTCGCCGAACCTCGGGTTCGTCGCGGGCGCCCCGCTGACCCTCCCCCCGGCCGGGAGCCTCACGCTGCTGCCGCAGCTCACCCTGACGTCTGGGGCCCAGACGACCATGTCGGGCCAGACCTACCCGGGCCTGCAGGCCGACGTGCTCAGCACGACGACGGATATCGTGACGGTCGCGATCGGCGGCAACGACCTCGGCTTCTCCGACATCGCCGAGTCCTGCATGCGCACCTCGGTCGGCGGCGGCACGACGGTGCTCGGGATGCTGCTCATCGCCGGCTACTCCGTCGCGAACTGCAAGGACGTCTACGAGAGCACGAATCCGACGTACGCCGACTTCCAGCTCGCGGATCGCCAATCGACGTACATCTCGCCGCGGATCAAGGCCGTGTTCGACGAGATCGCGACGAAGGCGCCGAACGCCCAGGTCTTCGTCGTCGGCTACCCGCAGATCGCGCCGCCCGACGCGACCGATGCGTGCTTCCACGGCGGCTTCCCGCCCATCACCGACGGCGTGCCGTTCTCCGGCGTCGACATCAGCTACATCCACCAGGTGCAGTCCGCCCTCGACGGCGCGCTCCGCGCGGAGGCCGCCGCCCGCGGCTTCCGCTACGTCGACACGTGGGCGGCGAGCGCGGACCACACGATCTGCTCCGCCGACTCCTGGATCCAGAAGCTCGACGTCATCTCCGCCGCCTCCGCGCCCGACCCGCCTTGCCCCGCCGACTGGCTCCCCCTCGGCTACCACGGCACGACGTACTTCTGCATGAAGCTCGGCGCGCTCCACCCCACGGTCGACGGCGTCGCGATGCTGCACCAGCTGACGAGCGCCGCGATCGGCGACGTCTTCCGCATCGCGATCGCCGGCAATCCGGTGCCGGGCGGCTCGCTCACCGTGACGGGCGGCGGCTACTACCCCGGCGAGACGGTCGACGTCTGGCTGCACTCGACGCCGCGCCAGCTCGGGACCGCGGTCGCGGGCGCCGACGGCTCCTTCTCCGCGACGTTCGCGCTGCGGGGCGACGACCCGGTCGGTGCCCACACCGTCATCGCGACGGGGCTCAGCTCGGGCCACGCGTTCTCGGCCGCCGTCACGATCGAGCACCCCGCGACCGGATCGTCGGGGGCGCCGACGGCCCTGCTGCTCGCCCTGTGCCTCGTGACGGCCGGGTTCCTCCTCGTCAGCGCGCGGAGAGTCCGACCGTCCGGGCCTGCTCGATGATCGCGTCCGCGTACTCGGTGATGAACGTGCGGCGATCGGGCGTGCCCTCGACCGGGCGGCGGAGCGCGAAGACCCAGAAGTAGTAGTGGTGGTCGCCGTGGCCGTGCGGCGGCCGCGGCCCGAACCACGAAGCCTCGCCGAGGTCGTTCGGCCCGACGCGCACGCCGGTCGCGCTCACGTCGAGCGAGGTCGCGTCGAGCGGGACCCCGTAGACGGTCCAGTGCGTGAAGCCGTCAGGCAGGGGCGCGTCGGGGTCGTGACAGACGATCGCGTACTCGACGGCGCCCTCCGGCGCGCCCGAGAACGCCAGGCGGGGGACGGTGTTGCCCCCGTCAGCCGTGAGCTCGAACGGGATCCGACCGTGATCCTCGAAATCGGGGCTCGAAATCGTGAGCTTGTCGACGAACAGCGCCATAGCTGACCTCCAGGCTTTCAGGTTAGCTTGGCGCGCATGCCGATGCCCAATCGCACCGTCGTCATCGCGTTCTCCAGCCTGTCGGCCGTCGGCCTCCTCGCCGGCTGCGCCACACCGACGCCCGAGCCCGCCCCGTCCGTGACCGAAGCGCCGACGACCGCGCCCCCCGTCGAGCCCACGACCTCGACGGCCGCGGAGCCGGCGCCCGTCGTCGAGGACGGCTTCGCCGACGGGACGTACACTGCGGACGGCGCCTATGTCGCGCCGAGCGGCCCCGAGACCATCACGGTAACGGTCACCCTCGCGGACGGTGCGGTCGCCGCCGTCGAGGTCGCGGGCCACGCGAGCGACCCGCAAGCCCGCCGCCACCAAGCCGACTTCATCTCCGGGATCGCCGCGGCGGTCGTCGGCCAGCCGATCGAGGGCCTCGCGGTCGACCGCGTCGCCGGCTCATCCCTCACCGGACAGGGCTTCAACGCCGCGCTCGACGCGATCCGCGCCGAGGCCGCCGCCTGACCCGCGCACCTCTGCTCCCGCACGTCACCAGCTACGCACTCCCGGCCGAAATGCCTCGGAACACCCAGGACGTGCACAGCCGATGAGGTTCGAGGGGATCGGGGTGCCGTGGGAGATCGAGGCACCGGGCGGGATTCCCGCGGGGACGCAGCGCGCGATCCTGCGACGCGTCGACGACTACGACCGGGTGTGGTCCCGCTTCCGCGCCGACTCGCTCGTCAGCCGGATCGCGCGTGAGCCGGGCGACTGGCCTCTACCGGCCGAGGCGGGTCCGCTCCTCGCGCTCTACCGTGAGCTGTACGCGGCGACGGGCGGCCGGGTGAGCCCCCTCGTCGGCGCCTCGCTCGAACGCCTCGGCTACGGCGCCGACCTGTCGCTGCGCCCCGCAGGCGACCCTCTGCCCGCGGTCGCGTGGGCCGACGCGATCGCGTGGGACGGCACCGTGCTCTCCGCACCGCGCCCCGTCACGATCGACGTCGGCGCCGCCGGGAAGGGTCAGCTCTGCGACCTCCTCGGCGAGGTGCTCCTCGAGCACGGCATCGACGAGTTCGTCATCGACGCAAGCGGCGACATCCTGCGCCGCGGCCCCGGCACGATCCGCGTCGCGCTCGAGCATCCCGCGGATCCGCGGCTCGCGGTCGGCGTCGTCCCGCTCGGCGACGGCGCGATCTGCGCGTCGGCGACGAATCGCCGGGCGTGGGCCGACGGCGTGCACCATGTCATCGACGCGCTCACGGGCCTGCCCGTCGACGCCATCGTCGCGACCTGGGCGATGGCCGCCGACGCGATGACCGCCGACGGTGTCGCGACGGCGCTGTTCGTGACGCCGGGCGACCGCATTCCGTGCGAGCTCGGTGTCGAATGGGCGAGGATCTCTGCAGCGGGACGCGTCGAGGTCTCGGAGGGCTTCCCGGGAGAGGTGTTCGGATGAAGACGGTGCTCGCCGCGATCGCGGCCGTGCGCGGGGGCATCGACCGGGCCCTCGGTCGGCTCACCCCCGTCCTGCTCGTCGGGGCGGTGCTCTGGGCGGTCGTCGTCGCGGCGCTCATCCTCATGCTCGTCGGGGTGCTGTCCTTCGACCCGCTCGCCGGTGTCGTCGCGCTCCTCGTCACGACCGCCGCAACGCTCGTCGGCGCCTACGCGGGCGGCGCGATCGTCCGGGCGCGGCCCGAGATCGAGTCGGTGCTCGTCACGTCGCTCATCGTCTTCCTGCTCTTCTCCCCGCGGCTCGACGCCCCGAGCCTGCTCGGCACCGCGATCGCCGGCCTCGTCGCGGGGGCGTCGCGCTTCCTCGTCGCGCGACTGGGCCGCCACATGTTCAACCCGGCCGCGCTCGGCGCGCTCGTCGTCGCGCTCATCGCCGGCGTGCTCGATCTCGCGGGCGCGCCCGTCATCGCGGCGCCGTCCTGGTGGGTCGCGACGCCGCCGCTGCTGCCCTTCGTCGCGGTCGGCGCACTCATCGTCTGCTACCGCTCGAGCGTCGTCACAATCGCGCTCGCCTACATCGTCGTCGCGGCGGGTTTCCGCGCCTTCCAGTTCCTGTCGTTCGGCATCCCGTTCGGCGACGCGCTCGCGACGATCTTCGGCTCGCTGCCCCTCGTCTTCGCCGCCGGCTTCATGCTGAGCGAGCCGCAGACGCTCCCGCCGCGCTGGTGGCAGCGGCTGCTCGTCGCGATCGTCGCCGCGATCGTCACCTCGGTGCCGTTCACGTTCGGCCCCATCTATTCGAGCCCCGAGCTCGGTCTCGTCATCGCGAACGTGCTCGCCTTCGGCTTCGGCGCCCGCGCCGCGATCCGCCTGACCGTCACGAGCGTCATCCGGGACGGACAGAACGTCATGCTCCGACTGCGCCCCTCGACACCCGTCGCGCACGCGGCGGGTCAGGCGATCGAGCTCCTGGTGCCGCACCGCCCGCGCGACTTCCGCGGCCGGCGTCGGGTCTTCTCCATCGCGTCGGCGCCGGACGCGGAGGAGCTCGAGGTCGCGTTCTCGATGCCGCCGCACCCCTCTTCGGCGAAACGCGCGCTCGCCGCGATGTCGCCCGGTGACGAACTGCGGGCGAACCGCGTCTTCGGCGACTTCACCGCGCCCGGCGTCGGCACGGAGGCGGTCCTCGTCGCAGGCGGGATCGGGGTCACGCCGTTCCTGTCGATGCTGCGCGACGCCGACCCGCGACACGACTACGTGCTCGTGTACCGCACGCGCGCGGAGGTGCCGGCGTTCCTCGCGGAACTCGAGGCGACGGGCGCGCGCGTCGTGCTGTCGTGCCCCGTCGCCCCGGAGCCGATGCCGGCGGGCTGGGTCTGGCTCGGGCCAGGCCGGTTCGACGGCGAGGACCTGATGTCCGCGGTGCCCGACCTGCCGGGCCGCGTCGCCTACGTCTCGGGCCCGCCCGCGATGGTGGGCGCGCTGAGCGCGCAGTTGCGGCGCGCGGGGGTGCGGCGCATCCGCCGCGACGTCTTCTCAGGGGCCTGACTCCGGCGTTCTGCGGGTCGCCCGACCCGCCTCTGCGCATCGCCCCACTCCGCGACGTACCTGCCGACCCGGGCTGGCGGTGCGTTATGCGCAATGCGGATCGCGCCATTGCGCACAAGGCACCGCCAGGCGCACCCCGCGTGGCGTCGGGCGGCCTCCGCGTTCGCCCACTGCGAACGCTTAGCACTCACACGGCTCGAGTGCTAATCTGGATGCACTTGAGTCAACGGGACTCAAGTCTTGACCAGATTCACAGGGAGCTCAACGATGGCTGTTGTCTTCGACCCATTCCGTGAGCTGGACCGCGTCGCCGCCCAGCTCCTCGACACGCGGCAGGGGCCGCGTTTCATGCCGATCGACCTCTACCGCGACGGCGAGCACTACGTCATGACGGCCGACCTGCCGGGTATCGACCCGGGCTCGATCGACGTCGACGTCGACGGACAGGTGCTCACCGTCCGAGCCGAGCGCACCGCGCCGAGCGGCGAGGGCGTCAAGTGGCTCGCCCGCGAGCGCTCGAGCGGCACCTACCAGCGCCAGTTCAACCTCGGCGAAGGCATCGCGACCGACCGGATCAGCGCGCACTACGACAACGGTGTGCTCTCGGTCGTCATCCCGGTCTCCGAGAAGGCGAAGCCGCGCAAGGTCGAGATCGCGACCGGCGCCGCCCCCGCGCAGATCGCCGCGGCCGAGGTGCAGGAGCACGCGAACAGCTGACGCTCAGCCCGCTGCCGATCGGCCCCGGATCAGCGCGATCCGGGGCCGATCGCGTTCTGCGGCGCCCCGGCGAGCGCCAGCACCCCCGGCTAGGGCCCGCTCCCGGCGCCGCACGCCCCGCGCAAATCGGACAAGTGTCCGCGTGGGAGAATGGGAGTCGTGACGGAGTCGACGATCTACTACACCCACACCGACGAGGCCCCCATGCTCGCGACCGCGAGCTTCCTGCCGATCGTCAAGGCCTATGCGAAGCAGGCGGGTGTGTCGATCGACACCGCCGACATCTCGCTCGCGGGCCGCATCCTCGCCGTCTTCGGCCTCGGCCGCGACTGGCTGACCGAGCTCGGGGAGCTCGCCAAGCAGCCCGAGGCGAACATCGTCAAGCTCCCGAACATCTCGGCGTCGATCCCCCAGCTCAAGGCCGCGATCGCCGAGCTCCAGGCGGACGGCTACGCGGTCCCGGACTACCCCGACGAGGCGACGACCGACGATCAGCGGGCCACGCGCGCGAAGTACGACCGCGTCAAGGGCTCCGCCGTCAACCCGGTGCTGCGCGAAGGCAACTCCGACCGCCGTGCGCCCCAGTCCGTCAAGAACTACGCGAAGGCGCACCCGCACCGCAACAAGGCGTTCCCCGCAGGGTCCAAGACCGAGGTCGCGACCATGGGCGCGCACGACTTCAAGTCCAACGAGAAGTCCGTCACCCTGCCCGCCGACGACGAGCTGCGGATCGAGCTCATCACCGAGACCGGCGAGACCGTCGTGCTCAAGGAGCGGCTACCCGTGCTCGCGGGCGAGATCCTCGACGCGACGCGGCTCGACGCCGAGCAGCTCGACGCGTTCCTGCAGAACGCGATCGCGAAGGCCAAGGCGGAGGACGTCCTGTTCTCCGTCCACCTCAAGGCGACCATGATGAAGGTCTCCGACCCGATCATCTTCGGCCACGTCGTGCGCGCCTACTTCGCCGAGGTCTTCGAGCGATACGGCACCCAGCTCGCCGAGGCAGGACTGTCGGCCAACGACGGCCTCGGCTCGATCCTCGCGGGCCTCGACGCGCTGCCGAACGGCGGCGAGATCAAGGCGGCGTTCGAGCAGGCGATCGCGAACGGCGCGCGCCTGTCCTACGTCAACTCCGACAAGGGCATCACCAACCTGCACGTCCCGTCCGACGTCATCGTCGACGCGTCCATGCCGGCCCTCATCCGCAACGGCGGCAAGCTCTGGGGCGCCGACGGCAGCGAGGACGACACGCTCGCGGTCATCCCCGACTCCTCCTACGCTGGCGTCTACCAGACCGTCATCGACGACGTGAAGGCGCACGGACCGCTCGACCCCGCGACGATCGGCACCGTGCCCAACGTCGGGCTCATGGCCCAGGCGGCGGAGGAGTACGGCTCGCACGACAAGACGTTCGAGATCCAGAACGCCGGCACCGTGCGCATCGTCAACGGGGCCGGCGAGACCGTCATCGAGCACGACGTCCAGCGCGGCGACATCTGGCGGGCCACCCAGACGAAGGACGTGCCCGTCCGCGACTGGGTCAAGCTCGCCGTCGCCCGGGCCCGCGCGACCGGCGACCCCGCGATCTTCTGGCTCGACGAGACCCGCGCGCACGACGCCTCCATCATCGCGAAGGTCCGCGCCTACCTCCCCGAGCACGACACGACGGGGCTCACCATCGAGATCCTCGCACCCGAGGTCGCGACCGCGTACTCGCTCGAGCGGCTGCGCAAGGGCCTCAACACCATCTCGGTGACCGGCAACGTGCTGCGCGACTACAACACCGACCTGTTCCCCATCCTCGAGGTCGGCACCTCGGCGAAGATGCTCAGCATCGTGCCGCTGCTCAACGGCGGCGGGCTGTTCGAGACCGGCGCGGGCGGTTCGGCGCCGAAACACGTCCAGCAGTTCGTCGAGGAGAACTACCTGCGGTGGGACTCGCTCGGCGAGTTCTTCGCCCTCGCCCCGTCCTTCGAGCAGTACGCGACGGTCACGGGGAACGCGAAGGCGCGCGTGCTCGCTGACACGATCGACCGCGCGACGGGCACGTTCCTCGAGAATGACAAGTCGCCCGGCCGCGCCCTCGGCACGATCGACAACCGCGGCTCCCACTACTACCTCGCGCTGTACTGGGCGCAGGAGCTCGCCGCCCAGACGGACGACGCGGAGCTCGCCGCCGTGTTCGCACCCGTCGCGGCCGCCCTCGCGGACGGCGAGTCGACGATCGTCGCCGAGCTCCTCGCCGTCCAGGGCAGCCCCGTCGAGATCGACGGCTACTACTCGCCCGACGCCGAGAAGGTGTCGGCGGCGATGCGCCCGTCCGCGACGCTCAACGCCGTCATCGACGCGCTCTGAAGCGCTGAGTCAGGCGGTCGCGAGCGCGCTCGGCGCGACGTCGCGGCGCATCGTCAGCACCCGGTAGATGCCCCACTGCAGGTACAGCACGGGCAGCACGAGCACGAGGATCGGCGTCACGTACAGGATCGGCACGGGGATGAGATCCCAGAGCACCTGCAGGATGTCGGCGCCCTCCGGCGAGAACAGGTAGAAGTAGTTGACCCCCGGGTCGACCCAGGCGCGCAGCGCGAGGTTGATCGGCAGGATGACGACGAGCGCGAACGCGGCGACCCACGCGACCGACTCGAGCACCTGCCGCGCCGTCGGCCGGTAGAGCGCGAGCGAGACGAGCAGGAACGGCACGATCGCGTTGAGCTCGTGCGCGACCCAGAAGAACGAGCGCGGATCCAAGAGCGGGTGCCCCTGCTCGGCCGGCCGCGCGGACACGAGCGTCGCGATGCCCGCGATCGCACCCGGATAGAACGCGACCGCCCGCAGCGGCTTCCAGTCGAACCACACGACCAGCGGCATGACCCAGGACATGATCGAGCACAGGTGCAGCGGCAGGTTGTGGAAGACGGGCCAGCCCTCCGCGGGCGGGTCCAGGAGGAACGCGACGTGGAACACGATGGAGGACCCGAGCGTCACGAAGGCGAGGCCGAGCAGCCAGGCGCGCTTGACGCGGAACGAGCGGTGGCGCAGCAGATAGTGCGCGGCGACAGCCCCCGCAGCGAGCAGCAGGACCAGCATCGTCCACGGTCCGTTGAACGACTCGACGACCACGCGGCGAGCATAGCGGGATGCCTCGGCCCGGGGTGACAGGTCCGCGCATCGCCGCATAACCTGGGTCCATGGCGTCCCTTCGGCTCGAGGAGCTCTCGGCAACGACCGCACTCGCGGCGAACTCGCTCACGCTGCGCAGCGGCCAGGACCAGTACGTCACGCCCCCGACGTACTCGCTCGCCGACTCGTACACGGATCCGGCCGCCTCGTGGCCGCGCGTCGTGCTCGAGGGCGACGAGGTCGTGGGCTTCGTGCGCGGCAACTTCGCGCCGGAGGACCCGCAGGAGGAGCTCCGCTCCGCCGTCTGGCGGGTGACGGTCGCGGGCGAGCACCAGGGCCGCGGGATCGGCTCATTCGCGGTGCGGGCGCTCGCCGCCGAGGCGAAGTCGCGCGGCTTCTCGCAGATCACCGCGCTGTGGGAGCCCGGTGAGGACAGCCCCGACCACTTCTTCCGCGCGCTCGGCTTCGTCGTCGTGCGCGAGACGCAGTACGGGGAGAACTTCGGGGTCCTCGCCCTGTGACGGCGGCCCCTGAGCTCACCGAGTCCGCCCCGTCCGACTACGAGGCTTTCCGCGAGGCGGTCTACGCGGTCGCCGAGTCGATCCCGTCGGGCCGCGTCATGGCGTACGGTGAGGTCGCGGCGGCGGTCGGGTCGCGCGCGGCCCGCGCGGTCGGGCGCATCATGGCGCACAGCGGCGGGGAGCTGCCGTGGTGGCGCGTCGTCTACGCGGACGGCCACCTGCTGCCGGGGTATGAGGCGCAGGCGCAGGACCGGTACCGCGAGGAGGGCACGCCGATGCTGAGCCCGCTGCGCATCGACATGCGCCGCGCCCGCTGGAGCCCGGCCTAGTGGAAGAAGTGCCGCTCGCCCGTGAAGTACATCGTCACGCCGCGTGAGACCGCGAGCGCGATGACCTCCTCGTCGCGCACCGAGCCGCCCGGCTGCACGATGGCTCTGACGCCCGCATCGATGAGGATCTCGGGTCCGTCCGCGAAGGGGAAGAACGCGTCGCTCGCGGCGACCGATCCGGCCGCCCGCTCGCCCGCACGCGAGACGGCGAGGCGGCACGAGTCGACGCGGTTGACCTGACCCATCCCCACGCCGACCGACGCGCCGCGCGAGGCGAGCAGGATCGCGTTCGACTTGACGGCGCGGACCGCGCGCCAGGAGAACGCGAGGTCGGCGAGCGTCGCCGCGTCCGCCGGCTCCCCCGCGACGAGCTCCCAGCCCGCGACGTCGGCGAAGTGCCGGTCGGCCTGCTGCATCAGCAGCCCGCCGGAGACCTGGCGCAGCTCGAGCGAGGGCGTCTCGAAGCCGTCCGGGAGCTCGATGAGGCGCAGGTTCTTCTTCTGGCCGAGGAGCTCGACGGCCTCGAGCGAGAAGCCGGGCGCGGCGATGACCTCGGTGAAGATCGGCGCGATCGACTCGGCCGTCGCGAGGTCGACCGGGCGATTGGCGGCGATGACGCCGCCGAACGCGGAGACGGGGTCGCATTCGTGTGCGAGCGCGTGCGCCTCGGCGAGCGTCGACGCGGTCGCGATGCCGCAGGGGTTCGCATGCTTGATGATCGCGACGGCGGGGCCCTCGTGGTCGTAGGCGGCGCGCACCGCCGCGTCGGCGTCGACGTAGTTGTTGTAGCTCATCTCCTTGCCGCCGAGCTGCCGGGCCTGCGCGATGCCGGGGCGACCGGCGTTCTGCCCGTAGAGCGCGGCGGACTGGTGCGAGTTCTCGCCGTAGCGCAGCGACTCGCGCCTCGTCCAGCTCGCGCCCGCCCACTCGGGGAAGCCGCCCGCGTCGGCGTCGGGTGCGACGTCGGCGCCGAGCCAGCTGGCGACGGCGACGTCGTAGGACGCGGTGTGGCGGAAGGCGTCGCGGGCGAGCCCCTGGCGCTGCGCGAGGGTGGTGCCGCCTGAGGCGAGCGCGGCGACGATCTCGCCGTAGCGGGCGGGGTCGGTCACGACGGCGACGTTCGCGTGGTTCTTCGCGGCGGCGCGCACCATCGCGGGGCCGCCGATGTCGATCTGCTCGACGATCGCGTTCGCCGCGGCGCCGGAGGCGACCGTCTGGACGAAGGGGTAGAGGTTGACGACGACGAGCTCGAACGGCGCGATGCCGAACTCGGCGAGCTCGTGCTCGTGGCGCTCGAGCCGCAGGTCCGCGAGGAGGCCCGAATGGACGCCGGGGTGCAGCGTGCGCACCCGGCCGTCGAGGTGCTCGGGGTAGCCGGTGACTTCCTGCACCTGGGTGACGGGGAGGCCCGCGTCGGCGATCGCGGCGCCCGTGCCGCCCGTGGAGACGATCTCGACGCCGGCGTCGGTGAGCGCGCGCGCGAGGTCGACGAGCCCCGTCTTGTCGCTCACGGCGACGAGGGCGCGGCGGATCGGGACGACGTCGCGCTCGCGGTACTCCGACGGGTCGATCGTGGGTCCGGACATCTAGCGAGTCTCCTGTTCTGCGGACGCTGACTGCGTGGACTGCGGCGCCCCGCCGGCCCCCTGAGCGAGCTGCCCTCCGGCTGCCTGAGCGAGCGAAACGAGTCGAAGGGTGCCTTCGGCGACCTGGCGCACGACGTCGATGAGCAGTCGTCGCTCGACGGGCTTGATGCGCTCGTGCAGGCTCGCCTCGGTGTCGCCGGTGTGCACGGGCACGCGCTCGCGCACGACGATGGGGCCGGTGTCGACGCCGGCGTCGACGACGATGACGCTCGCGCCGGTCTGCTGCGCGCCGGCCGCGAGCGCGTCGCGTACCGCGTGCGCGCCGGGGAACTCGGGGAGGTATGCGGGGTGCGTGTTGACGAGCGCGGGCGACAGCGCCGTGACGACGGCGGGCGGCAGCAGGCGCATGAACCCGCTCAGCACGGTGAGGTCGGGCGCCCACACCTGGATCTGCTCGAGCAGCGCGTCGCCCCAGGCGGCGCGATCCGCGTGGCCGCTCAACGGCACGACGAATGTCGGGATGCCGCGCTCCTCGGCGAACGCGAGGCCGTCCGCTTCGACGTCCGCACCGACGGCGACGACTCTCGCCGGGAAGTCCGGTTGGTCGGCGGCTTCCAGCAGCGCCTTGAGGTTGGTGCCCCCGCCGGAGATCAGCGCGACGACCCGGAGCACGACCTCAAGGATACCGCCGCCGCTCAAGGTGCGCGTTCGCACGCAGTGTGCGCGCAAGAGCGTGCACCTTGGGTGCGAACGTGCACCTTCAGCGGGAGAGCGGGAGGCTGCGACGGGAGAGCGTCTCGATCTGCGCGTTGACGAGCATGCCGAGCACCATCGAGACGCAGAACGCGATGCCGGACCAGATCCCGACCTGGAGCCCGTCGGGCCCGAGCGTGTCGAGCCGGCCCGGGCCGCCCGCCCCGGCGGACCAGGCCGCGAGCAGGCCCATCACGAGGCCGCCGAGCACGCCGGCGACGAGGGCGACGAGCACGGCCCACCAGTCGCGCAGGACGTCGTTGATCCGGCGATGGGTCAGGATGCCGGCGACGAGGCCCGCCGCGAGGGGCGCGACGAGGAGCACCCAGGCGAACGGCGACGCCTCGGGCGGGATCGCGCCGAACAGCGGGATTGGCGGCACGGGCCCGAGGCTCGTCGCGAAGGGGCTCACGCTCGAGCCCGCACCGACCGCGAACCCGGGGCCGACGAGCCACGACGCGGTCCAGATCACGGCGTTCGGCAGCAGCGCGAGCTGGGCGACGGTGAGGACGGCGCCCCCGAGAATCTCGGCGTTGAGCGATTCGTACAACGCGATCATCTGGGCGAACGCGATGCCGATCGACAGCGCGGTCACGATGGCCGCGACGGCGAGGAGTCCCGCGACCGCGGCGAGCGAGCCGCGCACCGCGCCGTCGATGCCGACCCGCAGGCCCACGGGAATGCGGCCGCGCACGCGGGCGACGGCCCGCGAGAAGCGGTCGGAGCCCTCGCGCTGCGGTCGTAGGGACGACGTCGCCATGCCGACCGCGAGGCCGGCCGCGAAGATCGCCGTCGGGAGGATGACCCCCTGCACGATCGAGGGCCGGGCGTCGACGTGCAGCGCGGTGATGACGATCGCGACGGTGCCGCCGGCGAACACGGCGACGGCCGCGAGCCCGCCGACGATCGGGTGCCCCGCCTCCGACACGCGGCGTCCGGCTCGTAGCGCGAGCAGGAAGGTGAGCAGGGCGAACCCGAGGAGCGCGATCGTGATGTCGACCGGGACCGACGCGCCCGCGAGCCCGAGCGCGTCGGCGGTCTCGGGGGCGAGCGTGAAGGTCACGTCGACGCCGTGGCCGAGGAGCCACGTGTCGGCCGCGACCCGCCACACCACGATGTAGTCGGCCGCGAACCCGTACTGCGCCGCCCACACGAGCGTCGCGGTCACGAGCGGGATGCCGACGCCGATCGCGAGGACGAGGAGCGTCTCCGCCGCGGCGAAGATCGCGGTGAGCCAGCGGGGCACGGCTCAGTGCACCGCGTAGTCGATGATCATGATGACGAAGCCGAGCAGCGCGGTCACGAACGCGCTGAGGATGCGCACCCAGACCGGCTTGCCACGATCGGCCGTCGCCTGGTAGCCGAGGTAGCCGAGGACGACGAGCCCGACGAGGAGCGCCCAGTCCGAGGCGTGATCGCCGTCGAGCCCGACGAGCGCGCAGACGAGGATCGCGATCGATGGCAGGACCGCGGAGTAGAGCATGCCGAGCGAGTGCCTCAGGCCCCGCTTCGCGGCCTTCCACAGGTCGGGCTCGTCATGCGCCGCAAGGCCCTCCGCGAAGGAGTGCGCGAGGTAGAAGACGATGAGCCCGAGCGCCGACCAGACGAAGACGAGGTAGGCGTCGTGCTCGTAGTCGCTCGTCGCCGCGATGAGCACGACGTAGACGATGAGCCCGTAGATCGCCGGCGCCGTCGCGAGTCGTTCGCGGATCCAGCGCGTCAGGTTCGAGGCCACGGACCAACGCTACCCGCGTGCGCGGGCTTCGGCTCAGAGCGCCGCGATGATCTCGCGCATGAGGCTCGCCGTCTCGGACGGCGTCTTGCCGACCTTGACGCCCGCGGCCTCGAGCGCGACCTTCTTCGCCTCGGCGGTGCCGGCCGAGCCGGACACGATCGCGCCGGCGTGGCCCATCGTCTTGCCCTCGGGAGCGGTGAAGCCCGCGACGTAGCCGACGACCGGCTTCGTGACGTTCGCCTTGATGAAGTCCGCCGCCCGCTCCTCCGCGTCGCCGCCGATCTCGCCGATCATGACGATCGCCTTCGTCTCGGGGTCGTCCTGGAAGGCCCGGAGGGCGTCGATGTGCGTCGTGCCGATGATGGGGTCGCCGCCGATGCCGATCGCGGTCGAGAAGCCGAGGTCGCGCAGCTCGTACATCATCTGGTACGTCAGCGTGCCCGACTTCGAGACGAGGCCGATGGGGCCCTTGCCCGTGATATTCGCCGGGGTGATGCCGACGAGCGCCTCGCCCGGGGTGATAATGCCGGGGCAGTTCGGGCCGATGATGCGGGTCTTGCCCTTCGCCTTGGCATGCGCCCAGGCCTCGGCGGAGTCCTGCACGGGGATGCCCTCGGTGATGACGACGAGGAGCGGGATCTCGGCGTCGATCGCCTCGATCATCGCGTCCTTCGAGAACGCCGGGGGGACGAACGCGATCGACACGTCCGCGCCGGTCGCGGCCATCGCCTCGGCGACGCTCGCGAAGACGGGGAGCACGATCTCGGTGCCGTCCGCCGCCTCGTGGGTCACGGTCGTGCCGGCCTTGCGCGCGTTGACGCCGCCGACGACGTTCGTGCCCGCCTTGAGCATGAGCGCGGTGTGCTTGGTGCCCTCGCCGCCCGTGATGCCCTGGACGATGACCTTGCTGTCCTTGTTGAGGTAGATCGACATTCTTCAGTCCTTACGCGGCGGCGAGCTCGGCGGCCTTGTCGGCGCCCTGGTCCATGTTTTCGGCGATCGTGACGAGCGGGTGCGCGGCGGCGGCGAGGATCGCCTTGCCCTCCTCCACCTGGTTGCCGTCGAGGCGGACGACGAGCGGCTTGGTCGCCGCGTCGCCGAGGATCTCGAGGGCCTTGACGATGCCGTTCGCGACGGCGACGCAGGAGGTGATGCCCCCGAACACGTTGACGAAGACGCTCTTGACCTGCGCGTCGCCGAGGATGACGTCGAGGCCGGCGGCCATGATCTCCGCGTTGGCGCCGCCGCCGATGTCGAGGAAGTTCGCGGGCTTCACGCCGCCGTGGTTCTCGCCCGCGTAGGCGACGACGTCGAGCGTGGACATGACGAGGCCCGCGCCGTTGCCGATGATGCCGACCTGGCCGTCGAGCTTGACGTAGTTGAGGTCGTGGGCCTTCGCCTTCGCCTCGAGCGGGTCGGCCGCGTCCTTGTCCTCGAGCGCCTCGTGCTCGGGGTGGCGGAAGCCGGCGTTCTCATCGAGGGAGACCTTGCCGTCGAGCGCGACGATCTCGCCGGCGCCCGTGAGCACGAGCGGGTTGACCTCGACGAGCGTCGCGTCCTCCCCCGTGTAGACCTCGTAGAGCTTGACGAAGACGGGCGCGACCTTGTCGACGATCTCCGCGGGGAACTTCGCGGCGACCGCGATCGCCTTGGCCTGCTCGAGCGAGAGGCCCGCGGCGGGGTCGATCTCGACCTTCGCGAGCGCCTCCGGGCGCTCCTCGGCGAGCTGCTCGATCTCCATGCCGCCCTCGTAGGAGCTGAGTGAGAGGTAGGAGCGGTTGGCCCGGTCCAGCAGCACGGAGAAGTAGTACTCCTCCTTGATGTCGGCGCCCGCGGCGACCATGACGCGCTTGACGACGTGCCCCTTGATGTCGAGGCCGAGGATCGACTTCGCCGCCTCGTAGGCGTCCTCGGGGGTCTTCGCGACCTTGACGCCGCCCGCCTTGCCGCGACCGCCGACCTTCACCTGCGCCTTGACGACGGTGACGCCCCCGAGCTGCTCGGCTGCGGCGCGCACCTCCTCGGGGGTGTCCGCGACGATACCGGCGAGTACGGGGACCCCGTACTTCTCGAAGATGTCACGGGCCTGGTACTCGAACAGATCCACTGCGTGCTTCCCTACATTCCGCGAAACGGGCCGCGGGACATCCTACTCCCGAAGGATGGATGCACTGACCGGCCTCGGCACGCGGGCATAAGCTGTGCGCCATGAGCGTCAGCGCAGAACGCGATCTCCTCGACAGGGTGCCCGGCCAGCTGTTCATCGGCGGCCAGTGGGTCGACGGCGAGCACGGGGGCACGATCCCCGTCCACGATCCTTCGACGGGCGAGATCATCAAGGAGATCGCCGACGCGTCGCCCGCGGACGGCGTCCGCGCGCTCGACGCCGCGGTCGCCGCGCAGGACGCGTGGGCCGCGACGGCGCCGCGCGTGCGCGGAGAGCTGCTGCGCTCCGCCTTCGACCTGCTCATCGAGCGGCGCGAGGAGTTCGCGCTCCTCATGACACTCGAGATGGGCAAGCCGCTCGCGGAGGCGCGCGGCGAGGTCAACTACGGGGCCGAGTTCCTGCGCTGGTTCTCCGAGGAGGCGCCGCGCATTCACGGCCGCTACGGGCTCAACCCTGAGGGCACGGGGCGGATGATCGTCTCGCAGCGGCCGGTCGGCCCCACGTTCCTCGTGACGCCGTGGAACTTCCCGCTCGCGATGGCGACGCGCAAGATCGCACCCGCGATCGCCGCAGGCTGCACCTCGGTCGTCAAGCCGGCGACGCTGACCCCGCTCACGACGCTCGCCTTCGCGGCGCTGCTCGAGGAGGTCGGGCTGCCGGCCGGCGTGGTCAACGTCGTCACCTCGTCCTCCGCCTCGAAGCTCTCCGCGCCGATCATCGACGACCCGCGGCTGCGCAAGCTCTCCTTCACGGGCTCGACCGAGGTCGGTGTGCGGCTCATGGAGCAGGCGGCGAAGGGTGTGCTGCGCGTGTCGATGGAGCTCGGCGGCAATGCGCCGTTCGTCGTCTTCGAGGACGCGGACCTCGACAAGGCGGTCGACGGGGCGATGCTCGCGAAGTTCCGCAACATCGGGCAGGCCTGCACCGCCGCGAACCGGTTCATCGTCCACGAGTCGGTCGCCGAGGCGTTCGCCGCGAAGGTGCGCGAGCGCGTCGCCGCCTTCCAGGTCGGCCGCGGCACCGAGGAGGGCGTCACGATCGGCCCGCTCGTCGACGACAACCAGGTGCGCGCGACCGACGAGCTCGTGCAGGACGCGATCGGCAAGGGCGCGACGGCCGTCCTCGGCGGTGCCCCCATCGCGGGCGACGGGACCTTCTACGCCCCGACGCTGCTGACCGGCGTCACCGCCGACGCGCGACTGCTGCGCGAGGAGATCTTCGGCCCGGTGCTCGCGATCACGACGTTCCGCACCGAGGACGAGGCGGTCGCGCTCGCCAACGGCACCGAGTATGGGCTCGTGTCCTACGTCTTCACGGAGGACCTCGCCCGCGGCCACCGCATGATCGACCGGCTCGACACCGGCATGATGGGGCTCAACACCGGGCTCGTGTCCAACGCGGCCGCGCCGTTCGGCGGCGTGAAGATGTCGGGCGTCGGCCGGGAGGGCTCCTTCGAGGGCATCCACGAGTACCTCGACACGAAGTACACCCTCATCCCGGTGTGAGCACGCTCCTCATCCGGGACGCCGTCCCCTGGTCGGGCGGGCGGGTGCTCAAGGGCGACGCGATCGCGATCGTGCGAGGCCGGATCGCGGCGATCGGCTCGTTCGCCGACGCGCGAGCGGCGGTGCCGGAGGGCACGACAGAACTCGATGCGCGCGGCGGGCTCGTCACCCCCGGTTTCGTGGATGCGCACCTGCACCTCGGCGTCGTCGCGACCGACTCGCTGCACTGCGACCTCGCGGGGGCGGGCAGCCGCGGCGAGATCGCGGCGCGCATCCGGGCGTTCGCGGACGACGCGCGAGGGCCCTGGATCCTCGGCGGCGGCTGGGACCGCGCGCTCTTCGCCGCCGACGGGCCGACGGCCGCCGCGCTCGACAAGCTCGTGCCCGACCGGCCGGCGCTCCTCTACGACGCCGACCACCACGCGGGTTGGGTCAACTCCCGCGCGCTCGAGCTCGCCGGCATCGAGACCGCGACGCCGGACCCCGGCGACGGCCGGATCGGGCGGCTCGCGGACGGATCACCGAGCGGCTTCCTCGCGGAGGGCGCGCTGCAGCTCATCGCCCGGGTGCTGCCGGAGCCCGATACCGACGAGCTCGCGACCGCGATCGGGGCGGCCTCGCAGCGGCTGCTCGCCGCCGGGATCACCGGGTGGCAGGAGGCCGCGCTCGGCGCCTTCGCCGGCTTCCCCGACTTCAGCGATGCCTACCTGCGGGCGATCGCCTCGGGCCGGCTGCGCGGCCGCGCGACCGGTGCGGTCTGGGTCCCGCGCGACCTGACGGTCGAGGCCGTCGACGAGTTCGTCGCGGCCTGCCTCAAGCAGGGACGGCGCAACACCGCGGGGGGCTTCCCCACCGCGACCGCGAAGCTCATGCTCGACGGCGTCGTCGAGACGCGCACCGCCGCGCTCATCGCCGACTACGACGGGCACCCCGGCGAGCGCGGACTCTCCTACTTCGCGCCCGAGGTCATCCAGCGCGTCGTCCCCGCCCTCAACGCCGCCAGGATCGCCGTCCACGTCCACGCGATCGGCGACCGCGCGGTGCGCGACGCACTCGACGGCTTCGCCGCCGCCGACCCGGACGCCCGAGACCGGGTGCGCAACCACATCGCCCACCTCGAGCTCGTGACCGCCGCCGACGTGCCGCGCTTCGCATCACTCGGCGTGACCGCGAACCTGCAGCCCTACTGGGCGGGCGAGACCGAGCTCACCCGCACCACGACGCTGCCGCTGCTCGGCCCCGAACGAGCGAGCCGGCTCTTCGTGTTCCGCTCCCTGCAGGATGCCGGTGCGAGCCTCGCGGTGGGATCCGACTGGCCCGTCTCGACCTACGAGCCGTGGCAGGGGATCCACGTCGCCGTCAACCGGCGCGCCCCCGGCGACACCGAGAGCGCGCCGCTCGGCGCGGGCGAGGCACTACGGCTCGAGGACGCGGTCGACGCCTACACGCGCGGATCGGCGACGCTCCTCGGGATCCCCGGCGACGGCGTTCTGCGGGTCGGCGCGCCCGCCGATCTCGCGATCGCGGACCGCGACCCCTTCGTCGGCGAGGCGGCGGACATCCACCTCACGAGGACGGTCGCGACCGTCCTCGGCGGCGAGGTCGTCGCGGGCGGCTGAGCCCTGGGGCGTCCCGCTTCAGATCATGCCGCGCTCGGGGTCGGCCCCCTCCAGCGGCGTCAGGATCTCCAGCTGCGGTGTGCGCTCCTCGAACGGGGCGCGGGCGTCGCGGTAGGCGCGGACCGGCTCGCCCGCGAGGTGGGCGTCGAGATCGGCCTGCGTCGCCCACTTCTCGATCATCAGGATCGTGCCGTCGGGTGCCTCGTGGCCCGCGTACAGCTCGCAGCCCTGCTCGGCGAGGATCGACGGGCTCGCGTAGGCGAGCGCGGCGAGGACGTCGGTCGTGTGGCCGGGCTTCGGGTACAGGCGGGCGATGGCGACGATGCTCATGGCCCGATGGTAGCCCCGCGGGCTGGCGGCGCGCTCCCGATCGCCCTGAGCCTGCACGGTGGACGCAAATGGTCGGCGTAGGGCCCCACGGCGTGCCATTCGCGTCCACTTCGGGCCCGCCATCGTCAGTGAGTACGCGGCTGGTGCTGGGTGATGCAGTGGACCCCACCGCCGCGTGCGAAGAGCTCACGCGCGTCGACGCCGACGACCTCGCGACCCGGATAGACGGAGCGCAGGATGTCGAGCGCCTCCGCGTCCCCCGGGTCATCGAAGACCCCGGCCACGACCCCGCCGTTGACGAGCGAGTGGTTGACGTAGCTCCAGTCGACCCAGCCCTCGTCGTCGCGCAGCGTTCGCGGCGCCGGCAGCGCGACGACCTCGAGACCCTCGCCCGCGAGCAGCCGCACCGCCTCGGCGCTCACCACATGGTCGGGGTGCGCGGGGTCGCGCTGCGCGTGCACGAGCACCCGCCCCGGCTCCGGCATCGTCGCGACGATGTCGATGTGACCGCGGGTGCCGTACCGCTCGGAGTCGCGGGTCAGCCCCCGTGGCAGCCAGATCGGCCGCGTCGCGCCGATCGTGCGCGCGAGCTCCGCCTCGACGTCCGCCATCGACCAGCCGGGGTTGCGGCCGGGGTCGAGCTGCACCGTCGCCGTCAGCAGCACCGTGCCGAGACCATCGACGTGCATCCCGCCGCCCTCATTCGTCAGCGTGCTCGCGACGAGCTCCGCCCCCGCGTGCTCCGCGATGATCGGGGCGAGCAGCGCGTCATGCCCCCAGCTCGCCCACCCCTGACCGCCCCAGCCGTTGAAGACCCAGTCGACGGCGCCGAGCCGCCCGTCGACGCCGATGACGAATGTGGGGCCGGAGTCGCGCACCCAGGCGTCGTCGAGCGGCGCCACGAGCCGATCGATCGCGGCGCTCAGGTAGCGCGGCGCGATGTCGCGGTCCCGCGGATCGACGACGACCGTGACCGGCTCGAACTCGGCGATCGCGTTCGCCACCGAGGCCCACGTGCGCCGCGCCGCCTCCGCGCTCGCCGCATCATCGCCGAGCGTGTACCCGCTCGTCGGCCAGGCGAGCCACGTGCGCTCGTGCGGGTCGCCCTCCGCGGGCATGCGCCACTGCGTCACGGCTCGCTCAGCGACCCGTAGGTGTCGGGGCGGCGGGTGCGGAAGAACGGGAAGAGGTCGATCCAGTCGCGCCCCTGCTCGAGGTCGAGATCCGCGATGAGCACCGCCGGACGATCCCGCGGCGCGCGCACCAGGATCCGGCCGTAGGGGTCGCTCACGAAGCTCGAGCCGTAGAACGCGTTGCCCGCCGATCCGTCCGGCCGCGTCTCGGACCCGGTGCGGTTCGGGACGACCATGAAGAGACCGTTCTCGATGCCGTGCGCGACGATGACCTGGCGCCATAGCGGCTCGGTGTCGACGCCGGGGTGGTCGGGCTCGGAGCCGATCGCCGTCGGGTAGGCGAGGACGTTGGCCCCGGCGAGCCCGTACGCGCGGGCGACCTCCGGGAACCACTCGTCCCAGCACGTCGGCAGGCCGAGCCGCAGGCCGTCGACGCCGGGGAGCACGTGCACCGGGTACGCGTCCCCCGCGGGTCCCGGCGCGAACCAGTGATCCTCGTAGTAGCCGGCCGTGACGGGGATGTGCGTCTTGCGCGTGCGCGCGACGATGTCGCCGGAGGGCGCGACGACGATCGCCGTGTTGTACCCGCGCCCGTCCGCCGCGCCCGTGCGCTCGTAGAGCGAGGCGTGGACGTGGATCCCGTACTCGCCGGCCGCGCGCGCCGCGAGCGCATGCGTCGGACCGCCCACGAGCGGCTCGGCGAGATCGTCGGCACGACTCCCCGGCGGCGGAACGCCATCGGCCGGGTAGCGCAGCAACGCGATCTCTGGGAGGAAGACGAGTCGAGCGCCGGCCTCGGCCGCGAGCCCGATCGCCTCGTGCAGCTCGGCCGCGAGCGCGTCGGCGTCGGGTCGCCATGCATGCTGGACGACTCCGATGCGCAGGATCGGCCCGTCCTCGCGGTGCCCGGCCACGCGCACGAGCGACTCGGGCACCCCCTCGCTGACGATCAGCTCGAACCCACTCACGCGCCCATCCTCGCGCTTGCGGTGCACGTTTGCACCCAGAGTGCGCGCTGCAACGCGCACCCTGGGTGGGAACGGGGAATCTGAACGCAACAATGCGCGAGGGGGAGGGGGCCCGGGGCGGGACCCACGGCGCTAGTCGATGCGCTGGATCGGCGCGACCTTGACGAGCAGCCGCTTGCGGCCGCGCGACTCGAACTCCACCTCGGCGACGGTCCGCGGACCGTTCTCGATGACGTTCACGACCCGGCCCTCGCCGAAGTCGTCATGCCGGATGCGCTCGCCGACCGCGAGCTTGAGGTCGCCGTTGTCGCGGATCGCGCCGACAGGCGACTTCCACTCCGTCTTGGGCCGGGCGCCCTTCGACTCGCTGCGCTCGCTCAGGGACCGGGATGCGCCGGAGCGAGGAGCGAAGCCCCGAGTCGACGAGCCTCCGATCGCCCGAGCGCCACCGAAGCCGCCCCCGCCGGAGTCTCGCCAGTCGATGAGTTCGCCAGGGATCTCCGCGAGGAACCGGCTCGGCATCGCGATCGACACATCGCCGTACGCCGCCCGCGACGTCGCGAGCGAGAGGAAGAGGCGCTGGCGCGCCCGCGTGATGCCGACGTAGAAGAGGCGGCGCTCCTCCGCGAGCCCGCCCGGCTCGTTGGCGCTCATCCGGTGCGGCAGGAGTGCCTCCTCGACGCCCGTGATGAACACGGCGTCGTACTCGAGGCCCTTCGCCGTGTGCAGCGTCATGATCGTGACCTTGCCGCCGGCCTCCCCCTCGATCTCGTCGGCCGCCGCGTACAGCGCGACGTTCGTCAGGTAGTCGATCGTCGTGCCCTCGGGGTATTGGACACGGAACTCCTTCGCCTGCGAGACGAGCTCGTCGAGGTTCTCCGCGCGGGCCTGGTCCTGTGGATCGTCCGAGCCCGAGAGTGCGGCGTGCAGGCCCGACTTCGTCAGGAGGTGGACGAGCACGTCGTGCGGCGGCTTCGCGGGGATCCGGTCCTCGGATCCCGGGACGATCCCCGTCGCGAGGAGCGCGGCCTCGTCGATGAGGCGCGACAGATCGCCTATCGCGAGCGTCAGCTTCGGCCCGAGGCCGAGCTCCTCCGGCTCGCGCAGCACCTCGCGCAGCGGCACGCCCTCTCGGTCGGCCTTCGCCTGCAGCGCCGCGACGGTCGCCTCGCCGATGCCGCGCTTCGGCGTGTTGATGACGCGGCGCAGCGCCAGGTCGTCGTCGGGGTTGACCGAGAGCGTCAGGTACGCGAACGCGTCCTTGACCTCGGCGCGCTCGTAGAAGCGGGTGCCTCCGACGAGGCGGTACGGGATGCCCTCCCGGATGAACACCTCTTCCAGCGGTCGCGTCTGCGCGTTCGTGCGGACGAAGACGGCGACCTGCGGATAGGCGACGCCGCCGCGACGCAAGGCATCGATCTCGTCCGCGACGAACTGCGCCTCGTCGTGCCCCGAGTAGCCCGTGTATCCGATGATCCGCTCGCCCGAGCCGATGTCGGTGAAGAGGTTCTTCGCCCGCCGGTCGAAGTTGTTGGCGATGACCGCGTTCGCCGCGTCGAGGATCGTCTGAGTCGAGCGATAGTTCTGCTCGAGCAGGATCGTCTTCGCCGCCGGGAAGTCGTGCTCGAACTCGACGATGTTGCGGATGTCGGCGCCACGGAACGCGTAGATCGACTGGTCCGAGTCGCCGACCACCGTGAGGCTCGCGCCCGGGATCGTCCCGTCGGGGTCCCGCAGGCCCCGCTGGAAGCCGTGCAGCTCCTCGACGCGATCAGCGGTCTGCGCGTCGACTGGCGCGACGAGCTCCCGGATGAGCGCGTACTGCGCGTGGTTCGTGTCCTGGTACTCATCGACGAGCACGTGGCGGAACCGCCGCCGGTACAGCGCCGCGACCTCGGGGAACGCGCGGAAGAGATAGACGGTCTCGCCGATGATGTCGTCGAAGTCGAGCGCGTTGGCGCGGCGCAGCGCCTGCGTGTAGCGGCGGTAGAGCTCCAGGAACCCGAGCTCGCGAGGGTCCGAGTCGTCGACGCTCCGCGCGAAGGCGTCGAGGTCCGTCAGTTCATTCTTCAAACGGGATATGCGGGCGAGCACACCGCCGGGCGTGAAGCCGAGCGAGTCGGCGTCGAGCTCGCGGATGAGACGCTTGACGAGCGCTTTCGAGTCCGCGGCGTCGTAGATCGTGAAACCCGCCTTGTAGCCCATCGCCTCCGCTTGCCGGCGCAGGATCCGCACGCACGCGGAGTGGAAGGTCGAGATCCACATGCCCTCGGCGGCATGCTGCCCGACGAGGTGCTCGACGCGCTCGCGCATCTCCGCCGCCGCCTTGTTGGTAAAGGTGATCGCGAGGATCTGGCTCGGGTACGCCTCGCGCGTCGACAGCAGGCCGGCGATGCGCCGGGTGAGGACGGACGTCTTACCCGAGCCCGCGCCTGCGACGATGAGCAGTGCCTGGCCGCGGTACTCGACCGCTTCGCGCTGGCGGGGATTCAGCCCCTCGAGGAGCGCGGCGTCGATCACCCGACCACCCTACGCGCGACCCCCGTCACTCCCCGTTTCCAGGAGCGGAGCGGGGTACGCGTGGGTATTGCACCCCGGCCCCCGTCGGCTCCGGAGCAATGGAGATCGCGAGATCGGGATGGTCGGCGAACACGCCGTCGACGCCGGCCGCGAAGATCGCCGCGTACTCCCCCTCCCAGTCGCCACGCGCCGTGGGGTCGTCACCCCGGCGGAATCGCGGCTCCAGGAACGTGTTCTCCGGACGCAGCGTCCAGGCGTACACCGCGAGACCGGCATCGTGCGCGTCCTCGACGAGCCGCGCACCGCCCTCTGCGAGCAGCAGCCCCTTGTCGTAGCTCACGCCGTCGATCGAGGCCGGGAGCGCGCCGAGATCGACGGGCGACTCCGAGAGATAGACGTAGGTCGCGCCGAGGCCGCGGCCATGCAGCTCCTCGAGCACCGGCAGCTCGAAGCACTCGACGACGAGCCGGTCGGCGGGGACCCGACCACCGAGCTCCGCGATGAGCATCCCCGCCATGTCGAAGCCGATCGTGCCGAAGATCGCCGGGTGCTTGAGCTCGACCACGAGGACGACGTCGGGCGGGAGCAGGTCGAGCACGTCGCGGAAGCGCAGCAGCCCGTCCTCGTCGTCGTGGGCCGCCGACTCGGGCCGCAGCTGCGGGAGTCGCTCCCGCGCGCGCAGCGTCGCGAGCTCGTCCCACGTGAAGTCGATCGTGAACCAGCCCGCGTAGCTGACCCCGTCGATCACGACCGTCCGGTGGCGATCCGCGAACTCGGGACGCTCCGCGACGTCCGTCGTACCCGACAGCTCGGGCTCATGCCGCACGACGAGGACGCCGTCGAGGCTCGGCACGAGATCGGGCTCGATCGCGCCCGCTCCGAGCTCGAGCGCGAGCCGGTAGGACGCCCTCGTGTGCTCGGGTCGGTGACCGCTCGCCCCCCGGTGGCCGATGATCAGGACCATGCAGCCAGGGTAGGCGGGGATCTCGATACGCCGCTACGCCGCTACTCGATCCGCGGGTGGGCGCCGCCGTGCGGCACCTCGATCCGCGGGTGGGCGCCGCCGTGCTGCGGCACCTCGATCCGCGGAGGCTCGCCGGTACGGGGTAGCGTGACGGCATGGGCACGTGTGAGCAGTGCGGGGCGAGCCTGCAGCCCGGCGCGAAGTTCTGCGTCGTCTGCGGGGCCCGCATCGCCCCCGCGACGCACCCGGCGTTCGCGACGTCGACGCTGACCGGCAGCGGGCTCACCGTCGCGATCTCGACCGCGGCGATCTGCGCCGCGATCGCCGCGGGCGTCTTCGTACTTGTCAGGTCGCTCCTCTAGCCTGGTCCCATGCAGAATCCCGCCTTCCGCAACGCCGCCTTCCAGAACGAGCCGCAGGGCACGTCCACCGCGGTGAGCGCCGAGCGCCTGCAGGAGATGTACGAGCAGCCGGCGTACCAACGCCCGGAGCCGATGACGATCCAGGATTCGCTCACGAAGTCGGCGCTGACGTTCGTGATCCTGATCGCCGGCGCCGTCATCGGCTGGATCGTGGTCGCCACGCTGATGCAGAACGCGACGTCGACGGCCCCGGCGATGGGCGTCTTCATCGGCGCGGGCCTCGTCGCGCTCGTGCTCGGCTTCGTCAACGTGTTCAAGCGCGAGCCGTCGCCCGCGCTCATCCTCATCTTCGCGGCGGCGCAGGGCGTGCTCGTCGGGGGCATCTCGCAGTTCTACGAGATCATGAATCCCGGCATCGTCTTCCAGGCGGTGCTCGCGACCCTCGTCGTCGTCGGGGTGACGCTCGCGCTATTCGCGAGCGGCAAGATCCGCGCGTCGAAGAAGGCGACGAAGATCTTCCTCATCGTCATGGTCGCCTACCTGGCGTTCTCCCTCATCAACATCGTGCTCATGCTGACCGGCGCGGTCGACGACCCGTGGGGCCTGCGCGGCTCGGTGTCGATCTTCGGGATCCCGCTCGGCGTGGTCCTCGGGCTCCTCGCGGTGCTGCTCGGCGCCTACTCGCTCGTGCTCGACTTCGACTTCATCCAGCGCGGCGTGCGCAATGGTGCGCCGCGCAAGTACGGCTGGACCGCCGCATTCGGCATCATGGTGACGGTCGTGTGGCTCTACCTGGAGATCCTCCGCCTCATCGCGATCGCACGCAGGTGAACCGGGGGACCCGCGCGCGCCCGGTCTTCTCGATCTGGGCCTGGCTGGTCCTCTCCCCCTACCTGCTCATCGCCCTCGGCGGCGTCGACCGGGCGACGACCCCGCACGAATGGTTGCTCGGAGCGACCGCGTCGGTCGTCGTCCACCTGCTGCTGCTCGGCGCCTACCTCGGTGTCGGTGCGGTCGAGGTCGCGGTCGCCGGGAGGCCCGGGCTGCGCTGGAGCATCGTCGGCGCCGCGATCGTCCTCATCGCCATCGCGCGGCCGGCGCTCATCACCGTCGTGCAGCACGCGCTCGGCGTGGACCTCGTCCCCCCGACCTTCGCACTCGCCCGCATCGTCCTCAACGCGCTCGTCATCGGCGTCGGGACCCTGCTGACTTACGCGCTGCTCGACGTCGTGCGCCGCAACCTCGACGGCCGCCGCCGCCTCTTCGCCGTCCTGACCCGGCTCGAGGCCCAGGTGCAACTCGTCGACGAGACCGCCGACCGCGTCGTCGAGCGCTTCCAGCAGGAGGTGCGCGCGCCCGTGCTGGACGCGCTCGGCGCGCTCGTGGCCCGGGACCTCCCCGACGACGAGCTCGCGACCGAGCTGCAATGGGTCGCGCACTCCGTCGTGCGGCCCCTGAGCCACAAGGTGACCGACTCGGGGCTCGAGGAGGCGCTCGCCGACGCCGAGCTCGACGCGGTGCCGACCCCCCGGCCGATCTCCGAGGGCGGCCTGCTCCGCCCCACCCGGATCATCCCCGCGCAGGCGTGGCTCACGACCCTGCTCGCGATGGTCATGCTGCTGCCCCCGGTCCTCAACGTGCAGGGGCCGTGGCTCGGCCTCGCGCTCGTCGCGGGCGCCGCCGCCGTGTCCTACGTCGGCGGCCTCATCATCGGACGCATCCCCCTGCCCGCCGCGACGCCCTGGGCGATCACCGTGCTCGCGGTCGAGCAGCTCATCGTGTCCGGCTTCGTCGTCTGGGTCCTGCTCGGCCCGAAGTCGATCACGCCGATCATCGGCTACTACCTCGCGTACGCCGCGATCGGCTACACGATCATCGGCGTCGTGCTCGCGGTCATCCGCAGCAGCCTGCGCGAGCTCGCGGGACACCAGGAGGCGACCGCGATCGCGCTCGCGGACGCGGAACGGCAGGCCTTCGCGGCGCGGCAGCGGCTCGCGAGCCTCGGCGTCGACACGGGGCGGCTGCTGCACACCGAGATCCAGGGGGACCTCGTCGCGACCTACCTGCAGCTCAAGCTCGGCACGGCGGGCGACGACGTGCTCGATCGGCTCATCGACCGGGTCGACCACCTGCTGGAGGCGCCCGTCACGAGCACGGCGGGCAGCGGCCTGTCGGCGAGCGCGATCCGAGACGGCTTCCGCGCCTCGCTCAACGCCTGGTCGCTGGCACTCGACCTCACGACCGACGTCGACCCCGGCGCGCTCGACCGGCTCGCGGGGCTCGCGAGTGCGGCGGCGGTCGCGCACGACGCGCTGACCGAGGGACTGACGAACGCCGTGCGGCACAGTCGCAGCGAACGCGCGACCGTCCGCATCGGACTGGTGCCCGGCACCGACCGCACCGAGGTCGTCGTCACGAGCCCGGGGCGGATCACCGCCTCCGACCGCGGCATCGGACTGCGCGATCTCGACGCTCGGGCGAGCGAGGTTTCGCTCGTGCAGGACGGCGCAGACGTGGTGCTGCGGGTCGTCGTGTAGCGCTTAGGCGCTCATTCCCATTCGATCGTGCCCGGCGGCTTCGACGTGACGTCGAGCACGACGCGGTTCACGCCGGCGACCTCATTGGTGATGCGGTTGGAGATTCGGGCGAGCAGTTCGTACGGCAGTCGCGTCCAGTCGGCCGTCATCGCGTCCTCCGAGGAGACCGGGCGCAGCACGATCGGGTGACCGTACGTACGGCCGTCGCCCTGGACGCCGACCGAGCGGACGTCGGCGAGGAGCACGACGGGGCACTGCCAGATCTCAGCGTCGAGACCGGCCGCGGTGAGCTCCGCGCGCACGATCGCGTCCGCCTCGCGCAGCAGGTCGAGGCGGGCCTGCGTGACCTCCCCGACGATGCGGATCCCGAGGCCGGGGCCGGGGAACGGCTGGCGGCCGACGATCTCCTCCGGCAGTCCCAGCTCCCGCCCGATCGCGCGCACCTCGTCCTTGAAGAGGGTGCGCAGCGGCTCGATGAGGTCGAACTGCAGGTCGTCGGGGAGTCCCCCGACGTTGTGATGCGACTTGATGTTCGCGGTGCCCGCGCCGCCGCCCGACTCGACCACGTCCGGGTAGAGCGTGCCCTGGACGAGGAAGCGGATCGGCTCGCCGCCGGCCGCTGCCTCCGCGACGAGGTCGCGCTCCGCCCGCTCGAAGACCCGGATGAACTGCTCGCCGATGATCTTGCGCTTGGCCTCCGGCTCCGTCACGCCGGCGAGGGCGGCGAGGAAGCGCTCACGCGCGTCGACCGTCACGAGCCGGATGCCCGTCGCGGCGACGTAGTCGCGCTCCACCTGCTCGCGCTCCCCGGACCGCAGCAGGCCGTGGTCGACGAAGACGCAGGTGAGCTGGTCGCCGACCGCGCGGTGCACGAGCGCGGCGGCGACGGCGGAGTCGACCCCGCCCGACAGGCCCGCGATGACGCGGGCCGAGCCGACCTGGGCGCGGATGCGCTCGACCTGCTCGGCGATGACGTTCTCCGAATTCCAGTCCGCGGTCAGGCGGGCGGCGCGCAGCAGGAAGTTCTCGATGACCTGTTGGCCGTACTCGGTGTGGCCGACCTCGGGGTGCCACTGCACCCCGTAGAGGACGCGATCGGCGTCACCGAACGCGGCGACGGGGGTGCCGTCGGTCGAGGCGAGCACCTCGAAGCCCTCGGGCGCCCGCACGACCGAGTCGCCGTGGCTCATCCAGGTCGACTGCTCGACGGGCTGGCCGGCCAGCAGCGTCCCGCCGGCACCGGCGACGCGCATCGGGGTGCGCCCGTACTCGCGCGAGCCCGTGTGCGCGACCTCGCCGCCGAGCTGCTGCGCCATGACCTGGAAGCCGTAGCAGATGCCGAGCACCGGCAGGCCGAGCTGGAGGATCGCGGGGTCGAGATCGGGCGAGCCCTCCTCGTAGACGCTCGACGGCCCGCCGCTCAGGATGATGCCGAGCGGGCGCTTCGCCTCGACCTCGGCGGCCGTGACCGTGTGCGGGACGAGCTCGCTGTAGACGCCCGCCTCCCGGACGCGCCGCGCGATGAGCTGCGCATACTGGGCGCCGAAGTCGACGACGAGGACGGGACGGGGAGCGGTCATGCGGGGACCTCCGCGGACTCGGCGAGCCGGGCCGTGCGCGCCCGGATGTCCTTCGGCACGCGGTACTCGAAGTAGAACGAGATGAAGGGGATGACGCCACCGAGCGCGACGAAGCAGAAGTATGGGAACGAGAAGCGCACGAGGCGCCACAGCGCGAAATCGCAGATCAGGTAGACGACGTAGAGCCAGCCATGGACGATGAGGATGATCGTCGAGAGGTTGATGGCGCCGTCGGCCTCGATGATCTCGGCGGGAGCGAGCGAGATGAAGCCCGCGGGACCGCCGAGCTCGAGGTCGGCGCCGAAGCCGTAGCGCGTGATCATCATGACCACGAGCAGCAGCAGGAAGACGCCGGTGATCGCGGCACTGACCCGATAGAACGCCAGCGCGATGCGGATGCGCGGCAGATCCTCCGCCCGCGGTCCGATCGCCATGCCTCGATTCTAGGCGGGCCCTTTCGGGTCGATCTGCGCCCGCGCTCAGGCAGCGGGCGGGTCGGTCGTCGCGTCGCGCTCGCGATCCACCGCATCCTTGACGACGCGCCACCAGATGAATCCCGCGGCGCCGGCGAACAGGACCCACTCGAGCGCATAGAAGAGGTTGAGGAGGTTGACCTCGACCTCGCGCGCGGGGGCGGGGGCGTCGATCTCGACGAGGCCGTGCGGCGCGACGTCGAGGACGAGGTAGCCGCCGTACATCGCGTCGACATCGGTCCAGATGTTGATGAGCTCGGCGGTCGCGAGCGCCGAGCGCACACCCGCCTCGAAGTCGGACTGCTGCGGCGACTCCGTCGGCAGGTAGCGCCCGGTGACCTCGCCGAGGGCGCCCGCTCCGTCGAACGCCGCCGCGGCGGCACGCGCCTCCTCCTCGGTCGGCGCCCACCCGGCCGCGACGGCGAGGCTGACGCCCTGCGCGTCGAGCGCGTGCCCGACGACCCACCAGCCGCTCGCGTCGGTGTTCACTCGCCCGGAGAGGATGAGGGTGTCGCCCGGCACGACCTCGAGCTCGGCGGCGGCGCGACGCCACGCTGTCTCCGTGCCGACGCCTACGCCGGGGCTCGCGAGCTCCTCGAGCGCGACGGCGACCTCGGTGTCGGGGCCGACGACGCGAGACGCGTCGATCGAGCGCTCGAGCTGCCAGCGCCCGAGGAAGGCGAAGAGCGCCGCGATCGCGAGCGCGAGGATGAGGCCCCACACGAACCGGGGGCGGCGCGCGACCTGCCAGAAGCTCGGCGCGGCAGTGGTCGGCGCGGCGCTCATCGGCCGAACACGTCGCGCGCGGTCATCCGCACCCGCTCGGCGGACTCGTCGTCGGGCTGGAGCTGGCTCGCACGCTCGGCGGCCACCCGCTCGAGGTAGGCGGCCACCTCCCGATCGGCGCGCTCCGCATCCCAGCCGAGCGCCTCGGCCATGATGGCGGCCGCGACCGGCGCGGCGGCGACGCCGCGATCCCACGTCTCGACGGAGATGCGCGTGCGGCGGGTGAGGACGTCGTCGAGGTGCAGGGCGCCCTCGTGGGTCACCGCGTAGACGACCTCCGCGCCGAGGTACTCGGTGCCGGGCAGCGGCTCGCCGAGCGTCGGGCGCGCGACGACGAGGTCGACGAGGTCGTCGACGAGGGCGCCGTAGCGTCCGAGGAGGTGGTCGATCTGCTCGACGGCGAGGCCCGATGTCCGGGCCAGTCGGCCCCGCCGGTTGCGCGCCGCCGCGTAGCCCTCGGCGCCGATCAGCGGGATGGCGACGGTCACCGACGCGGGCGCGCCCGCGATGCCGACGACCGCGGCATCGACGGCATCCTTGCCCATGACGCGGTACGTGGTGAGCTTGCCGCCGCCGATCGCGACGAGGCCCGGCATGGGGTGCACGACGAGGTGCTCGCGCGACAGCTTCGACGTCTCGTCGGACTCGCCGGCGAGCAGGGGACGCAGGCCCGCGTAGACGCCCTCGATATCGTCGCGGGTGAGCGGCGTCTCGAGCACGGCGTTCACGTGGTCGAGGAGATAGTCGATGTCCGCCGCGGTCGCGGCGGGGTGCGCGAGATCGAGCTCCCACTCGGTGTCGGTCGTGCCGATCAGCCAGTGGCGGCCCCACGGGATGACGAACAGCACGGACTTCTCGGTACGCAGCAGCAACCCGATCTTCGAGCGGAACTTCTCGCGCGGGATGACGAGGTGCACGCCCTTCGAGGCCCGGACGCGGATCGCGGTATCGGCTCCGACGCCGCGGAGCGTCTCGTCGGTCCAGACCCCCGTCGCGTTGACGACGCGCCTCGCGTGGATCGGGAACACCTCGCCGGTCTCGAGGTCGCGCGCTTCGACCCCGACGACCGCGCCGTCCTCCACGAGGAATCGCTCCGCCTTGACGCGACTCGCAATGGAGGCGCCGTACGACGCGGCGGTCCGGGCGACCGTAGCGACGAGCCGGGCGTCGTCGACCTGGCCGTCGTAGTAGACGAGGCCGCCGACGAACGCGTCGCGCTTGAGGCTCGGCATCGCTCGCGCGAGCTGGCGGCGTGTCAGATGACGATGATGCGGTACGCCGGGCGGGCGACCGCCCGTCCAGCTGAACAGGTCGTAGAGCATCATGCCCGCGCCGATGTAGAGGCGCTCGAAGAGTGGCGTCTTCAGCGGGTACAGGAAACGGATCGGGCGCACGAGGTGGGGGGCCACCTCCTGCAGCAGCAGGCCGCGTTCGACGAGCGCCTCCCGCACGAGCGGGAAGTCGAGCTGCTCGAGGTAGCGGATGCCGCCGTGGACGAGCTTGCTGCTGCGGCTCGAGGTGCCCGAGGCGAGGTCGCGCTGCTCGATGAGCCCCGAGGCGAGCCCCCGGGTGGCGGCGTCGAGCACGGTGCCGACGCCGACGATGCCGCCGCCGACGACGAGCAGGTCGAGCGGTTCGTCGCGCAGCCGCGCGATCGCGGCGTCGCGCTCCGCGGGGCCGAGACGCCCTGCACCCGGTACTGCCATCGCGCGCCCCGCTCAGCGAGCCCGCGGCTCGTACGGCGCGACGACGACCTCGACGCGCTGCAGCTCCTTGAGGTCCGAGTAGCCGGTCGTCGCCATCGACCGGCGCAGCGCGCCGATCAGGTTGACGGTGCCGTCGGCCTGATGCGCCGGGCCGTAGAGCACCTGCTCGAGCGAACCGACTGTGCCGACCTGCACGCGGGTGCCGCGCGGGAGCTCGGGGTGGTGCGCCTCCGCGCCCCAGTGCCAGCCGGCACCGGGCGCCTCGGAGGCGCGCGCGAGTGCCGTGCCGAGCATGACCGCATCCGCGCCGCAGGCGATCGCCTTGACGATGTCGCCGCTCGTGCTCAGCCCGCCGTCGGCGATCACGTGCACGTATCGACCGCCCGACTCGTCGAGGTAGTCGCGGCGCGCGCCGGCGACGTCGGCGACCGCGGAGGCCATGGGCGCGTGGATGCCGAGCGCCGTACGGGTCGTCGACGCCGCGCCCCCACCGAAGCCGACGAGTACGCCCGCGGCGCCGGTGCGCATGAGGTGCAGGGCGGCCGTATACGTCGCGGCACCGCCGACGATCACGGGGACGTCGAGCTCGTAGATGAACTGCTTGAGGTTGAGCGGCTCGCGCGTCTTCGAGACGTGCTCGGCACTCACCGTCGTGCCGCGGATGACGAACAGGTCGACGCCGGCGTCGACGACCGTCTTGTGCAGCTCGGCCGTGCGCTGGGGGCTGAGCGCTCCCGCGACGGGGACGCCGGCCGCCCGGATCTCGGCGAGGCGGGCCGCGACGAGCTCGGGCTTGATCGGCTCCGCATACACCTCCTGCAGTCGAGCGGTCGAGTCGCCGGCCGGCAGCGCGCTGATCTCCTGGAGGATCGGCAGCGGCTCCTCGTAACGCGTCCAGACGCCCTCGAGGTCGAGCACGCCGAGGCCGCCGAGGCGTCCGATCTCGATCGCGGTCGCGGGGCTCACGACGGAGTCCATGGGTGCCGCGATGACGGGCGTCGGGAACGTGAACGCGTCGATCGACCAGCTGACGCTCACGTCCTCGGGGTCGCGCGTGCGACGGCTCGGGACGATCGCGACATCGTCGAATGCCCAGGCCCGGCGCGCCCGCTTGCCGCGGCCGATCTCGATGTCCGTCACAATGCCTCAGCCTATCCGCCGGGCCTGAGGCCAGTGCCAGACTGGGCGGGTGACCGAGCTGATCGCCGACCCCCTCGCGCTCCTGCGGACCCGCACGTCGACGAAGTGGGCCGCCTATCCGCCGGACGTGCTCCCCATGTTCGTCGCCGAGATGGACTACCCCGTGGCACCCGAGATCGCCGCGAAGCTCGTCGAGCTCATCGGCCGCTCGGACCTCGGGTACGACTCGCGCCGACCCGACCTCGGCATCGCGTTCGCCGCGTTCGCCGAGGATGCGTGGGGCTGGACGTTCGATCCCAGGTCGCTCAAATGGACGGTGAACGTCATGCACGCGATCACCGAGATCACCCGCGCCGTCATCGAGCCGGGTGATCGGGTGCTCATCAACACACCCGTCTACCCGCCGTTCTTCTGGGCGGTGACGGAGTCGGGCGGCACGCTCGTCGATGTGCCGCTGCGCATCGACGGCTCGACGCAGCGGGGACTCGACCTCGAGGGGATCGAGGCGGCGTTCCGCGACGGCGTGAAGGTCTATCTGCTCTGCAACCCGCACAACCCGATCGGCTTCCCGCACTCGCGCGCCGACCTCGAGCGGGTCGCGGAGCTCGCCGCCGAGCACGGCGTCCTCGTCGTCGCCGACGAGATCCACGGCGCGCTGACGCACTCTGATGCGGAGTTCGTGCCGTATCTCGCCGTGTCGGATGCCGCGCGCGCGACCGGCGTGTGCGTGACGAGCGGCTCGAAGGCCTTCAACACCCCGGGCCTGACCTGCGCCTGGTGGGTCCCCGGCTCGCCCGAAGTCGCGGCGCGGCTGCAGGGCCTGCCCGAGTCGCTCGTGCATCGGGTGAGCCACCTCGGGACGCACGCATCCACGGTGGGCTTCACCGAATCGCGACAGTGGCTCGCCGACGCGGTCGAGACGCTCGAGGCGAACCGGGCGCGACTTCGGGAGCTGCTCGGCTCGCAGCTGCCTGGCGCGATCCTGCACGAGCCGACGGCCTCCTACCTCGCGTGGATCGACTTCCGGCCGCTGGGCTGGGGCGACGAGCCGGCGAAGCGGATCGTGCGGGAGGCGAAGGTGGCGCTCACGCCGGGCGTGCACTTCGGCGACGCCGGGAAGGGCTTCGCGCGGCTGAACTACGCGTGCTCGCCGCAGGTGCTCGAGGAGGGTGTGCGACGCATCGCCGCGATCGGGTGAGGGGTCTCGATACGCGCTGCGCGCCACTCGACCCACGGGCGAGGAAGGCGCGGGTCGAGTAGCCGCCGGAGGCGGCGTATCGAGACCGAGGCGATCGCCCGACCGGACTCAGTCGGACGTGGGCTCGGGGTCCTCGTAGATCGTCGTCGTGAGATAGCGCTCGCCGGAGTCGGGGACGACGACGACGATCGTCTGGCCCGCGTGCTCGGGACGCTTCGACAGCTCGATCGCCGACCAGACCGCCGCGCCCGCGCTGATGCCCGCGAGGATGCCCTCCTGCGTCGCGAGCGCCCGCGCGAGCTTGATCGCGTCGTCGAACTCGACGTCTATGACCTCGTCGATGACGCTGCGGTCGAGGATCGGGGGGACGAAGTTCGGGCCGATGCCCTGAATCCGGTGGCCGCCCGCGCGACCCTCGGTCAGCATCGGCGAGTCCTTCGGCTGCACCGCGACGACCTTGACGCCGGGCTTCTGCCGCTTCAGGTACCGGCCCACGCCCGTCACGGTGCCGCCGGTGCCGACCCCGGCGACGAAGACGTCGACGCCGCCCTCGGTGTCGTTCCAGATCTCGGGGCCCGTCGTCGCCTCGTGGATCGCCGGGTTCGCCTCGTTCTCGAACTGGCGCGCGAGCAGCCCGCCGCGCTCCTCGGCGATCTGCTGGGCGACCGCGAGCGCCTCCGTCATCCCCTTGTACGGGTCGGTCAGCACGAGCTCGGCGCCGAGCGCCTTGAGCAGCGCACGCCGCTCCTTCGACATCGATGCCGGCATGGTGAGCACGACCTTGTAGCCGCGGGCCGCACCGACGAGCGCGAGCGCAATGCCCGTGTTGCCCGAGGTCGACTCGACGATCGTGCCACCCGGCTTCAGCTGCCCGGAGGCCTCGGCGGCGTTGATGAGCGCGATCCCGAGCCGGTCCTTGACGCTCGAGCCCGGGTTGTAGAACTCGAGCTTGGCGAGGACGGTCGCGCCCCCGTCGTTGACGCGATTGAGCCGGACGAGCGGGGTGCCGCCGAACGCGGTCGTGATGTCTTCGTGAATGGCCACGGCGCCACTTTAGTCGCCGAGCTCGACCGGCCGATCCGAGTGGTTCGACCACTCGGACCACGAGCCGGGGTAGAGCACCGGCTGATATCCCGCGAGCGTGAGGGCGAGCGCCTGGTGCGCCGCGGTGACGCCGGACCCGCAGTAGACCGCGACCGATGGCTGCACGCCGAGTCCCTCGAACCGCGCGCGGAGCTCGGCGTCGGTCCGGAACCGCCCCGAGTCGTCGAGGTTCTCGGTCGTCGGCGCGCTCACGGCACCGGGGATGTGGCCGGCGACGGGGTCGATCGGCTCCACCTCGCCCCGGAAGCGCTCCCCCGCGCGGGCGTCGAGGAGCGTCCCGTAGCTCGTGAACCCCTCGACCTCGTCGATCGTGATGATCGGGAGCGCGCCATAGCGGAGCTTGACCCGGCCGCGCTCGGGCGCGAACACCCCGGACTCGAGCGGCAGCCCGGCCTCCCGCCACGCCCGGAGGCCGCCGTCGAGCAGCCGTACCTCGGCGAAGCCGGCGTAGCGCAGCAGCCACCACGCGCGCGCGGCCGCGAGCCCGCCGTTGTCGTCGTAGACGACCACCCGGGAATCCTGGTCGACGCCCCAGCCCCGCGCCGCGTTCTCCAGGTCCTCGCGTGCCGGGACCGGGTGGCGACCGCGGGTCGGCGGGTGCCAGGGGTCGGCGAGCTCCGAGTCGAGCCGGACGTAGACGGCGCGGGAGACGTGTCCGGCGACGTACTCGTCCCATCCGTCTGGCCGCTCCAGCCGCCAGCGGACGTCGAGGACGACTGGCGGACGGTCCGACGCGAGCTCCGCGGCGAGATCCTCCGCCGTGACGAGCACGTCGTGCCGGAGGTGAGCCATGATCGCTCAAGCCTAGGCGTGCGCTCCCGCCGCGATCGGGGCGAAGCTGTCCCGCATCCGGGGGGCACGCTCGGAGGATCGTCCCCGGTGCGCCGCCTATCCTGGCCCGATGCGCGGACTCCTCGGCGGCCTGCTCGCGATCGGCGTCGCCGCCGCCCTCGCGGCCTGCAGCGGGCCCGTCGCGCCCAGTGGCAGCGCCGGGATCCCCGGTCCGGCCGGCGGACCCGGTGTCATCGAGCCGGGTGACGCGGCCGACCACCACGGCGGGGTCGAGCGCGTCACCGACCTGCCGCCGCTGCCGGCCGAGTGGTGGGATCCGGGGCTCATCGTGAGCGACGCGAACTTCTTCGACGCCGACTCGATGACGGTCGAGGAGATCGAGCGGTTCCTCGACGAGCAGGTGCCCGTCTGCGCGCACTGGCACGAGCAGACGGGGCGCGACGCCGACTCCGGCTGGCCGTACCTGTGCCTCAAGGACCGCGTCTGGGACGTGCCGGCACTCGACGTGCTCGGGGAAGGCGGGTGGCGCTACTGCGAACCAGTGCCGCCGGCGACGAGGGCGACGTCGGCCGAGGTGATCTGGATCATCGCCCAGGCCTGCGGCATCAGTCCCAAGACACTGCTCGTGACGCTCGAGAAGGAGCAGGGGCTCGTGACGGACCGCTGGCCGTGGGAGTCGCAGTTCCGCGCCGCGATGGGCTACGCCTGCTACGACTCCGCACCCTGCGTCGAGGCTTACGGCAACTTCGTCGGGCAGGTCTACCACGCGGCCCGCACGTACCAGATGTACGTGCAGCGTCCCGAGCTCTTCAACTACCAGCCCTATCAGGAGAACGCGATCCTGTACGCCCCGGGCTGCGAGGCGAGCGTCGTCATGATCCGCAATGCCGCGACCGCGGCGCTCTACGACTACACGCCGTACCAGCCGAACCCTGACGTCGTTGCAGGCGGGGGGGGCGACGGATGCGACACCTACGGCAACTACAACTTCTGGCGGCTGTGGTTCTTCTGGTTCGGCGACCCCATCGCCGACGACCCGGCGCAGGGCCGGGTCTGGCCGCGCTGAGCGGGGTCTCGGTCGTCAGCGACCGTTGTAGTTCGGCGCCTCGACGACCATCTGGATGTCATGCGGGTGGGACTCCTTGAGTCCCGCCGCCGTGATGCGCACGAACTTGCCCTTCGCGCGCAGGTCGCCGATGGTCCGGGCGCCCGTGTAGAACATCGACTGCCGCAGGCCCCCGACGAGCTGGTACACGACCGAGCCGACGGGACCGCGATACGGGACCTTGCCCTCGATCCCCTCGGCGATGAGCTGCTCGTCGCTCGGGACGTCCGCCTGGAAGTAGCGGTCGCGCGAGTAGGACGTCTTCTTGCCACGGGTCTGCAGCGCCCCGAGCGAACCCATGCCGCGGTATTGCTTGAACTGCTTGCCGTTGACATAGATGAGGTCACCGGGGGCCTCATCGGTGCCGGCGAGCAGCGAGCCGAGCATGACGGACTCGGCGCCCGCGACGAGCGCCTTCGCGATATCGCCCGAATACTGGAGGCCGCCGTCGGCGATCACGGGCACGTCTTGCTCTCGCGCCGCAAGGAACGCCTCGTAGACGGCGGTGACCTGCGGGACGCCGACACCGGCGACGACGCGCGTCGTGCAGATCGAGCCGGGACCGACCCCGACCTTGACCGCGTCGACACCCGCCGAGACGAGGTTCGCGGCACCCTCACGGGTCGCCACGTTGCCGCCGATGATGTCGACGCCGGCGAACGACGCGTCCGACTTCAGCCGGGAGACGATGTCGAGCACGCCTCGCGAGTCGCCGTTCGCGGTGTCCACGATGATGACGTCGACCCCGGCGTCGCGCAGCGCCTCTGCGCGGTCCCAAGCGTCACCGAAGAAGCCGATCGCCGCGGCGACCCGCAGCCGGCCCTCCGCGTCCTTCGTCGCGTTGGGATACTTCTCGCTCTTCTCGAAGTCCTTCACGGTGATGAGGCCGCCGAGCCGGCCGTCCTCGTCGACGAGCGGGAGCTTCTCCACCCGGTGCTGCGCGAGCAGGGCCATCGCGGCGTTCGCGTCGACGCCGACGGGCGCGGTGATGAGCGGCGCCTTCGTCATGACGTCGCGGACCAGCGTCGTGTCCTTCTCGAACGGGGAGACGAAACGCATGTCGCGGTTGGTGATGATGCCGACGAGCCGGCCGTCGCCCTCGACGACGGGCAGGCCGGAGACCTTGAACTGGCCGCAGATCCGGTCGACTTCGGCGACGGTCGCGTCGGGTGTCGTCGTCACGGGGTTGGAGATCATGCCCGACTCGCTGCGCTTGACCTTGTCGACGTGCGCCGCCTGGTCCTCGATCGACAGGTTGCGGTGCAGCACGCCGATCCCGCCCTGGCGCGCCATCGCGATCGCCATCCGCGACTCGGTCACGGTGTCCATCGCTGCGGACAGCAGCGGGGTGCTGAGGCTGATGCGTCGCGTGAGCCGCGACGCCGTGTCCGCTTCCGACGGAATCACATCCGTGTGACCGGGGAGCAGCATGACGTCGTCATACGTCAGTCCGACGAAGCCGAAGGGGTCGTGATCAGCCATGCTCAATGCTAACGTCCTAGGGCTACCCGACATTCCGGTCGAAGAGGACCGCGGACGAGACGGTAACACCGAGGCAACAAACGGCGGATACGGTACAACGCATGCTCAACCAGCACTCGACGTTCGCGCTCGCGCGGCGACGACGGCTCGGCACGGCACTCATCGCGATCGCGGGCGTGCTCTTCGCGCTCTGGGCCACCCTCTCGGCGGCGCCGCCCGCGCACGCCGCAGAAGGCGACCCCTACCGGGTGAGCGGCAACGTGCGACTCGACGGCGAGCCGCTCCCCGACATCGTGATCACCGTCGACGGCCCCGGCGGCGCGCAGACGGTCGAGACCGACGCCGACGGCAAGTGGTCGGTCGCCGTCCCCGAGAAGAACGCCGACTACGTCGTCGCGCTCGATGAGTCGACCCTGCCCGAGGGCATCGCCGTCGTCGACGAAACCGGCGCCGACGAGACGCCGAACGTCAAGGAGGTCACCGTCGGCCCGGGCGGGCGGGTCTCCGTCAACTTCTTCATCGGCGCAGGAGAACGCCATACGACGAGCTTCTTCGACCAGCTCGTCGAGCGCCTCATCAACGGCCTCAACTTCGGCCTCATGCTCGCGCTCGCCTCGATCGGCCTCTCGCTCGTCTACGGCACGACCGGCATCTCGAACTTCGCGCACGCCGAGATGGTCACCTTCGGCGCGCTCATGGCGTACCTCTTCGCGGTCGTCATCCCATGGCCGCTCTGGGTCGCCATCCCGATCGCCGTCGCCGCCTCCGCCGCGTTCGGCTATCTCCTCGACACCGGCCTGTGGCGACCACTACGGCGCAAGGGTCTCGGGCTCGTGCAGCTCATGATCGTCTCGATCGGCCTCTCGCTCGTGCTGCGCTACGTCTTCCAGATGTTCATCGGCGGCGGCACGATCCAGCTCCCCGGCTCGGTGCCAGAATCGCTCAACCTCTTCGGCACCGTCCGGCTCACCATCGTCGACATCATCAGCATGGCGACCTCGGTCGTCGTCATCATCGCGTTCGCCATCTGGTTGCAGCGCAGCCGGATCGGCAAGGCGACGCGCGCGGTCTCCGACAACGCCTCGCTCGCGGCCGCGAGCGGGATCGACGTCGACCGGGTCGTGCGCTTCGTGTGGATCCTGGCGGGCGCGCTCGCGGGCCTCGGCGGCGTCCTGTGGGCCTATTTCCGCCCCGGCATCAAGTGGGACATGGGCTCGGGCATTCTGCTGCTCATGTTCGCCGCGGTCATCCTCGGCGGACTCGGCACGGCCTACGGCGCGCTCGTCGGCTCACTCATCGTCGGCGTCCTCGTCGAGGTCTCGAGCCTCTGGATCCCCGCCGACCTCAAGTACGTCGCGGCGCTCGTCATCCTCATCCTGATCCTGCTGTTCCGGCCGCAGGGCATCCTCGGCCGCAGAGAGCGAATCGGGTAGCGCGATGGACATCCTGCAGATCCTGTCGAACACTGCCGCGCAGATCCTCAGCCCCACGACGATCGGCTTCGTCCTCGCGGCGATCGGCCTCGCCGTCCACTTCGGCTTCACCGGCCTGCTCAACATGGGCGTCGCGGGCTTCATGGCGGTCGGCGCCTACGGCTTCGCGATCTCGATCCTCACCTTCGGACTGCCCTGGTGGGTCGCGGCGCTCATCGGCATCGCGGCGGCCGTCGTCTTCGCGCTCATCCTGGGCATCCCGACGCTCCGGTTGCGCGGCGACTATCTCGCGGTCGTGACGATCGCCGCCGCGGAAGTCGTCCGACTGCTCTTCCTGACGACCGCATTCCGCACCGTCACCGGTTCCGCCGACGGCCTCTCCGGCTTCCACACCGACTTCCGGGCGTCCAACCCGCTGCCGAACTTCAGCGGCAACGTCGGCTTCGGCCCCTGGACCTACTCGCGCGACCAGTGGTGGGTCATCATCATCGGAGTCGCCGTCGTCATCGTCGTGCTGCTCTTCGTCTGGGCGCTCATGCGCAGCCCCTGGGGCCGGGTCATCAAGGGCATCCGCGAGGACGAGGACGCGGTGCGTGCGCTCGGCAAGAACGTCTTCTCCTTCAAGATGCAGGCGCTCGTCGTCGGCGGCGTCATCATCGCACTCGGCGGGATCGTCACCGCGATGGGCACGAACGTCAACCCGAACGTCTACGTGACCTCCCAGACCTTCTACATCTGGACCGCGCTGCTGCTCGGCGGTGCCGCCACGATCTTCGGCCCCGTGCTCGGCGCCGTGCTCTTCTGGGTCGTCCGCGCCTTCCTGTCCAACATCCTCCCGGCGCTCGTGAACATCGGCGTGCTGCCGTTCCTGTCCGGTGAGCAGTCGCAGATGCTCGTCTTCGTCCTCATCGGCCTCGCGCTCATGCTCCTCGTCATCTTCCGGCCGCAGGGCATCCTCGGGAATCGGAAGGAGCTGACCTTTGTCAAGTGAACCGACGGCCGCGGTCGGCCGCGCGAAGTCCACGGGCCTGCACATCGGCGACGTGCGACCGGGCGTCGCGAAGGTCGACCCGATCCTCGTCGCGGACGGCGTCAAGCGGCAGTTCGGCGGCCTCACGGCGGTCGACGTCGACCACGTCGAGATCCCCCGGCACGCGATCACCGCGCTCATCGGCCCGAACGGCGCCGGCAAGACGACGTTCTTCAACCTGCTGACCGGCTTCGACAAGCCGAACGAGGGCGAGTGGTCGTTCAACGGGCGCTCGCTCAATGGGGTGCCCGCGTTCCGCGTCGCGCGCATGGGCCTCGTCCGCACGTTCCAGCTGACGAAGGCGCTCGGCCTGCTCACGGTGCTCGACAACATGAAGCTCGGGGCGACGCACCAGCGCGGCGAGCGATTCTGGTCGAGCTTCCTGCCGTTCCTGTGGCGCAAGCAGGACGGGGAGACCGAGGCGAAGGCGCGCGATCTCCTCGTGCGCTTCAAGCTCGACGCGAAGTCGGCCGATTTCGCCGCGAGCCTCTCCGGCGGGCAGCGCAAGCTGCTCGAGATGGCGCGCGCGCTCATGGGCGACCCCGAGCTCGTCATGCTCGACGAGCCGATGGCCGGTGTCAACCCGGCGCTCACGGAGTCGCTCCTCGAGCACATCCTCGACCTCAAGGACCAGGGGATGACCGTGCTCTTCGTCGAGCACGACATGCATATGGTGCGCCACATCGCCGACTGGGTCATCGTCATGGCGGAGGGACGCGTCGTCGCCGAGGGCCCGCCCGACACGGTCATGAAGGAGCAGGCCGTCATCGACGCGTACCTCGGCGCGCACCAGGACGTCGACCTCGGCGTCGTGACCGGGCGGGTCAAGGGCGAGCACACCGCAGCCGAGCAGGAACTGCTCGAGCAGATCGAGGACGCCGAGGGGGTGGGCGAGTGACGCAGCAGGAGACGCAGAACGTCGTCGAGGTGACCGACCTCACCGCCGGCTACCTGCCCGGGGTCAACATCCTCAACGGCGCGAACCTGACGGCGGCCAAGGGCGAGCTGATCGGCATCATCGGCCCCAATGGCGCCGGCAAGTCGACGCTGCTCAAGGCGATCTTCGGCCAGGTCAAGATCCGCGGCGGCGCCGTCAAGCTCAACGGCGAGGACATCTCGGGGCTCAAAGCGAACAAGCTCGTCGCGAAGGGCGTCGGCTTCATCCCGCAGACCAACAACGTCTTCCCCTCGCTGACGATCGCCGAGAACCTGCAGATGGGGCTCTACCAGCGGCCGAAGGCCTACCCCGAGCGGCTCGAGTTCGTGACGAGCATCTTCGCCGAGCTCGGCAAGCGCCTGAACCAGCGCGCCGGCTCGCTGTCCGGTGGTGAGCGGCAGATGGTCGCGATGGGCCGCGCGCTCATGATGGACCCGCACGTGCTGCTCCTCGACGAGCCGAGCGCCGGCCTCTCGCCCGTGCGCCAGGACGAGGCCTTCATCCGCGTCTCCGACATCAACAAGGCCGGCGTGACCTGCATCATGGTCGAGCAGAACGCCAGGCGCTGCCTGCAGATCTGCGACCGCGGCTACGTGCTCGATCAGGGCAAGGACGCCTACACCGGCACGGGTCGCGACCTGCTGAACGACCCGAAGGTCATCGGGCTGTACCTCGGGACGCTCGGGGCCTGAGGTCTCGATACGCCGCTGCGCGGCTACTCGACCCGCGAGAACCGGGGGTCGAGTAGCGCGCAGTTCGTTCGCGGGTCGAGTAGCGCGCAGCGCGTATCGAGACCTCGAGCCGCACCACGCCAACGGAAAGGGCCCCGGTCCGAAGACCGGGGCCCTTCCCTGTGATTGCTGGAATCAGCCGTTGTACGCGACGTAGTCGTTGCCGTCCGCGTACTCGTAGATGCCGATCGACGCCTCGGTCGGGTCGCCCACCTCGTTGAAGGTGATCGGACCCGAGACACCGTCGTAGTCCGCGACGCCGCCACCGTTGATGATGGCCGCGCAGTCCGCGAACGTGGTGCACTTGGTGCCGTTGCCGGAGCCGCCGGAGACCTCCTGCAGCTTCGCGGCGATCGCCGTGGCGTCGGTCGAGCCGGCCGCGAGCGAGGCGAGCGCGAGCAGCACGACCGCGTCGTAGGACTCAGCCGCGTAGCTGAAGTCCGCGAGCGGCTCGTTGCCCTCGCCCTCCCAGAATGCACCGAGCGCGCTCGTGAAGGACGCGATCGTGTCGATCGTCAGACCCGGCAGGGTGCCCTTGGAGCCGGCGATCGAGCCGCCGAGGTCGACGTCGTTGGTGCCGAACTGCGAGAGGTTGCCGTCGACGAAGTAGAGCTTGTCGCCGGGGAAGCCCGCGGAAAGCAGCGTCGGGACGATCGTCGCGACCTCCTCGAAGGTGATCAGCGCGATCGCGTCGGGCGCGGCCGCGAGGACCTCGGAGACCTGCGCGTCGAACGAGGTGTCACCGGTGTTGTACGTCGGCGCCGCGACGACGGTGCCGCCGGCGGCCTCGAAGGCCTCGGTGACGAACTGCGCGAGGCCGGTGCCGTACGAGTCGTTGAGCACGATGAGGCCGAGGTTCTTGACCCCGTCCTCGGCGATCAGGTTGCCGAGCACTTCGCCCTGGAGCACGTCGGAGGGCGCGGTGCGGAAGTACAGGCCCTTGTCGTCGTAGGTCGTGAATGCCGCCGACGTGTTGGCCGGGGAGAACATGATGACGTCCGCGCCGACGACCTGGTCGATGAACTGGAGCGACGTGCCGGAGGAGGCGGCACCGACGATGGCGGACACACCCTCGCCGAGCAGACGCGGGACCTCGGTCTCGTACGCCTTGTTGTCGGTGTCACCGGAGTCGCCCTGGATGAGCTCGACGGTGATGCCCGCACCCGCGGCGTTGACGTCCGCGGCGGCGAACTCGGTGCCCGCGATCTCGGGCGGGCCGAGGAAGGCCAGGTTTCCGGTGACCGGCAGCGCGGTGCCGATCTTGAGGGTCAGCTCGCCGGCGGGCGCCTCGGGACCGGTCGTCGGCGCGGGCGCCGGAGCGGCACAGCCGCTCAGGACCAGCGCTGCCGAGCCGACGAGAGCCATCCCGCCCAGCGTCGCCTTGGTGAAAGCACGCATGTTGCTCCTTGTGTGTCAGAGTTTGGCGCGCACGACAATCTGTCGGGAGCGCGGGTTCCAGGCTATTGGGGCCCTGTATCGGGCTCAACTCCCATGCGTTACGGTCGGGTAACGTCGCCGGATCGTGACGTTCTGCGGAACACCACCGATCGGCGCACCATATCGACCGTCAGCAGCCCGAGCGCGACCCACACGATCGCGAAGCCGATCCAGCGCGCCGGCGGCATCGGCTCGCCGAGCAGGACGACTCCGGTGATGAGCTGCAGGATCGGCGCAAGGTACTGCGCGAAGCCGACGACGCTGAGCGGCAGTCGCCGGACGCCCGCCGCGAACAGCAGCAGCGGCACCGCGGTCACCGCTCCGGCGCACAGCAGCAGCACGGTGTGCCAGGCCCCTTGGGTGCCGAGCGTGAGCCCACTCGTCGCACCGAGCCAGCACAGCACGCCGACCGCGAGCGGGGTGACGAAGCCTGTCTCGATCGCGAGCCCGCTCATCGCATCGACGCGCCCGCCCACGCGGTTCTTGACGAGCCCGTAGAAACCGAAGCTCAGCGCGAGCGCGACGGCGATCCAGGGGAAGGAGCCATAACCGATGGCGAGCACGATGACGGCGACGCCGCTGATGCCGACCGCGGTCCACTGGATCGGGTTCAGCCGCTCCCGCAGCAGCACCCCGAGGAGGACGGTGACGATGGGATTGATGAAGTACCCGAGCGCCCCCTCGACGACGTGCCCGGTGACCACCGCGAAGACGAAGACGGTCCAGTTGACGGTGACGAGGCACCCCGCGAGCAGCAGCCAGGCCATCGACCGACGATCGCGCAGGATGACGCCGAGCCGACGCCAACCTCGGACGATCGCGATCAGGACGAGGCAGAACGCGAGCGAGAGGACGATCCGCCAGGCGACGATCTCGATCGGGCCGGTCGGATCGAGCAGGACGAAGTACCCCGGGAGGACGCCCCAGAGCAGGTACGAGCCGACCGCGAACGCGAGCCCGGACGCGAATGCGGAACGCCCGCGGGAGTCAGGTCCCGCGGGCGTTCGCGAATCGAGTTCGCCGGATGTCACCGCACGACGACGGCGAGCACGTCCCGTGCCGACAGCACGAGGAACTCGTCGGCGCCGAACTTGATCTCCGTGCCACCGTACTTCGAGTAGATGACGCGGTCGCCGACGGCGACGTCGACCGGGATGCGGTTGCCGTTGTCATCGACACGGCCCGGGCCGACGGCGACGACTTCGCCCTCCTGCGGCTTCTCCTTGGCGGTGTCGGGGATGACGAGGCCGGAGGCGGTGGTGTTCTCCGCCTCGACCTGCTTGACGACGATACGATCCTCGAGCGGCTTGATGGAAACCGACACGGTTGAGACCTCTTTCTACGACTGCTGGTTAGCACTGGAGCGGGTCGAGTGCCAATCCTCAGGCTAGCACTCGATCGGGTTGAGTGCCAACGAGAAAGGCCCCCATCGAGATGGAGGCCCTGGTGCGCCTGGAGGGATTCGAACCCCCAACCGTCTGATCCGTAGTCAGATACTCTATCCGTTGAGCTACAGGCGCATGTCGGCTGAAAAACCAACCTGTCGAGTATAGCGCAGCGCCGGAGCGCCCCCGCCTACCGCGTCGACTCATCATCGACGACGATGATCGACTCCTCGAAACCGCGGCTGACTGGCGCGGCCGGACGGCCGATCGCGGCGAGCAGCGGAAACACCAGGACCGAGAGCATGCCCGCGGCGACGAGCGCGGAAGCCACACCCGCCGAGAGCACGCCTGCGTCCTGGCCGATCGCCGTGACCGCGACGATGAGCGGCAGGCCCGTCGCGGCATAGAGCGCGAGGCGAAACCGGTCCCGCCCCGAGGCGCCGCGCGGCGCGGCGAGCTGCGCCGGGAGGCCCCGGACCACGAAGAGCGCGACGAACATCGCGAGCGCGAGCAGCAGGAGCATCGGCTCCGCCAGCAGCGCTGCGAGGTCGAAGCCGATACCGGTGCTGATGAAGAAGATCGGGATGAGGAAGCCGAACGCGAGTCCGTCGATCTTCGCCGAGACGAGCTCGCGATCCGCCTCCGGTGCACGCGCGATGACGATGCGCCAGATCACGCCCGCGCAGAAGGCGCCGAGCAGGATGTCGAGATCGAGCAGCAGCGAGAGGGCGACGAGCGCCGCGAGGATCAGCAGGATGAGCCGGATGGCGAACTGCGCGGTCGTGTTCAGCGTCGCCGACACGAGCCGGTGCACGCCGCGGTGCGGCAGCCGGACCGAGAGCCAGACGAGCACGATCGCGACGGCGACGAACGCGAACAGCACGATGCTCGACGTGCCGAGGTCCCGGCTGCCCAGGAAGAGCGAGATGGCGATGAGCGGACCGAACTCGCCGACCGCGCCCACGGCCGAGACCGCGGTGCCGAACGGGGTGCCGAGCAGCCCCGCGTCGCGGATGATCGGCAGGACCGCGCCGAGCGCCGTCGAACTGAGCGCGACGGCGATGACGATCGCCGCCTCCCAGCCGGAGAACTGCAGCAGTCCGATGCCGAGCGCGAGCGCGAACGAGATCCCCCACGCGATGACGGAGCGGCGAAGCGGGCGCCCGGCGATGGCGCGGAAGTCGATCTCCGTGCCCGCGACGAAGAACAGCATCGCGAGTCCGATCTCCGACAGCATCGAGACGAACATGCTCGACTGCACCCAGCCGAGTCCGCTCGGTCCGACCGCGATGCCGAGCAGGATCTCGAGGACGATGACGGGGAGCACCAGCCAGCGGGAGACGAGCCGGGCGACCAGCGGCGCGATGACCGCGAGCAGCGGCACCAGCACGATCCCCACGATCTCGCCCATCGCGTGCGCTCCCCCCATCGCGTTCTGCGTATGACAGAGTAGGGCCGTCCGATCGTGCGAGGAGGCACCAGTGGGTCAGCAGTCGGTCACGATCGTCACGGGTGCAGCCGGGGGTGTCGGCGCCGCCGTCGTGCGCGCGCTCGTCGCCGCGGGCGGCAACGTCGTCGCGGAGGACATCGACCCCCGGGTGCAGGAGCTCGCGAGCGACGACGTCGCGGTCGTCGTCGGCGACGTCGGCGAGGAGGCGACCGCGCAGGAAGCGGTCCGCGTCGCGCTGACACGCTTCGGCGGGCTCACCGGACTCGTCAACAATGCGGCTCGCTTCAACCTCACCCCAATCGCCGAGACGTCCGTCGAGCTGTGGGACTCCGTCATGCGCACCAACGCCCGGGGGCCGTTCGTCCACATCAAGGCGGCCGAGACGGCACTCGTCGCCTCGAGGGGGGCAATCGTCAACACGGGCTCGATGTCGGGCCTCATCGGTATGCCGAACCAGCTGCTCTACGGTGCGACGAAGGGCGCGGTCCACCAGATCACGCGGCACGCCGCGATCGAATTCGCAGAACGCGGTGTCCGTGTCAACGCGGTCGCGCCCGGCCACATCGAGACGGGCTTCATGGACGACTTCCTGCCGCCGGCCGGCGAAGTGCGCGACGAAGTCGTCGAAGGCATCCGGCACAGCCACCCGATCGGCCGCTCCTCCACGCCCGAGGAGATCGCGGCGGCGATCGTGTTCCTGCTGTCGCCGGGTGCGGCGACGATCACCGGCGTGATCCTGCCGATCGACGGCGGCTACACGACCGGCTGAGCCGGGAAGGTCACACGCGGCTCTTCGTGTGCCAGACCGTCTTCGTCTCGGTCAGCACGGTGATCCGCTCCAGGCTCGCGGCGGCCGCATCTCGCCCCGCCACGGGCCCGATGACCCGCTTGAGCGTCTCGGCCGCCGCGATCTGCAGCTCGATCCAGTCGATCTCCCCCGCGCCCGTGAGGTCGAGCGCGTTGACGTCATCATGCGAGGCGAGCCACGGCGCGATCTCGGCCGGGGAGCCTGTCAGGACATTGACGACGCCGCCCGGCACGTCGGAGGTCGCGAGCACCTCGGCGAGGCTGATGGCCGAGAGCGGGAACGCCTCGGAAGCGATCACGACGACCGTGTTGCCGGCGACGAGCGCGGGGGCGAGCACCCGGGTGAGACCCAGCAAGGCGCTGTCCTGGGGCGCGACGACGGCGACGACGCCGGTCGGCTCCGGCACCGAGATATTGAAGTAGGGGCCCGCTACGGGATTCGCGTTGCCCGCGACCTGCGCGTACTTGTCGCACCAGCCCGCGTACCAGACCCACGTGTCGACCGCCTCGTCGACCTGGGCGCCCGCCGCCGCCGCAGTCACGCCCTGCTGCGCGACGATCTCGTCGACGAACTGCGCCCGTCGACCCTCGAGCACCTCGGCCACGCGGTAGAGCACCTGCCCCCTGTTGTACGCCGTCGCACCGGACCACCCGGCGACCGCGCCGCGCGCGGCGACGACGGCATCCCGCGCGTCCTTGCGCGAGCCGCGCGACGCGTTGGCGAGGAAGTCGCCCGAGGCGGACACGATCTCGTACGTGCGGCCCGACTCGCTGCGCGGGAAGGCGCCGCCGATGAAGAGCTTGTAGGTCTTCGGCACGGTCAATCGCTTGCTCACTGCTGTGCTCCTGCCTTGAGGTAGGCGAGCAGCCCGTGGCGACCGCCCTCGCGGCCGAAGCCGGACTCCTTGTAGCCGCCGAACGGGCTCGACGGGTCGAAGCGGTTGAAGGTGTTGGCCCAGACCACGCCCGCGCGCAGCTTGTCCGCGACCGCGAGGATGCGCGACCCCTTCTCCGACCAAATCCCCGCCGACAGGCCGTAGGGCGTGTTGTTCGCCTTCGCGATCGCCTCATCCGGGGTGCGGAAGGTCAGGACCGAAAGCACCGGGCCGAAGATCTCCTCGCGTGCGATCCGGTGGCTCGCCTGGACGTCCGTGAAGATCGTCGGCGCGAACCAGAACCCCTGGGCCGGGATCTCGCACTCGGCACTCCAGCGGGTCGCCCCCTCCTCCTCGCCGATCCGGCTGAGCTCGCGGATGCGATCGAGCTGCGCGCGCGAGTTGATCGCGCCGATGTCGGTGTTCTTGTCGAGCGGGTCGCCGAGCCGCAGCGTCGACAGCCGCGACTTGAGGCGCTCGACGACCTCGTCGTGGACCGACTCCTGGACGAGCAAGCGGCTGCCCGCGCAGCACACGTGGCCCTGGTTGAAGAAGATCCCGTTGACGATGCCCTCGATCGCCTGATCGATCGGGGCGTCGTCGAAGACGATGTTCGCCGCCTTGCCCCCGAGCTCGAGCGTGAGCCGCTTGGGCGTGCCGGCGACGGCTCGCGCGATGTCCCGGCCCACGCCCGTGGAGCCGGTGAACGCGACCTTGTCGACGCCCGCATGACGCACGAGCGCGGCGCCCGTCGCCCCGGCGCCCGTCACAATGTTGACAACGCCGGCCGGCAGGTCGGCCTGCTGCAGGATCTCCGCGAACAGGAGCGCCGACAGCGGCGTCGTCTCGGCGGGCTTCAGCACGACCGTGTTCCCCGCGGCGAGCGCCGGCGCGATCTTCCACGCGAGCATCATGAGCGGGAAGTTCCACGGAATCACCTGCGCCGCGACGCCGAGCGCGCGCGGGGAGGCACCGGCCCCCGCATAGTCGAGCTTGTCGGCCCACCCCGCGTAGTAGAAGAACCAGGCCGCCACGAGCGGGACGTCGACGTCGCGGCTCTCCTTGATCGGCTTGCCGTTGTCGAGGCTCTCCGCGACCGCGAGCTCGCGTGCGCGCTCCTGCACCAGCCGCGCGATGCGGAACAGGTACTTGCCGCGGTCTCGCCCGCTCATCCGCGACCACGTCGTCTCATACGCGCGACGGGCCGCATCGACCGCCGTGTCGACATCGCGTTCATCCGCCGCCGCGATCGTCGCGATCCGGGTCTCATCCGCGGGCGAGATCGTCTCGAAGGTGCCGCCCGCGCCGGCACGGAACTCGCCATCGACGAACAGACCGTACTCGTCCCGCAGGTTGAGGATCGCGCGCGACTCGGGAGCCGATGCGTACTCGAGGAAGCTCATGGTTTCTCCGTGGATCGATCTGGTGTCGACGTCAGTCGATCGTGACGTAGTCGGGCCCCGAATAGTGGCCGGTCGCGAGCTTCTGGCGTTGCAGGAGCACGTCGTTGAGCAGGCTCGACGCGCCGAAGCGGAACAGGTGCGGCTGCAGCCACTCCTCGCCGACCGTCTCGGCGACGGTGACGAGGTACTTCACCGCGTCCTTCGACGAGCGGATGCCGCCCGCGGGCTTGACCCCGATGCGCTCGCCGGTCGCGCGGTGCCAGTCGCGCACGACCTCGAGCATGAGGAGCGTCGTCGGCAGCGTCGCCGCGGGCGAGACCTTGCCCGTCGAGGTCTTGATGAAGTCCGCACCGGCGAGGATTGCGAGCCACGAGGCCCGCTTGATGTTGTCGTAGGTGTTCAGCTCACCGGTCTCCAGGATCACCTTGAGCGACGCGGCGCTGCCGTCGAGTCGCCGGCACGCCTCCTTCACCCGGGCGATCTGGTCGAAGACAAGCGCATAGCGACCGGCGAGGAACGCGCCGCGATCGATCACCATGTCGATCTCGTCCGCCCCGTGCGCGACCGCCTCCGCGGT
>DATMGN010000018.1:0-6312 GCA_035555435.1 Microbacteriaceae bacterium | reverse complement strand
GTACAGGTTGTACTGTTCTTGAGGGATTGTTTCGGTTGACGCCTCGACACCGCCATCCCATCGGAGGGTCACATCCCAGCCCTTCTCCGTAATGCAGTCATAGAGGTCGTTTCCGGCCGAGGAGAGGCTGCGGCCCTCCGGTAGCAGGACTGGTGATCCGGAGGGGACCGCGACCGCGCACCCCGATAGGACCAGTGCTGCGCCAGCGACCATCAAGGCCCCAACAGCCCGCTTGTTGCGGCGTGACGTATTGGCACCTAGAGCGCGGCTCGAATGCACGTTCCTATGGCCTTTCATCTTGGCAATCGCTACCATCCAGGCTTATATCATGCCCCGCTTGAAGAAGCGGAATAGAAGACATGATCAAGAAGAAGCGGATCGTGGCAGGCGCTGCTGCCGCTGCGGTCGCACTCGGAATCGTCACTCTCGCGCCCCTGCCGGCATTCGCGCAGCTCCAAGACCAGGTGGTCGGAACCTGGTGCACGGGACATTCGTGGTCTTCGGCGAACTCCTCGGCCTCCACCAAGCATCTCCACCAGGTCGGAATCCTCACAAAAGAGGTCAGGCATCCCGCGGGATCGGGCACCTTGACTGGTTGGGCACCCACGCTCTACGGTCCCGTCCAAGTCACGATCGACTCGTCGGGATCGTTTTCCTCCTGGGGGATCGGCTGTATCGGCTGAGCAATCGCGATTCGTTCCGCTGAGAGGAGTGCCCGGAGGCCGCATCGTTGGCCGTGCACAGCAGGCGTCGTAGTGTGAAGAGCATGAGACTCCGGCGTACGGCCTTGAGCGTGGTGCTGGTCGGGGCGCTGGCGGCTCTACTCGCGGCTTGTTCGGCGCCGGGGGCGTCCGCACCCGAGACGACGGACCCGGGCTCGTCGACCCAGTCGCCCGAGGACTATGCGTGGTCCCGGGTGACGAACCAGTACCCCGATGCCGAGCGTCCTGAGGTGGATGTGGTTCGGGTGGTTACCCCCTCGGAGTGGGCGCCGGCAGTTGTCGCCTGCCTCGCCGAAGACGGCTTCGAGGCGGAGGCATTGGCCGACGGCGGCATACGCTCGGAGGTGACGGGCGAGCAGGGCGAGGCATACGCGATCGCGTACTACACATGCACGATCAAGTACCCGATCGATCCGAAGTACCTCCAGCCACTGAACGACGACCAACTAGCCGTGCTGTACGCCTACACCCGCGATGTGCTCGCCCCGTGCCTCGAGTCATTCGGCCTGGTGGTGCCGGATGCACCCACCCTCGAGGTGTTCGTCGAGAACAAGGGCGTCGCGGCCTGGAACGTATACGCGGACGTTCCCACGAAGGTCACCTCGGACGAGATGTGGCAGGAGATTTCCTCCAAGTGCCCGCAATATCCACCGGACCTCTTCGGCTGAAGCGACTCTGCGCTCGGCATGATGGCGCCTCGGCGCGAGCTTACGAAACCTTGAGAATTCCCTGACAGGGGAGTAGGCAGAGCGCATGTCTTCGACGTCGAAGAAGGGCAGAGGAGAATCATGCGCAAGAAGAATGTGCTCCTGGCCGGAGCCGCAATTGGGCTGGTTGCCGCGCTGGGCGTGGCGATACCGGCCTCCGCTCTCACCGTGAGCGGCTACAAGAACTGTCCCGGAGGCGCGAGCGCCGTGTCGCTGGAGACCACCACCTCTCACCCGCAGGTCACGCACTTCATCGCCTCGCAGAAGTGGGACTGGGAGTACGGCTACTACCACTACAGCGTCTCGAACTCGACAGCTGCTAGCTGGAAAGCGGAGACGTACGGCACCTTCACCGCGGGACCGACCCCCTACTGCACCTGACGAGCTCGCGATCGAAACGAAAGGACCCAGCATGAGGATTCGAAACCTCGCTGCCGGCCTCGGCATCGCGGCCGCGATCGCGCTGGTCGCGCCCGCCGCAACCGCGTTCGCGGATGTCTGGGATGGCGGTCTGCAGAACTGCACACCGCACCAGACCGGTGTCTCGCGCGCCTACTCGACTGGCTCTACGAACCATGTCGCTCCCGGCGGCGGCGTGGCGACGTTCACGAATGGGGCGATCTGGAAGGTGACGACGAAGAGCTCCAATGTCGCGGGTGGCGGCTACTGGACCGTGTCGACGAATGGCGCCCTCGACGATCCAGAGACATACGCCTACTGCATCAACGGAACACCATAAGGCCCCCTCTCCGCGGACCTGGGTTGCGGGCGCCGGAACCTGCGACCCAGGTCCAACCTGGGTTCGGATCGCGCCAACCACGTGGAAGTCGGCGAACAGTGAGGTACGCGCGGTACTACGGCACCCGCAGCTCTCGGATCGGATCACGGCGGGCGGCGACCAACGCGGGAATCAATGCCGCGATCACGCTGACCGCGATCGCGAGAATGCCGATCGAGACGGTGAATGCGATGCCCGGCAGCGGGTCACCGCTGAAGGCGAGCACAGCGGTCGCGATGCCGGTGCCGAGTGCCGCGCCGAGGATCGCGAGGGCGAGTGTCTGGGTGAGCAGGATGCCCACGATCAGCCCGCGGGTGGCGCCGAGCGCGCGGCGGCGTCCGAAGTCCTTGCGGCGCAGGGTGACCAGGCCGGTGAGGATCGCGGCGACGAGCAGGCCGCTGACAGCGAGGATGAGCAGCACCAGACCTCGGCCGAAGGCGCCGAGCTGGCCCTGCACGAGCGCGCGCAGCTGGGCGAGCGTTTCACTGGTGGTGATGGTGATCTTGGACGGATCGTCGACGGCCAGGACCGACTGGACGGCGGCCGAGACGGCGGAGACGAGGTCGGGGCGCTCGGCGATGACGACGAGCACGGCGACCGGCTCCGCGTCCGCCTGGGGCCTGGGCACGAAGAGCGCGGGTTCGAAGAACGTCAGCCAGTCCGGTAGGTCGATCCGGCCCGCGACCGTGTAGTCGGCCCCCGTCTGGGTGATCACCGCGCCGGCGTCGTCTGGCAGGCCGAGCAGGCCGAGCGCCAGGGCGGTGCCCCAGGCGGTCGAGCCGGGAAGCGCCTGGGATTCGGGGATCCCGATCGCGGTCAGGTGCGCGCCGTAGGCGAATCGGGCGGCGACCTTCGTCCCGTCGGGGATGGCCGCGTTCGTCACGTCGTGGGCGGGTCCGAAGGCGCCGGACCATTCGACGCCGTCGAGCGTCGACAGCCGGCCCATCACCGAACTGGTCAGCCCCGCGGACGCGTCGGCGCGCACGACGATCGCCCGGGTGCCGGCGGAGTCGATGGAGCCCAGCACCGCCTGCTCCGCGCCGACCGTGCGGCCAGTGGTGAGCAAGACCGTGACGCAGAGGCCGGCGACCATGATGACGGTCGCGACCGAGGCGATCGGGCTGGACCAGGCGGCCGCGAAGGCCTCGCGGATCACGCCGCCGAGTCGACGGATGGCGGCGTTCACAGGGTGATGCTCCGATCGCATCGCGCGACCAGTGTCGGGTCGTGCGTGACGACGATGACCGCCGCGCCGCTCGCCGCGTGCGCGTGGAAGGCGTCGATGACCACGTCGGAGGAGGCCGGGTCTAGGTTCCCGGTCGGCTCGTCGGCCAGCAGGATCCGCGGGCTTCCCAGCAGCGCGCGGCACAGAGCGATGCGCTGCGCCTGCCCGCCGGAGACCTGGCCGGGTTTCGCCTCGGCGCGCAGCTGCACCCCGAAGCGCTCCAGCAGCTCCTCGGCGATGGGAACGGCGGCCGCGCGCGACTCGCCGCGATACAGGGTCGTCTCGAGCACGTTGTCCAGCACCGTGCGGCTCGCGTCCAGCGCCGCGTCCTGGAACACGAACCCGAACTGCTCGGCGCGCAGCCTGGCCCGAGCCCGGTCGGGCAGCGACTGGACGGGCGTGCCATCGATGAGGATCTCACCCGCCCCCGGGGCGAGCATCAGGCCCAGCAGGTAGAGCAGCGTCGACTTGCCGCGACCCGACGGACCGGTGATCGCGACGACCTCGTCCGCGTCGAACGACGCCGACCACTCGGACAGCAGCGGTGCATCCCGCTCGTAGCCGAAGGTCAGGCCCTGAGCTTCCAGCAGCGCCGGCATCGCCTCAGGTCCCGCTCACCGGCACGCGCACGCGCGTACCCGCGCTGACACCCTCGATGACGGACATGCCGCGCGCGCTCGTGACGACCGTGACGCGATGCTCGGTGCCGTCCTCCTCGACGACCGCGATCGTGCCATCGGCGCGCGACACGAGCGCGGCGCTCGGCACCGTCAGCCCCGTGACCGTCTCGACGGTCACGATCCGGGACCGCAGGAGCGACTGCTCCGTGACCGAGATGGACCCGCAGTCGGCGCCGCAGACGGGCGCGCCGTCCGGCCCGGACAGGATCACGTCGATGGTGCCGCCCTGCTGCTGTGCGACCCGGTCGGTCACGAAGCCTTCCCAAGCCTCACCGTTCGGCCCCGTGATCTCCACCCGGGTACCGTCCGGCATCATCGCCGACTGCGCGTCCGTGACCGGCACACGGAACCCCGGCGCCGCCGGCAGGCCCGAGATCACCGGATCGCCGGCGCCGATCGACGCGCCCCGCACGACCTTCTCCGCGTCCAGCGAGATCCTGGTGGGCAGCGTGGGTACGAACACGAGATCGCCCGCCTGCACCACACCATCGTCATCCAGACCGAGACTTGCCTGCCAGTCCTCCACGGCCTGCTGGGTGCGCCAGCCGAAGTCGCCGGAGACATCGCCGCTGTAGAAGCCCAGCTGCGTGAGCATCGCCTGCAGCTGGGCGACGTCGGCGCCCACCGTGTCCCGGGCGAGGCTGCGGAACGCCGGAACGGCGCCTTGCGCGATGACCACCGGTCGCAGGTTGACCGCGTAGAGCACGGAGCCCACACCGACCTCTTGGCCCGGCCCGACGGCGACCGAGGTCACCGTGCCGCTGGCGAGGTTCGCGGCGATCGGGATCGACTTCCACTCGGCGACCGTGTTCAGGTTGATGCTCGACCCGACTTCGCCTTGAACGACCTCGGCCGTCGTGTACGGCGTCGAATCGAGCACATCGGGCGGCGGCGCGAAGACGGTGCTGCCGGCCCACCCCACGGCCGCGCCCGCGGCCAGAAGTACGATCCCGCCGAGAACGCCGCCGACCCACCAGCGCGCGCGCGACTTCGAACGCTTCGATGACGAGCTCATGCGACCCCTCTCGGCAGCGGTGATCCTCCCACGAAACCCTAGCCAGCGGGTGCGAACGGGAGAACCCTCAGCGCGCCGGCGCTCAGCTGCCGCTTCGCGGCAGCGGCGGCTAGTTCCAGAGCCCTTCAGGCAATTGTGGGCACGTCCGCATCATCTCCACCATGGCGTCCATTCCGAGCGCGCGGGCCTGTTGTGCTGCGAACTGGATCGGTAGCCATGGCTGCGTGGCGTAGGTCTCGATGAACGACTGCCTGGTCGGCGGCTCGGGAATCGTGTAGCCGAGCTCTTCGAGGCACTTGATGTGCTCACCCACGTAGTAGTCGTACAGCCTGGAGATCTGGTCGTCGTCCAGCGGGCGGCTGATCTTCGGGTCGAGCGGGTATCGGGCCGTGCAGACATACCGGGCCAGCTCGAACGCTTCTTCCTGCTCGGCCGGGACCTCTCCGAAGTCGATGCCGTCGCCGAAGGCGTTGACGCCCACTTGGGTGAAGCCTTCGGTGTGCATGCAGTCGCCGATCACCGTGGGCCATTCACCGATGTCGATGTACCGCACGCGCTCGATGCTGGGACGCTCGACGTCGGGAAAACGCGCCGCGAACTGCGTCCATGCCTGGTCGAGCGTCGACTGCGCCAGCTGCTCATCGGACAGGTCATTCAGGCTGGGAGTCGGGCTCGGGCCGACGTCGGCGCAACCGACGAGAACCAGGCAGGCGCCGACACCGAGAGCACCCAAGCTCCAGCTTCTGGTCCGCAGCCTCATCAGCCAGTCCCGCCTCTGAACGCTTCCAATTTGTTGGAGCTTCCACTGTATTCGCGGCCAATTCAGTTCACCATCACAGATTGGACTGCAGCATGAAACGACGGCTTCTCATGATCGCTGCAGCAGTCGTGGCAGCACCGCTCATTGCACTCGGCGTCGCGCTTCCTGCGAGCGCGGCGACCTGGCATGGCGGTGGCCTCGGATGCAGCGGCTCGTCTCACGTGTTCGTTGAGAGCATCACGACCGGTGATGTCTCACACACCGTGTGGATCAGCATCAGCAACTATGCCGGGTACTGGTGGCCAGGCACCGGCGCTTCCGAATACCACTTCTACGGGTCGGCGAAGGTGCTGGCCAACGACACGATCGCAACCGCTCCGAGCATCGGATACGCCGCGGCAGGCTGCTACGTCTGAGCCTCGGCC
>DATMGN010000017.1:0-78633 GCA_035555435.1 Microbacteriaceae bacterium | reverse complement strand
CGCGGCACGTTCACGATGGCGCGCGCCGCCTTCGCCTACTTCAAGGAGCACGAGATCGCGGGCCGGATCATCGCGATCGGCTCCCCCACCGGCCAGCGCGGCAACTTCGGCCAGACGAACTACGCCGCCGCGAAGGCCGGCATCGTCGGGATGGTGCGCACCTGGGCGATCGAGATGAGGAAGGCGGGGGTGACCGCGAACGCCGTCATCCCAGTCGCCGCGACCGCGATGACGAAGACGATCCCGTACTTCGCGGCGGCCGTCGAGGCCGCGGATCGCGGCGAGGCCATGCCGGCGTTCTTCCGCGAGGGACTCGGCTTCGGGACGCCCGAGGATGTCGCGGGGGTCGTCGTGTGGCTCGCGTCCGATGCCGCGCAGTCGATCACCGGACAGGCGATCGGCGTCGGCGGCGACCGCATCCAGTTGTGGAGCCACCCCGAGGCGATCGCGTCGTACTACCACGAAGGCGGCTGGGGCGCCGAGGACATCGAGCGCGAGCTCGGTGCGCAGCTCGCGAGCCAGGCGCAGTCGGTCGGTGAACCGCCGTGGCCCGCGCTCCCGCCCGAGCTCGACCGCAGCGCCGCGAGCTGACGCACGAGAGGCGACACCGCATGTACCGGCCAGAGATCGACCTCGACGCGATCGACACGATCGACACGCACGTCCACATCGAGATCGGGTCCGACGGACACCGCTCGCTGCCCGACGAGCTCGCGGCCGCGCTCGCGAAGTACTTCCGCCAGGACGGCCCGAATCCGGACCTCGCCGGCGTCGCCGAGTACTACCGCGAGCGCCGCATGGCGGCCGTCGTCTTCACGGTCGACTCCGAGACGGCCCTCGGGCACCCGCCGATTCCGAGCACCGAGATCATCGAGCAGGCCGCCGACCACGCTGACGTCCTCATCCCGTTCGCCTCGATCGATCCCCTCCAGGGCGAGCGGGCGGTCGATCTCGCGGCCGCGCTCGTGCACGAGCACGGCGCCCAGGGCTTCAAGCTCCACCCCACCGTGCAGGGCTTCGACCCGCAGAGCGAGGCGCTTGCCCCGCTGTGGGCCGCCCTCGAGACGCTCGGCGTCCCGGTCATCGTCCACACGGGGCAGACCGGCGTCGGCGCGGGCACCCCCGGCGGCTACGGCTTCAAGACGCGCTACTCGAACCCGATGCTCCTCGACGACGTCCTCGCCGACCACCCGCGGCTGCAGATCGTGCTCGCGCACCCGAGCGTCCCGTGGGTCGACGAGCAGATCTCCGTCGCGACCCACAAGGCGAACGCCTGGATCGACCTGTCGGGGTGGAGCCCCAAGTACTTCCCGCCGCAGCTCGTGCGCGCCGCGAACTCGTACCTGCAGCACAAGGTGCTCTTCGGCAGCGACTTCCCGGTGCTCACCCCCGAGCGCTGGCTCGGCGACTTCGCCGCGCTCGACCTCAAGGACGAGGTCCGCCCCAAGATCCTCAAGGACAACGCGATCAACCTCCTCGGCCTCGCAGGCTGAGCGGGCCGAATCGCCCGGCACTCGCAACGAAAGGACCACCATGGCCAGCACGACGACGACCATCGCCGAACTCCCCGCGCTCGAGGGCACCGACCTCGGGGCCTCCTCGTGGATCAACGTGTCGCAGGAGCGGATCAACACGTTCGCCGACGCGACCGGCGACCACCAGTACATCCACGTCGACCCGGTCGCGGCCGCGGACGGCCCATTCGGCGGCACGATCGCGCACGGCTTCCTCACGCTCGCGCTCTTCATCCCGATGTGGTCCGAGCTCCTCGAGGTCTCAGACGCCTCGACCCTCGTCAACTACGGGCTCGACCGCGTGCGCTTCACCGCGCCCGTGCCGGCCGGGGCGAACGTGCGACTGCGCGCGACCCTCAAAACGGTCGCCGAGGTCAAGGGCGGCTACCAGCTGCACGTCGACGGCGTCATCGAGATCGAAGGACAGGAGCGCCCCGCGGTCGTGCTCGAGTCGATCTCCCGCGTCTACGCCTGAGTCGCCCGCGATGGCCCCGGACGGGATCGGGAACTGGATCCGCCGGCGCGCGGTGACCTCGCGAGGGCGCCCGGCGATCGTCTTCCGGGACGAGCCGACGACGTACGAGGAGCTCGCCGACCGGATCGACCGCCTCGCGTCGGCGCTTCGCGCACGCGGCGTCGAGCCTGGCGACCGGGTCGCGTACCTCGGCAACAATCACCCGTCATTCGTCGAGACGATGTTTGCGAGCGCGCGCCTCGGCGCGATCTTCGTCCCGCTCAACACGCGCCTGTCGGCCCCCGAACTCGCGTTCCAGCTGAGCGATTCTGGCGCGCGCGTGCTGCTGAGCGGCGCGAGCCTCGAGGCGTCCGCGAGTGCGGCGGTCGAGGGCGCGGGGTGCGCTCGCATCGTGATCGGCGCGGATGCCGCGCAGCTCCCGGTCGGCGCGCTCGACTACGAGCAGCTCGTCGCGGCGGCCGCGGTCCTCAATGCGCCCGCGAGCACGAGCCTCGACGACCCCGCGATGATCCTCTACACCTCGGGGACGACCGGCCGGCCGAAGGGCGCGATCCTGAGCCATGGCAACCTCGTCTGGAACGCGATCAACGCGATCGTCGATTACGACGTCACGAGCCGCACCCGGCAGCTCCTCATCTCGCCGCTCTTCCACGTCGCCTCGCTCGGGATGGGCCTGCTGCCGGCGTTCCTCAAGGGCGCGACCGTGCTCCTCCAGGAGCGCTTCGTCCCGGGCGAGGCGCTCGCTGCGATCGAGCGGCTCGGTGCGACCGCGATCAGCGGCGTGCCGACGACGTACCAGCTCATGATGGAAGACCCCGCGTGGTCGACGACCGACATCTCGAGCCTCGAGTCGATGACCTGCGGCGGCTCGCCCGTGGCGCAGAAGGTCGCCGACGCCTACGCGGAGCGCGGCCTCGCGTTCTCGGGCGGGTACGGCATGACCGAGACCTCACCGGGCGTCGTCGCGATGCCCGCCCGGTACGCCGCCGACCACCCCGGCGCGGCCGGCCTCGCCCACTTCTTCACCGACTTCCGGATCCGGGGCGGCGACGGACGGCTCGTGACGGTCCCGGGCGAACGCGGTGAGATCGAGGTCCGTGGTCCGAACGTCTTCGTCGGCTACTGGGGCCGCGCGGATGCGACCGCCGAGGCGTTCACCGAGGACGGGTGGCTGCGCACGGGCGACGTCGGCATGGCGGACGCCGACGGGTTCCTCTCGATCGCCGACCGGATCAAGGACATGATCATCTCAGGCGGGGAGAACATCTACACCGCCGAGGTGGAGCACGCGATCGCGGCGATCGACGGCGTCACGGGCGTCGCCGTCATCGGGGTGCCCGACGAGCGCTGGGGCGAGGTGCCGCACGCGGTCGTGACGCTCGCGCCGGGGCGTCAGCTGACGACCGAGGAGCTGATCACGAGCCTCCGCGGACAGCTCGCGGGGTACAAGATCCCGCGTCGGCTCAGCGTCGTCGACGAGCTGCCGCGCACCGCGAGCGGCAAGGTCCAGAAGGCCGTGCTCCGCGAGCGCTACGCCTGAGCGGCTACGGCTCGACCGACACCCGGATCGACTCGAGGACGGCGAGCAGCTGCTCGAGCTGTGCGGAGTCGATGCTCGCCGTCATCCGCCGCTCGATCGCCTCGACCGGGCCGCGGATCTCGTCGAGGAGCGCGCGTCCCGCGGGCGAGAGGGCGAGCAGGACCTGACGCTTCGAGTTCGGGTCCGGCTCGCGGACGATGAGTCCGAGCGACTCGAGCCCGCGGACGAGCTGCGCCGTCGTCTGCGCCGTGACGAACGAGTGGCGCGCGAGCGCCGCAGCCGTGAGCCCGGGGTGGCGCTCGAGCGAGGTGAGCGCCGCGTACTGGACCGCCGTGATGTCGAAGGGCTCGAGCACTTCCTCGAGGCGCTTCTTCGCCGCGAGTTCCGCCCGCTTGAGCAGGTAGAGGAACGTGATCTCGCTTCGTTGCGGCATGCGATAAGAATGCCAGGGAACCTGACAGTACGCCACCGAACCATCCCGCGGCGGCGCGACGCGAGGGGCGCTCAGGCCCGGGACTCGCGTTCTGCCGCCGCGCGGCCGTCCAGCGCGTAGCGGTGATCGCGCAGCAGGAAGCCGACCACCACGAGCCCGACCATGCACACCGCGGCGAGACACAGCGAGAGCACCCAGCCGCCCGTCGCGGTGTGCAGCGCGGCGAACGCGATCGGCCCGATCCCGCAGATGAGGTAGCCCGCCGACTGCGCCATGCCCGACAGTGACGTCGCGTCCGTGCGGTTACGGGCGCGGTCGGCCATGAGCCACATCGAGATCGCGAACATCGCGCCGGAGGCATATCCGAACAGCGGGCTCCACAGCCACGCCGACGCCGGCCAGATCATGAGCCCGACGAGACCGACGATCCCCGGGAACGGCACAAGCGCCGGCACCCAGCGTCGACCCCAGCCACGCAGCAGGAACGGCACCGAGAGCGAGCCGCCGAGCGAGAACAGCTGCATGACCATGACCTCGACGCCCGCCTGCACCTCCCCCGTCCCGTAGGAGATCGACAGGGGGGACAGCCAGGTGACGAGCATGTAGAACGCGGCGCCCTGGAAGCCCATATAGAGCGCGACGAGCCAGGCGACCGGGTCGGCCCAGATGCCCTTGCGCCGCGGCTCCTGCGGCTCGCCCGCCACCCGGTCCGGCCCCGTCCGGCGCATCGCGATGAGCCACATCACGATCGCCGGCACGATGAGGATGCCGGTCGTCAGCAGCGCGAAGCGCCAGCCGGCCTCGCCGTCCGACCAGGCCACATGCGAAATAGGCACCACGAGCCCGGAGGCGACCGCACCGGTGCCCGCGAGCACCGCCGTGTAGACCGGCATGACCGTGTGCAGCCGGTCCGGGAACCAGTGCTTGATGACCGCCGGCATGAGCACGTTCGCGACCGCGATCGCCGCGCCCGTCAGGACCGTGCCGGCCCACAACGGTACGAGCCCCGCGTCGACCGAGCGCAGCACCGTCGCCGCGAGCAGCACGACGAGCGTCGCGAGCGTCGTCCGGTTCATCCCGAAGCGGTGGCTGATCGCGTGCGCGAGCGGCGAGACGAGCGCGTACATGAGCAGCGGCAGGGAGGCGAGCAGCCCGAGCGCCGTCGGCGTCAGGCCCGTGTCCGCGCCCATCTGGTCGATGAGCGAGCCGACGCCCTGGACGGTCGTGCGCAGGTTCGCCGCGACGATCATCACGGTGACGATGAGCAGCCAGAAGCTCGTCCTCACGGAATCCCGCTGCGACATGCCGCCTCCTCGCATTCCCCCGCGACCACCACACTAGGCGGTTGGGGCACCCCCCGATCGCCTAGCGCTGCCGGAGCCACGCGCGACCGTAGTCGTTGCCGTTCGGTGTGCGCTCGACGGTGTGGATGTGGAAGACCGCCGGGTGACGATTGCTGAGGAAGACGCCGCAGTGATGGTCGAGCTCGAAGAACGCGACCGGGCTCTGGATCCGGTAGTAGAACGGGTCGTCGGGTCCGAAGCCGCCGATCCAGTCGAACCACGTGTCGTCGAGGTGCTCGCGCACCTGCCGCAGGCGCGCCTTCGCCGGGCCCTCCGGCCAATGGGTGAGCGACTCCGCGACGAGCGCGAGGAGCAGATCCTGCGAGTCCTCCGCGAGCTCGCGCACCCGCAGGCCCTCGTACGGCACGACGCGGTTGTCCTGGAACGCGCCGCCGAGGTGCCGCTCGTCGCCCGGGTCGACCCGGCCGTCCGACATCTCCGGCGCGACCATCTCCTCGAACGACCGCGCGGCCGCCCGCTCCTCATCCGTCAGGCTCGCGATGAGCTCGCGCGCGAGCCGGATCCGCCCCGTGAAGACGCTCGAGCCCTTGAAGGGGCCGTCGTCGATCTCGTTCGGCTCGGCGCCGAGGAACGTCGGCGTGAGCGTCAGCCGGTCACCCCACACGAAGCAGTTCGTCGCCATGTGGTGGCCGAACAGCTGCCAGCCCCACGGCTCGGTGAGGGAGGGCTCGCCGTAGAGGGCGACATGGTAGGAGAACTCGTTCATGACGTTCTGCAGGTCGTTGACCTCGCCGAGGAAGCCGTTGATCCGCATCAGTGTGCGCACCTGCCGCAGGCCCTCGCTGCCGAGGCTCGCGCCGACGAGGTCGAGCACCGCCTCGCGCACCGCCTCCGGCTGGAACTCCAGGCGCAGCCCCGTGTCGTGGATCATGAACTCGGGGTTCGACCATGACTGCCACTCGACCGCGTCGACGGGGTAGCGCAGGCGCGACAGGTCCTCGGGCGCGACCGCCGCGAGCAGCGCCTCGGCCGCCTCGACCATCTCGGCGGTCGGCGCGACCTCCTCCGGGTCGACCGGCGCGTCGATGGGGAAGAGATCGGGGATCAGAACGCCATCGGTCGTGATCCCGCGGAACTCGGCCGGATAGAGCGGAGCCCAGTTGCGGATCAGACCGCCCGTGAACGGATCGAGCTTCGCGAGCTCGCGGTACTCGTACGGGTCGGCGTCGCGGATGCCGCTCAGGCGTTCGTCGCCATGGGCAAAGAGGTATCGGCGGAACTCACCCGACATCGGTATCACTCCCTTGTGATCCGTTCGAGACTAAGGGAGCCGCCTGTGGGAATCGAACCCACGACCTTCTCATTACAAGGCCACCACTCCCCGAGAGGTCGCTATCGGACCCTGGATCGGATCACGGGTCGCATAGAGGTCCTGGACCCCATCTGAGCGGGCGGTCCCGAATCTAACCCCCCTATTGGGCGTGTGTCGCTATGCCGCGCCGACCTAGCCTCCTGACATCCGCCGACCCGAGGGAGGACCCATGCACGTTGACCGCGTCTGCGCCGACTGGCGCGCCTGGCAACAGGTCAAACATCTGAGCGAACGAACCATCACCGAACGCGAGCGAATCCTGCGCCAGTTCATCGCGTTCTCCGGCGCGCACCCGCTCAAGTTCACGTCCGCGCAACTCATCGCATTCCTTGGACGCAAAGGACTCGCAGCCGTCACCCGGTGGACATACCAAACCGCACTCCGGTCCTACTGTGCGTGGCTCGTCGCGTCTAAGCGTCGGCGCACGAACCCGATGGACGAAGTGCCGGTGATGAGCCGACCCAAGGGTGTGCCCCACCCCGTCTCCCCCGCGCAGCTCGCCGCGATGCTCGCGCATGTGAAGCGCCGACGCGGGCGGATGATGATCCTCCTCGCCGCGTTCATGGGCCTACGCACGTTCGAGATCGCCGCGTTCGACGGCTCATGGATCGACTGGGGTGCGCGCGTCGTATGGGTGCCGTCCAAGGGTGGGAAGACAAAACCGATTCCGCTCAGCCACGTCGTGGAGGACTACGCGACCAATGCCGGGTTCCCGCGTGAGGGCCTATGGTTTCCCGCCTACCAGGGCGACAGTCCGCACGTCAGCCGCAAAGCCGTCCACTCATCCATTCACCATGTGATGGTCGTCGCCGGGGTCAGGAGCACCCCTCATTCGCTGCGCCACTACCACGCCACCGAACTCCTAGAGAACGGTATCGACGTGATCGTGGTGAAGGAGATGATGCGCCACGAGTCGGTGCAGTCGACGCAGATCTACACGCTCGTCAGCGGCTGGAAGATGCAGGAGGCGAGCAACGTGCTGCAACTCCCCGCCGAGTTGGAAACGGAACGCCTCGCCGCGTAGGATCGTGGACCGCGCCCTCGTAGCTCAGTGGTAGAGCATCCCACTCGTAATGGGAAGGCCGTCAGTTCAATCCTGACCGAGGGCTCCACTCATACCGCACGGTCGGGCGCGGGGAGCGTCCTAACAAGCGGCTTTGTCCGGGAACACGAAAAACGCCCCGCGCGACCGACCGAAGTCAAGTCGCGCGGGGCGATGTCGTGCAGATGCTACTCAGTGTCTTCGAGCCAACCTTCGGGCGGCTCAGGCAGCGGAACGTGCGGGGCGTGCTTATAGCCGTGATCAATCAGTGAGCGGATGTACAGCCACGAGAGACGGTCGCGTTTCTCGAGCTTCTGGATCCGGCGGTTGAGGCGTACGAGCTGCGTCGTGATGAACGTCAGCCCCGCGCCGCCCGCCACGACGATCGCGGAGATGATCGCGACCGCGAGACCCTCGCTCACGCTCAGCCCTTGTACTCGTCGGGGATGCCGTCGCGCAGCATTCCGAAGTACGCGGCCGCAGCACCGATGAACGGCGACACGACAGCGACGGCGACGGCGACGATGATCGGCACCCATGCTTCCGTGCCCTGGATGAGTCCGAGGATGATCGGCACCGACACGACCGTGCCGCCGAGTGTGGTCGCGTACCCCTGCGCGAGTGTGCGGATGAACGCGCGCTTCGCAGCAAGCTTCACCGGACTGGGGATGATCTCAGACATGGGTTCCTCCTACTTCGCGACGAGGTCGATCTGACCGGACGGCACCAACGTGAACTGCGTCACACTCGTCGAGCCGGCGAATGACGCTACGAACTTGTCAGCGTCAGCGTCAGTGTCGAACTGGACGAGCGGCAGACCAGGGAACGCTTTACCGACCGCCGCCCACTGGGCCCCGTTCATCGGCACGACAACCGAACCACCCGAGATGAGCCAGATCGACCCACGCTTGTTCCGAACTGCATACATGGCCTTCTCCAAATCGAGGATTGAGTTGACGAAATAGGGTTCCGGGTCGACCTGCACACCGTTGATCCGCAACTCGAAATGCAAGTGCCGTCCCTTGGCGTTCCCGGAGGAACCCATCACGCCGAGGTGCTGTCCGGCGACGACCATCTGACCGACTGTCACGGTGAACGAGTCGAGGTGGGCATACCAGGTCGTGATCCCGTTGCCGTGGTCGATGACGACGAGGTTGCCGTAGTCCTTGCCGGAGTAGCCGGCGAAGATCACTCGACCAGATGTGGCAGCTGTGACTCGCCAGTCCGCCGACGTCGACCAGCCGAAGTCAATGCCGCAGAACAGGTAGACAACAGCACGGGCCGCATGTTCCGCGAACGTCGTCGAAACGTGTCCCGGTGCTGGTCGGAGTAGCTGGATTCGCACTAGCGGATTCCGATGATGCGAACGGTTCCAGTGATGTTCCCCGTAGACGGAATGATCGTGATTCCGTCGAACGACGTGGCCGAGGCGATCGAGTTCGTCACGCGCTGCTTCACTGGGGTCGGGTCGTCCGTGTCGCCGTATGCGAGCTTCGGGTTCGCGGTGGAAGCAGGACGGGTCACCCTGGCCACAATGTGCGCTCCGGTGGTCTGGGTTTGACCGAACCGGCCGGAGGTCGCAGTGGCTGGCGAGGTGACCGCGATCGACGTACCGGACACAGTTTCGATGAGCTGCGAGTAGGAGGATGAGGACAGGTCAGTGCCAGACGCGCGGAAGCGGAACGTAATCGATGCGCCTGCTGAAGCCGACGCGATGTCGATGATGATCCGGTACTCGTTGAACTCCGCGGTGAAGCATCCGTTGATGGAGATCGAGGACGAGGCGGTGAACGCGACGATGGCGGCTGCCGTGTCCAACGTCACACCCGTGCCGGCGACTGACGTGGGCAGGATCCGTGTTTCGGCCTCGACGGTGGTCAATACCGTGCCGTTGCTTTCGTACGTGTGTGCAGTGTCGAGTTGCCGTACTCGGGTGCCTGCCGGGTAGGTGCTGAGTGCGCCGCGTTCGGTTGCGTTGCGGACCCAGATGGGTCCGCCTGTGGTTGCGGTGAACGGGAATGTTTGCGTGATGACCACGCCGCCTGCGTTCGTCGCCGACACCCCGGACGGGATGAGGATCGTTGCAAGCTCGACCGCACCCGTGGGAATGGTGGGCTTCACCGGGACAGCGCCCGCGGTGCCCTTCTCCACCCCGAAGACCGGATTGTCATTCGCATCCGAATACGGGGAGGCGGACTCGTTCTGCTTGAAGTAGACGACATCGATGCGGGAGTTCGATCCAGGTGCCGCATCGACACTGACGGTGACGGTGCCGTCGTTCGCCATGAAGATCGGACCACCACCACGCACCGTGCAGCCAGTGAACGCGGCGACGTCGACCGCCATGGATGCCTTCGCCGTGACGAGCGCGGACGTGTGTGCAGGGAAGATGCCTGCGCGAGCGTTCCCGGACGTGTCCCGCAGGATTAGTCCGGCGAGGGCCTTCCGCAGTTCGGTCGAGTCGACGGTGCCGCTACCGGCGGGGAAACCATCACCTAGCGTCATTGGGTACTCCCTCTTGTCGTGAGTGCGGCGTACACTCGGCCGCATGAATCGTTGGCTGATCGGCGGTATTGCCGGTGGTGGTGCGTTGGTCATCGCCGCGGGTGCGACCGCGTTCGCGCTCGGCGGGCAAACCCCAGCACCGGAACCGACCCCGACCGTGGTTCAGATCGCGGAAGTCACCCCCGCACCGAAGGCCACACCGACTCCGACGCCGGAACCGGTCGTCGAGGTCGCCGTGCCAGCGCCTGAACCGGTCCAGGTCGAGGTGCCACCCCAGCCGGTGCTATGCCCGGAAGGGACGATCGCCAACCACGTGGACGAGTACGGCAACGAGTCGAACTGCCACGATCTGAACGACCAAGGCCAACAGTGCGTGAAGTACGGCGAGGGCGATCAGTGCGTCGCGTGGCTTGAGGACTAGAGCCCCGCAGCGTCCAGACGACCCTCAACCGCAGTCAGCCGCGCGTCGAGGTGCTTCGCGGCTTCGACTGCGAGCAGTCCGAGCATCGTGTAGTTGATGCCTCGCGGTGACCCGTCAGGCCAGTAGTCGACGACGACGCCGAGCCCGAGGTCGTGGAGATCCTCAGCGATCGCGCCGAACTCGTCGGCGACGACGTACTCGGGGTCGAGGGCGTGCTTCTCGAGCTCGGCTTTGTAGTTGAACAAGACAGAGCTGATCTGAAGCACTGCGCGGGGGTCGACGCCGGAATCCCGGATGTTGTCCTTCTGCGTGCGCGACGACGACGCCCAGCCGAGTAGCCCGTCCGAGTCCTGCGCCCACACGCTCGTGCGCGGGGTGGTGATCTGGTTCGTGATGATGTTCGGGTTGTGGAATGCCCCGGTGACAGTGCCCGTGGCGGACGTCACATCCCCCGTCGCCGTCATACTCCCCGTCGTGAAGCCGGTCGACAGGAACGACGTCGCTGCTGCTGCAACCAGTCCCGGCAGATCCGTGATGAGTTGCTGGACCTTCTCCAGCGCACGAGCCAACTGCTCCCCAGTCGGCATCTCCAACATGCGAAGACGGCGATCTTGCCGTTTGAACACGGCAGCGATCTCACCCGCGCCCTCCTCGGGCAGTCCTCTACGTGGCATCGATCTGCTCCTCACGGAAGGAAAGCAACGAACTCGACGAGACTTCCGAGCTCGCCGAGTGGGGCAGATAACCGGTCTTGTCAGGACTGAGCGCCGACTACCGTGCCGTCCATATCCGAGGACGGGGCCGAGGACTTGATGCGAAGATTCCCTGATGCGTCGACCCATAGCCGGTAGTTGCCGAGGCGGAGATTGCCGCCGTTCCAGGTGCCGTCGACACGCCATGAGTCGCCCGTGTCCGGCCCCGCCAGGTCGGGGCCCCAGCGCACAATCTGCGCGTCCGGGGCCGCCGCGCCGGACCCCAGCATGATGCGGCCGGGTCTCATGATCGTCCGCGCGAATGCGTCGCCGAACACCCAATAGTCGGCGAGGTCTTGCCCGGAGGCGCTGGCCTTCAAGTCGCGGTCGTTGTCCTCGCGGAACTGGAATGCGACTGTCGCGGGGTTGTAGATCTTGTTCGTGAACGTGCCTTGAAAATAGGCACGGAGGCCCAGGCCGTCGATGGTCGCGCCCGAGACGAGCGCCAGGCCGTTTCGGGTGCCCGAGAATGCTGAGGCCGAGGACTCAAATACAGCGTTGATCGTACTGTCGCGTCGGATGACTCCAGCGACTTCCATAAGGGTCGCGGTGCCCGACGCGACGGCGCCTGACGTCTGCACCACGAGCCGCGCGAGCGTGAAGTGGTATAGGTTTGCGCCAGCACCGACACGGAAGCCGACGCCGCCTTCGGGGACACCGTAGATCGCGACGCGCCCCCAACCGGCATAGCCGAATGATCCAGTGCCGCCGTCGTTCTGCACGTCGATCCCGATCGCGCATTCCTCGATACGGACGGCATCGAGCTGGGATGACTCCGACCACTTTCCGGGGCTATCGGTGATGAGGATGCCTGTCGCGCACTGCTTGATAACAACGTCGCGGATCACTGCGCCGAGGTGGTCCTTCACTCGGATTCCGGTTGCGCCACCCGCCGTTCCGCCCTGGTTGGTGGCATCGATCTCGAGCCCCTCGACGGCAATCAACGTCACGTCGGATGGTCCAACTTCCATGCCGAGGGCGATGACACCCGGCGCAGGAAGGAGCCGCCCTCCGTACCCATCAACCAGGCATGTCACGTTCTCGCTCATAATGAAATCGGTTTCCACGGAAACGTCACCACGAATCTGAAGCGTGCCGCCGCCCGCGCTGACGAGAGCCGCATAGGCGGCGTGGATCGTCTCGTATGCCGACACCTGGAACACCTGCCCATATGCGGCATTTGCTGCCGTAGCAGCATCCGCAACAGCCTGGTCGTACTGCGTCTGCATATGCGCGAGCGCGGCCGCATTCAACGCCGGCTTACTACGGTCCGCGAAGACGATCGGATCGAACGGCATCAGCTCACCTCAATCTGCTCTTCGGTCACAACGGAAACCCAACGGCTCTTCTCATCCCCCGAGATCGACGCGATCTCCCGCACATGCGTCACCGGCTTCGGTGGGAAATAGAACGACCCACCATCCGGGAGGAGATCATCGGACGGATACAGGTCCGGGGCTGGCAGAAGATCGGTCGGCACCGTCGTGCCCCAACGGTTTCCGAGCCACGGATCATCGCCAACCAGGATCTCCGCAAGATCGCCCGGCCAATACTGGCCCGCACGCGGACTGCCCGACGCTTTCGCTTCGAACGACCACGCCGACATCGGTGCCCGACCCAGGAGGATCGCGTTGTCCGCATACTCCTGCAACGTCGCTTCGATCGTCACATCCGAATGGGACGCATCCGCGAGTTCAAGCAGCGGATACCCCGCACCCGCCAGCACACCATCTGAGGACTGGACCGCGAGGGCCGTACCCTCCTGACGGCCCGACGTGAACCACGCGAGCCCCGCCATCCGAGACGCGTCCTCCACTTCGGACAGGTTCCGGATCGACGGCTTCGGGACCGTGTAATCCCAACGATGCACCTGCGGGGAACGAAGATACGGCTGCGTGAGAGTCCCGGTCTGCAACACCCATTCGATGCCAAGCCGGTCCGACGTGAACCGCGGCTGGAAGCGAATGTCGATGCCGTTCCTCAAGTCGATGAAGTCCGCGAGGGCTTCGCCAACTTTCTTGAGCGTCGCACCCAAATAGGTGCGCGTGTACGTTCCAGCCTCATCATCCTGGAACACGATCGGCACGTTGCCGCCCGTCCAAGTGCGAGCCTGCTGCACGATGCGCTTCGCGATCGTCCCGTACGACAGATTCGTCAAGACCGTGTCGTTGATCGACTCACCCGTCACCGGATCCACCACACCCTGCGATGCAGCCAATGCCGGAATGATGTGCCGGTGATCGAAATACGACCACATGCCCGCCGCCGCGAGATCCAACAACCCGGTCGCCTTCGCATACTGGCGACGCCAAATCGGACCCGCCGCAATCGGCACATCATCCAACAAGACCGCCATGAACGTCTTCGCCGGCGTCGTCGCGTTGCGCAAATCCAACCGACGCACCAGACGAGACGTCAACGGCACCGTCAAGCTGATCGACTCGGCCGCATTCCGCGACACACTCCACGACAACTTCGAGTACGGAATATCGAGAATGCGACGCCCCGTCAGCAGATCCCCGATCAGAACCCGCGTCACAACCTCCACGACAACCTCACAACCAAGCCGGGGACACAATGCCCGTCAACGTCGGCGTCCCCGTGACCGCGCCGATCGCATTGAACTGCACCGTCCGCACCCCACCAGCCGGCACTGGGAACCACTCCGACTTTGTGAGGTAGCCCGAGAGGACATTCGACTCGTCATTGATCCACGCCTGACCCGACCGAGCATCCACTGTCACGACGTCCGAGACCGACAGCGGGAACTCGAAACGGATCTCCTGCCCCGTCTCAATACAGACCAGCGAGAACCCGCCAGCCAACCCACCCGTCACTGTGAACTGCGGCCGCGATGGCTGCTTACCCGCGTTCGTCAAGACCAGGCGCCCCGGATCACCAGCCGACGCGAAATCAATCGGGAACACAATCGGGAACGCGAGACCACCCGACAAGGACGGCAAACCCGTAGTTGTGACTACAGGATCGCCATACCGCAGCGGATCCCACGCGAGCACATCCACCGCGAACTGTGCTTCGAACGAGTCGTAGTTATAGAAGTCTGGTACACCGATACGGCGGATCGATACTTGCCGACTCGTCGCCCGCAACACATCAGTGACGCGCATGACCTGGATGTCCTCAGACGTCCCGGCAGAGTTGAACTCCTCGACCGCCTCAAGTACTTCCGCTGCTGAGTTGCCGATATACGCAGCCGTGAACGAAATCGCCGCCGAAGACCGCCAATCCACGCCGGGATCAAACGACCCATGACCCTGCGGAATCGACTCATCTTCTGCCTTCGAGTCGGGAACCGTGTACCAGTCCACGAGATCGGCGAACACCCAACCACGACCTGAATCCGCGAACGTGATACCCGCCAGTTCGATGATCACACCAGCACCCCAGCCAACTGACGCATGACCTCACGGCCAGCTTGACGACCCACGAGACGCGGATCCTGATCGCCCACGTTGTACGTGTTGTTCACAGTGATCGAGCGTGGGGCGGTGACACTGGACTCGTCCGCCGCACCGTAGGAACGCGCGACCGTGATCTTCGCATCCGCCGCAAGGGCCCCAGCGAAACCACCAGCAACTTGCCCGGAGAGCTTCCCCATGATCGAGCTGATGTTGTTCCGACCACTCAGACCCTTCTCTAGGCCCATGATCGAGTAACGACCAATGTCCGCGAACACAGTCGACGGCGAGTGGATGCCCAGGAAGTCCGCGATGCCCCCGACGATGCTGTTCGCAACATCCTCAACAGACTTCACGACCGCTCCGACCATGCTGCCGATACCGTCGATGAGGCCCTGAATGAGACTCATACCGGCCTGCGCCATCCGCGCCATCGTCTCCGGCTTCGTGAACGCCGTGACAATGCCGACCACGATCTCGGGAATCGCCTTAACAATCTCGACGATGATGGTCGGCAGCTCGGCGATGAGCGCGACGAACAGTTCGATCCCGCCCGTGATGAGCGCCGGGATCGCCTCGACCAACGCGGTCGTGATGCCGACGATGATCTTCGGAATCGCGGCAACAATGCCGTGGATGATGTCCGGCAAAGCGGCAACGATCGACATGAACAGTTGAATACCCGCATCAATCAGCTGCGGAATCGCGCCCACAATAAAGTTGACGATGTTGAGAATGATCGTCGGCAGTGCGTCAATGATGATCGGCAACGCCGTGATGATGCCCTTGACGAGTCCCGTCACCAACCCGAGGCCCGCCTTGAGCAGTGCGTTCAGATTGGTTGGCGACGTCAACGTGAGAATGCCGTTGACGATCGCCTTCACGACCGACGGGATCAACGTCGGTAGGGCCCGGGCAATGCCCTGCACGACCGCGACGACGATCTGCACACCCGCCGTCAGGAGCGCGGGGACCTGCCGCAGCAGACCGGTGACGAGATTGAGGATGAGGGGGACCGCTCCACTGATCAGTGCCGGTGCCATCTTGATCAGGCCATCCAGGACCGCCTCGACGAGCCTCGCGCCGACCTCGAGGAGCGTCGGGACGAGCTTCTCCACCGCGGCGAGCAACGTCGGAACGATCTGCGGCAGACCGGTCGCGAGCTGCTCGAGCACCCCAGCGACGTTCGCGATGAGGTTCCCGGCGTTCGTCGCGAGACTGCTCACGAGCGCATCGAAGTCCGCGTTCGCGTCGCCGAGACCAGTGACGAGGTTCATGAGCGACGCCTTGGTCGCCTCGAACGATCCAGTGATCGTCGACGCGGCTTCCTTCGCCGTCGTGCCCGTGATGTTGAGCTCGGTCTGGACTTGGTGAATCGCCTCGACCATCGTCGAGAACGGAATGTCCTTGACGTTCTGCGCGGTCACCTCGAACGCACCGTTGAGCACACCGGAGTCGTTGATGAGGCGCGCCATCTCACCGGCCGTGCCGCCATAGCCGAGCTTGAGGTTGTCGAGCATCGCGAACTGGCCCTTGGCGAAGCCCTGATACGTCGTCTGGAGCATCTCCATCGACGTGCCGAACGTGTTCGCGTTATCGGCCATGTCGGTGATCGCGATGTCCGCGATCTGCGCGGCCTTCGCCTGGTCGCCGCCCAGACCGGAGATCAGGGACGCGCTGAACGACGTGACCGTGTCCAAGTAGCGGTTCGTCGACAGACCCGCCGACTCCGCAGCGCGCGACGCGTACTCCATGACCGAATCCGACGCGTCACCGAACAGCTTGTCGACACCGCCAGCGAGCTGCTCGAAGTCCGCATACGCCGACACGACCGCGCCGCCGAGCGCTGCAGCACCCGCCGCACCGACCGCGAGTGCGCCCGCAGCGAACCCGCCGAGACCAGCGAGGACCTTGGAGGCTGTTTCGGCCCGATCCGAAACGTCGTCGATTCCCTTGATCGCCTTCTTCGGATCAACGATCAGATCAATCTGGACGTCTTTCGCCACGGGTCACCTCCTACGCTTAGCCGCTTTCTTGCGTTCGTCGGCGATCTCTTTCGCGACATCAAGGAACGCGTGCCGTTGAAGACGGTCGAGGGTGAACCATGACGACGCCGGTTGCCCGGTCGCCGCGCACCAGTAGGCGATCGTCAGGGCGTCGTCGTAGTCGGCTGCTCGTCGAAATCCGCGTTCGCGTCCTCCTGCGGCAGCCGGTCCTTGACCTCGATCAGCGACATGGACTGGGCGACGTGGTACGCCTCCGCATCCTTCTTGCCGGCACGACGCTCGAGAACGAACACGAGTGCGCGCATGTACTGAGTCGGATCTTCCTGAGTGAGAGTGCGGATCGTGCCGCCGAACTGCTGCTTGATCGCGATCTCATCGAAGCCGGTGAGGGACTCGGACACTTCGTTAGCAGTAAGGGTCTTGCTCATGGTCATGCCTTTCGTATTTCAGTGAGTCGATCGAGGTAGTCATTCAGGACGTAGAGGATCTCCGAGCGGACGTTCGGTTCGGAACGGCTCAGCGCATCGGTCACCATTCGGGGACCCGCAGGGACTTGCTGGCGCAAGCTCGCAGGTGGTGGACTCGACCGCCAGTAGCCCCATGCCGGGTGGTACAAGTAACCGGCCTCGAGGAGCTTGCCGGTCTCGCGGGTCTTACCCTTCGCGGTCTTGCCAGTACCGACGATCGACACGCGAGCGTTCTTGCCACCGATGAGCTTCGTTTTGAACTGCACCGACTCGGCCAAATCCCGTGAGTACGAACCAACACCGGGAAGGGAGCTCACGCCCCGGTAGAGCCGATCGCGGAGGTCCTCAGTGATCGAGTCGAACTGGGCGTTCATCTGCTTCCGCAGCGCACGCCCGTCGCGGTCGGCTTGCATCGACTTTGCGAGCGCCGCCAGCTGCTTCGTGTTCCACTCGATGTCAACCACGAGTGGACTCGCACATGATGTTGACGGCGATGCCGAGCATCTCCTGGTTCTGCGCCGACGGGTAGAGGCGCGGCTGATCCATCTCGGCGGTCGGGTCCAACGCGAACACGGTGGACGTGTCGACCTTGTCGGCGACGAGCTCGGCGAGCTCCTCTGTAGCAGCGAGGGACGCGTCGTTCGTAGACATCCCACCGAGGCACACCGCGACGAGGTTGATGCGCTTACGGCCGATCGCCTGCGCCCGCTGACGATACGGCAGACCCGCGGCGATCCACACGATCGGCGGGGTGAACGTCTTCGGGATCTCGGTGACCGCGCGCACACCCTCGATCGAGTTCAGCAGTGTCGCGAGCGCAGTACGAGCAGAGGCCAGGTCGGACGTCGGGGCCGGCGGCTCCTCGGGCGTCTCGTCCGGGAGCTCTTCGTCGCTCATCCGAGGCCGACCCTTGCCGCCCATGCGCGCACGAGTGCATACACGCCGCCGAGCGGGTCCGCGCCGAGACGCTGGGCGATCATCTGCCCCGACCCGTCCGGGAGCACCTGAGTGCCGAACGGGGCATTCGCGCGGGCGAACAAATCCACCGCGCAGCGCAGCACCGCCGAATCTGCAACCTCAGACGGCACGGGACGCGACTCGTCGAGCAGGTTCTCGGCGAGGAAGTCAGTAACATGCTCCTCCGCCTCAGCGAGAACACGCTCCGCGAGCGTCTTGTCGTTCGCGCCGGCACCCGCCTCGGCGAGTACCTGCTGGTACGTGACGGCCATCAGCGCACCTCCTCACGACGCGGCGGCACCGCAGTCTCAGTCGCCGGCGGCCACGTCACGCGACGCGACGGTACGCCTGCTCCCAAAGAGGCCACCCGGCCGCAATCGTGTGCCTGGTCGCTTTCTCGCGCGCAGCAGCACCCATCCGCTCCCGCAAGTCCGCATCGTCGATCAGTAGTTGCATGCGGTCGATCCATTCCGATTCCTTCCTCACGAGGAACCCGGTCACCCCGTCCTCGACGTACTCCCGGTACGGGCCGACGTCGGAGGCGATCACCGGGATGCCGAGCGCGCCATATTCGAGCGCTTTGATGTAGGACTTGGACCGGGTAAACGTGGTGTTCTCGATCGGTGCCAGGCCGATGTCGAAATCGAGGCTCGAGTAGTATTTGATGAGCCTTGATTCCCACCCGGTGTGCCGGTGCCGATCAACTGGCAGCCGCAACACGTCAGAGAAGTCCTGACCGATCGTGTGCACGACCGCGGCTGTAGTCCGCACAATCCGATGCAGGGGAGCAACGATCCTTGCAAGATCACGACGATGCGAGTCGCCGCCAGCCCAACCGATCGTGACCTTGTCACGACGAACGCGATTCATGGTCGGCAGGGCCGCGTCGATCATGTTCGGCACGACCGCGACGTTCGGGTTGAAGCGCGACATGCGCTCAGCCAGATGATCGTTCGTCACCGTCACGAGCCGAGCCGAGCGGACGCAAAACTCCAGACCCTTGAGGTAGTCGCGGGTGAACACCTCCGCGGCGCGCTTATTGACCGGATCAATCGCCCAAAGATCGTCGTCGGTTTCCCACACCATTGCGTGCTTCCGAAACAGCTTCAACCACTCGAGCTCGAACCCCGGATAACCAAAACGCTGTGCCACGAGGATCGGCCACGACTCGTCAAACTGTTCGGCCGTGCGCGCATACTCCATCTCGTGCCCGTGCTTACGCATCTCCTCGAACGGGAGCCGGATTCTGTAGTAACCGCAAGCCGTACCATCTTCGACGGCCGCGATTCGCAGAGGTGCAGTCACGCGAATGCCCTTCGGGTGCCTTAGTGCCTTGAGAGGGAGTGGCGGGCGAAGGCACGGACGCCCGCCACTCCCGGCTTGATCAGATCGTCGCCTGAGACCAGTCGCCGACGAGCTGCCACTCGATGTCGATCGTCGGGTTGTCCGCCGTCGACTCCCCGCCGTCGCCACCGACATACTCGTCAGAGGACGGGGCAGCGATGGTCGCGGTCACCGTGAACTTCGGACGACCCGATGCCGACCCCTGCGGGAGGAACATGCCGGTCACGCTCGTTCCGATGAGGGACGGTGTGGTCGACATGGTCCAGATCGAGCCCGTCGCGAAGTTCTGCAGCACCGTCGCCTTGAGGGACTTCGCCCCGCCGGAACGGTACTCCGCGAACGTCTGCGACGACTTGCCCGACCTGCCGATCGAGCAGCTCGTCGTCTCCCCGGAACGGTCCTCACCGTTCAGGACAATGACGTACTGATTCGGGATACCTCGGATGTCACCAATAGCCATCTCAGGTCACCCCCCTCAGGACGCCGTGAGCGCGAGGAACTTGATCGCGTTCACATCGAGGACCGCCGCGCCCGTACGCACGAGCGCCCGGTACGCGATCTGGTCGTTGCCGAACGCGTACTCCGCCGACCGCTCGAACCGGATACCACCCGCGATGCGGACCGCGAGCGCCGAGAAGTCACCGAAGTAGATCGGCTTCGCGGTGCCCGTAGGTGCCGGCAGCGTGTAATCCGTGAACACGGGCTTGGACTGGAGCCGGAACGGGAACGCCCCGGTGAGGTCCTGCTGGAGTACGTAGCGGCCCTGCGCGTCGGTGATCTTGTCGATCGCCGCAGCAGCACCGTCCGACAGCAGCCAGGAGCCCTGGTTGCGGTACGGTCCCGCGACGGCCCAGAACAGCGTCTTCAGCGCGTTCGTGAACGTCACACCCGACGCCGCCACCGACGCGGTCGGCGCAGTCGCACCCGACACGGTCGCCCCGGCGATGAGCGCAGAGGCTGCGATCTGGCTGATCTGGTTGCCCAGCTCACGACCCGCCGCACGCGACAGGTAACCGTCGAGATCGAACGTGGCGTCCTGGGTGAGCTCGTACGGGACGAGCGTCAGGTAACCGTTCTTCGACACCGACAGGTTCACGAGCGACAGGCCCGCATCCGACGCGCTGACGGGAGCGTTCGCCGCCGCCGAAGCGCCAACCGCGTGCGCGGTCACCGCGGGCATGGGCAGCGTGTTGCCGTCCTGAGTGGTGATGATCTGCACGCCGGCCTGCAGGATCTGGCTAGTCGAAACCGCCGTCTCCCACAGTGACGAGTAGACCGCGTCAGCGGACGTGCCGCCCATCGTCATCGCCCGCTGCTCACCGCGGCGGAACGACTCGATCGCACGGTTCTCCAGACCCGGTCGCGACGCTCGCAGATCGAACGCGGCACCGGGCTGAGCCGACCGTGCCCAATCCCCGAGCGGGGAGCCATCCGGGGCCGTACGCTGCGCGCTCGGAATGAACGACGCCTCGATGTCGGCCGAACGCTGCTCCGCGGCGATGAGGTCGGCGGCACGCTGGCCGAGGCCCTCAGCGTCCGCGATGATCTGGTCGAAGCTCGCCTGCTCCTCGACCGTGAGGTTGCGGCCCTCCGCGACGCTCGCCTGAGCGATGTCGGTGGCCTTCTGGATGAGTGCGCTGCGCTGCTCGCGCAGCTGCTCCACAAGAGTGGACATGGTTTCCCCTTTCCGGGAATCGATTGAGTGCTTCGATGCCCGGTGGGGGTGACCCTGCCGGATGGTGTTTCGGTGCGCCGGGCCGGTCGGGTGCGTGGTCGCTGCCCGATACGGCTCGGAGGTATGAACTAGGTGAGGGAGAGCGCCTTCGCGAGTGCAGCGCGCGCCGATCGCTCAGTGCTATCGGCGACGACTGGCGCAGGGGCCAAGTCGACAACGATCGCGGGCGGCGCGAACAGGTCGCCGAGGCGCTGGTCGGCGGCGAGGTTGCGGATCTCGGCGAGGTCGCAGTCGAACTTGCGAGCCAGCGAGTCGAGCGCTCGGATCCCGACCGACGTGTCGTCGTATGCGGGGGTGTTCACCGGGGCGACGTCGTAGAGGCGTCCCGAGATGAGGGTGCGGATCGGGAACCCGGACTCGTTCACGCTCCAGTCGTCCTCGAACACGTTGAACGCGAACGACGACTTCGCGACGTCGCCGCGCTGCACGAGCTCGAACACGTCGGCGCGAGCTGCCGGCGCGTCCACCTCGTACGACAGGCCGATGTCGTCGATCGCGAGCCGCAGCGTGTCCGCGGCAGTCGTGCCGAGCAGCATGTTGTCGTCATGGTTGTAGCGGGCGAGCACGCCCGGCCACCCGTCACCACGAGACTTGTTGAAGAAGCTCGTGGCGATCCGCTCGATGAACCCGCCAAGGTTCTGCGAGAAGGTGTTGAACTTCGCCGCGTAGCCGCCGATAGTGCGCGTCTGCTCGGCGCGCACCTCCACGGTCGCGACGGTGAGGCGACGCTCGGTTTCGGTCATGGCTTGCTCCCGGTCGTGTTAGGGGTTCCGTTCTGAATGTCGGACTTTGGGGATGGGACGTTATGGAAGTCACCGCCGGCGACCGGCTCGAGATCCTCGAGGGCGCGCGCCTCATTGACCGACATGCGGCCGTCAGCGATCTTCGCTCCCACCACTTCGGTACGGGTCTTCGTGTCCGCCCGAATCGTCGCGTCGATGTTGAACTTCATGTAGACCGGGCCCGATATCCACCGGTTCACAGCGTTCTCAATCCGCACCAGATAGGGCCGCAGATTGTGCGCGCGAGTCAGTGGCCGAGACTCGTCATTCGTGTACGTCAACGACTCCGAGGCTGACCCGCCGATCTCGCGAGGGTCAATGCCATAGATCGACGCGATAGCGTTCGCGGACAGTTTGAGCGTCTCCAGGAACTGCAGCTGATTCGGCGGAATATCGACCGCTGAGAGCTTCCAATCCTTACCGTGCACAAACGGCTGTCCCGACGCGAACGATGCCGCAGCTTTCGTCTGCACCGCAGTGATCAGTTCGGCTGGCATCTCCGACAACGCCGTGTTCGTGATCTCCGCCAACGGTAGGCCACCGCCGCGGCCAATGTTCGCGTACTCCTGCGCCGCGAGACCCGCCCGGACCATCGACGCATAATGCTCAATCGGAGACAGACCAAGCCGCTTACCAGGCGGGACAATCCACCGAACCTGCTGCACCGACCTCGGCCCGAACTGCCGACCCTTGATGAACCACGGATCATCATCCCCATTACCGAACGATGACCACTGATCCGCCCACTCGATCATCAACGGACCCGACTGGCCCATCGCCGACACATGCCCGACCGCGTTTCCGCGAGTCACCAGCCCATACGCGATCTGCCCGAACCACGTGTCGAGCCCCACCGTGTCCTCCACGTTGCGGATCAGGGCTGGAACTGAGGCGGGCACGCGAGCGTTGTCAGACTTGCGGTAGAAATCCACGGGAAGTGTTGAGACGAAATCAACGATGTGCCGGATCGACGCGAGCACCGGGACGAGATGCGTCGCGCGCTCCTCACTCACGGCTTGGCCGCCGCCGGTCGCGGACCACCCCCCGGTATACGACCGTCGCTCAGATCGGAAGAAGAGGCTCATCGACGACCCTCCCGATTCAGATTCCAAGCAACGAAACCGGCGCTGAGCGCGACGACAAGAAGAGCGGCGGGCCACCACGTAACGACAGCGAACGCCACAAGGGCGAGCACAGCGACGAGCTCGAGCAGGATCGTAGGCATGACACTCCTCATCCGAATGTGCTCATCCAGTCGCGAACCGCAGGGGCGGATAATGCACCGTGGTGGGCGAGCGCGACGGCCTCCAGGGCTGAAATGTCACCTGAGCGACGAGCGAACACTCGCCGATCACCAATCAAACGCCAGTCAGCCGCGACCGTCGCAGCATCCAAATCCGGGTATCCGCCGTGCTCGACCTCGTCAGCGTCGACCGCTTGCACGAGGTCCGCGACCGACTGGACGTACCGATCGGTGCCGATCAGCTCAAGGCGAATCCCAACCCGCTCAAAGTCTGAGATCAGGAACGACGCCGGGCCGCCCTTGTCGATGACCACCGGGCAGTCGTACTCGTGCGAGACGCGCGCAACCTCCGCAATGAACGTCGGCCGCTGCGACACCGGAAGGCGAGTCAGCAGGCCGAGATGTAGCGGCTCGCCCTCCACCGCAGCACCGAACGACAGCCAAGTGCCATCCGGGTCCGTCGCCACCCCCAGCCCACTGGGACGACCCACGCGCACCGGAGCCGCAATGTCACCCCACTTCGGAAGAACCTTCGACGCCGAATCACCGAACAGCATCGGCCACACGTTCAGGTATTGCGCCGCCCAACCGCGCACCGGATCAGGATCATCGAACTCACTAACCCCAGACTTCGCGGCAATATAGGTGCGCTCGACCAACGCCTCACGGTCTTTCGACCAATGCGGGGACGCTGACCGACGCACCGCAGGATCATCAAAATCCGCATCCGGGGTCGCACCCCAGAACAGCAGGAGAGTGTCATCATGCAAGCCGAGGATCGCATCCGTGATCCGACCACGCATCAACGAAGATGCCCTCACATGGGCCGTCGACGTCAAATGCAGTTGCGGACTCTCCCGCTCAAGCATCGCCGGCTCGAGACCATCCTCAATCGCCGCCGGCTTCACATCCCACGACTCATCGACCTGCCCATAGCCGACGTCATAGCCGTACACCGCATCATGCGACCGCAGCAGCCACCTGCCCGTATCCGTACCAACCTCAGTCTGAGTCAGGTTCCGAACGACATTCCATCCACGCCCCGTCGCCCACGGCCACGACCGCGAATGAATCTCACGACCAATCGCCAGATCCTTACTCACCAACATCGCGAGCTGATCCTCACCGAACACGTCCGGGTGCGCGACACGCCATAACGCCGACCCCCGAAGCCGCGTCGACTTCCCAATCCGGCGCGGACCAGACTCGATGATCTCCCGCCACACCAGCCGGCCATCCGCATCATGCTCGTACTGACGCACAATCGCCAGCGCCTGCCACCACCGCGGCTTCCGCATCAAACCCTGCGACTTAAGCCATCCGAGACAGTCCCAGCCATACGAGCCGACCGCATCTGCATGTGTCCCCGACATCGCCAACGGCGGCGCGGAATCCTCCGGCACCGCCCGCAGATCAGCCAGCCACTCAGACCGCATCGCATCCATCGGGTCCCCGCGAGATTCGAGCACTTCGCGCAGGTTCAACGTGTCGGCGATGAGAAATCACCTCTCACACACAAAAAGAAGATGGCGGGGTCGTCAGGTCTATGCAAATGAAAAGAATCTGGCGAGTTGTCAGAGCTTGAGGAACCGTGAAGCTCGGTCGGCGTTGCCTCGTGTTGCGCCTTCGCTGGTGTTGCATCGGGCGTGTGATGGGCCGAGGATGCGTGTGCCTGTGGTGTCGTGGCTCAGGTGCCAACGTGACCCTGGGGCTATCGCCCTATTGGGCATGAGGCAGATGGGCTCGTGGCAGGTTGCGTCTCCGCGTGCGACGACGGCGGACCAGGCTCGGCGGATAGCTAGGTAGGCGCCGGTGTATTTGGGGTGTGCCATGTCGTCTCCCCCCTATTGCGGTCTATCGCGGGGTGGGGGCAGCCGCTAGGGTCTGGGCATGACTGACGCTTCTGTTACGCCGCCTGTGGTTGCTCAGGACGCACCGCACATCGTTGTGAACGTATCCGCTCCTGCGCCGCAGCATGGTCCGCCGTTGCCACCGAAGTCGACGGGTATCGCGTACCTGTTCTGGGCTTTGCTCGGCTTGTTCGGTGGGCACCGTTTCTACCTGGGGAAGGTCGGTACGGGGATTCTCTACCTGTTGACTGCGGGGGTCTTCGCGATCGGATGGATCATCGACGTGTTCACGATTCCGTCTCAGGTGCGGGTCGTGAATGCTCGGCGGGCTGTCGGGATCAAGTAGCTCGCGTCTTAATGGCGGTGGATGACCATTCGCCGGTGCGGGGCACGTACACGAGTTGGATGCCGTTGGCGTCCAGCCACCCTTGCGTGATGCCGAGCTGCCCGTAGTAGTCCTTCGCCGCCCAATCGTCTCCGATGACGATGAGGTCCGCACCTGAGTCGAGGATGACGTCACGTTGCAGTGCGCCGCCCCGGTTCAGAATGACGTAGTTGACCATCTGCAGGCCGTCGATGACAGCCATGCGGTGAAACTCGGGCATGAGAGGCGGTTTGCCCCGGTACGTCGTCACGAAGTCGTCTGAGTTGACGGCGACCGTGAGTGTGTCTGCGAGTCGGCGACATTGGCTGAATAGGCCGAGGTGGCCGGCGTGGAGCGGATCGAACGTGCCGAGCGTGATGGCGTGTCTCATCCTTGACCCCAGTTGCCTTTCCACTTGCGTAGGAGGTCGTTCTCTAATACGAGGTTCATGCGCCCGTGACGTTCCTCGTACCGGCCGGATGCGTCGACGACGTCGGGCCAGAGCGTCGGATATGGGAGCCGCTCTCGGATGCGTCCCTCCCATTGGATCGACATGGCTTTGTCGACCGGGTCGGGCGCTTCGTTCAGGATGGGTGCGAGGTCGGCGTGGTCGTACACGCCGAGATACATGCCGGGTAAGCCGAATAGCCACGAGGGGCCGTCGAGGTGGTCGATGACATCCCAGAATGACGGGTGCAGGACTTCGCAGGAGTCCTGCAGGAACAGGAACCGGCTATAGGGGGCGGCTCTTAGGGCCGCGAGTTCGTATCCACCGTTGCGATGCACATAGACGGGGCGATTGCCGATCTTGCGGGGTGACCAGTCTTTGATCCACGGTGAGTCAGGGTGTGAGCCGATGACGACGGGGATCATGCGCGGTCTTGGTTAATCTCGTCCAGCAGCATCGCCCGGAGCCGTTTCCACGTGTCGGTGTCAACAACGTCGCCGATGGTCAACCATGCGGAGGTCGGATGCTGGTCTTCGTCGAGGTCGGCGGGGTTGATCGTGTGGTCGGGCGGCACGGCGCGGTAGTTGGGCTCGAGTTCGGCAGGTACGGGACGCGGGTCAGGAACCCAGTCGGGCGTGTCAGACACAATCCGTCTCCGGGACTCGGCAACGGCAGGGGTCATGCTCGCAGTCAGGACACATCACTGCCTCCCTTGATTGGGATTGCAAGCGTTAGGTGCGGATCACGCGGTAATGCGTGGGAAAGCGGTCAACGGATCGGCCGCGTGTATTGCGGTTTGCCGACGAGAATGTTCGACCGGACAGGGGTGCCGCAGTCGTCACAGCGGAACGATTCGTACTCGCGCACATGAGCTCGAGCTGGCTTGTGGTGGCGTGTCAAGTTCGAGCCGCCACAGTTCGGGCATCGGCGCGCATTGTCGTCGCCGATGAGGATGCCCATGTGGGTTGCGCCGTCCAACCAGGGGAGTTCGTCGAGCCAAAGCGATTCGGTCGCGATGACATCCTGACGGTTGTACGCCTCCATCAACGTCCACCCGTCCGGGTCGCCGTCGAGGCACAGTTTCCACAGGTCGGGGCCGTCGTGTTCGAGTTTCTGCTGTGATCCGAACTCGCGTGCGAGATACCGCAGCGACTTGTACGGCAGGTCGCGTACCCGTTTCGATTGCTTATACAGGTCGATTGACTTGAACGGCATCGGCTTCGGTAGTCCCGCGTACTTGAACTCTTCGTTCATCCACGGGATATCAGCCCTGTCGCCATTGAACGTCACCGCGACGTCGGCGGCATCCAATAGATCCCACATGGTCTGCACCATGCGTCGTGCACCACCCGTACCGCGCCCGTTCGAGCCACGCTCATCCGCGTAGATCACATCATCGGAGCCGTACCACTTCGCCGCGAAACACATGATCCGCGGCCGGCGCACCATCGTCTCCATCGGGAACCAAGCCCGCTTATAGGTTGGTTCCCAACCTTCGATCTCCCACTTACCCCGCTGGCGTTCAACGTCGATCGTGAGGATCTTGACGTTCGCAGCAGCAGGCGTCAGAGCGGCGATCCGCTCAGCGACGGAACCCAAGGCGAGCCCTCCACGCCGCCACCGCGTCCTTGCCGATCTCCAATCCCTCACCTGCGAGGAATGAGACCAGCATGACGTTCGTCCATGCCGGGTCGAGTGCCACGTTCTGCACGGCTGCACGGTCCTCAGCATCGAGGCCGGCGAACCAATCATCCAACCGTAGACGCGGTTTCGGTTGAGCCTGAGCGATACGCTCCGCAAGTTTGGACATGCTGTACCTCCCGTGCGAGCGGGTGAGGGGTGATCCCGACAATCTCGCGAGCATGACCGCTCAGGGCGGTGTGAGTGTGTCTCGGGAGTCGGGAAGATCAGGGCCGCAACGGCGAAAAGAGCCGTCGTCGTGCGATCGGCCGTGGGAATGACGAAAGCCCCGCTCGAGGCGAGGCTTCCCGATTCAGAGCGCACTAATGGCGCGTACTCGCGAGTCTACCTGACGAGTTGGAAGCGCGCTGATGTTTTTCGCTGCGACACGCCGGAGCCACGTTTCTCTGGCGGAATCGTGTAGGCGTAGGCGAAGACGGACGGGTCGCCGAATCGCTCTCGGACGCTTGCAACATGGGCAAGGACCACTTCATGCCGAGAGAACCACTCCCTGCCGCGAGCGAGGTAGCGGCGGAACTGCGCATGGATCTCTTTCTCGAGAGCGAGCGTCCCTGGGTGAACCGCCATCAGATGGGCGGTCGGGCCATAGGACTTCATCCGGCCGAGCGGGTTCGCGGAGTACCCGATCTTGATGAGGTCGCCCTGCTCGACGTAGTAGACCCAGCCAGGGTCGGTACTCCCGCGCGCAAGGCGCTCAACACTCTTCCGGTGTTTCCTCTCGCGCTCGTCCTCGCCAAGTCGTTGTTCAAACTCCCGCTTGTCCAGCGTCGCCCACTTTGAGCCGTGGTCGCGCATCAAACTCAGTACAAGCTCTGAGCAGAGATCGCATATCCCGGGATTGCGATGATCGATCTCATAGGCGGACGGACGTGAGATGTGACTGCGGCACAACCGGCAGTAGAACCGCATCTCGGACTCCCCGTTCGTGGTTCTCATCCTGACCTTTTGCAGTCTCACAGCACTCCCATTTCTCGCAGTGCGTCCTCGTCGACCGTTGCGCCCAGGTGGTAGCCGAGATCAAGCAACGCCCGCTCGCCACTCCAGTGTTCCCCGCACCTCTGACATTTTGCTTCCGGCCGGATGCCCTTCCAGTAGTACGCGATGAGCGCCGTTGTCTTCGCCCCGTCGAGGCCCGTGAACGTCGTCTCCGTGCAGGAAGGGCACGCACCCGCAAGTTCCTTCACGACGGGCGGGTCAAACAACTGCCAGATTCGGTCACACCACCGCGGGAAGAATCGGCTGATCCGCTCCCACTCACTATCCGGCATCGTCCCCGCCGCATGGTGTGCGTTCAGCACTCCGGCGAGCTGCGCCAGAGCAGACTTCAACTCGACCTCGGCACGCGCTTTCGACAGTTCCCGAAGCCACGCGCGCACCGTCCCGTCAATATGCTCCCGAAGCATGTGCGCCTCGAGGTTCAGTAGGTTCCGTGCGGATGGGTCCGAGCGACCCCCAGTCGGCACACCCCCAATATTTGATCGGCACGCCTCATCGAGCATGTCCAGCAGTGGCGGGTAATCGACCGGCTGATACCGACCCGTCCCGGTTTCCTTCGGGGACAGCACGTCAGACCACGGGGCGACGAGTTTACGGATAGACACGTCAGCGTCGACGTCGAGCAGGGTGTTCATGTCTCTCCTATCGCGAAACTCGCTGTCGGCGATCATGCGTCGGCCTCCCTGTCAGTAGGGACCGCGCGAATCACCGTGACGCCCCGTTCGAGGTCGCGCTCGACGCTGATCCCCGGCAAGCGCGGCACGGCCACAAGCTCCGCATCTGAGATTGTGATGCCGTCGATGTTGCGATCAGCGATGATCCACAGCAGTCGTCGTGCGCTGTCCGTCTCCTCGGCGGGGTGAGCGGACAGGGCGGCTAGGACCTCGGTGACGATCTTCTCTGCGAGATCGAGATGCGCCTGTCGAAGCTCCTCGAATACCTCAGCATCGACGTGCGGCCAGCGGTGCTCCACAATATCGTGGGCCACACTGTCGATCAGCGCCTTCATCTCGTCGGGGGTCATCCCTCTGCCCCCTTCATGCAGACCTGGCAGCTATAGCCGCGATTCCGGTCGAACCACCACCGGTCGAACCACCACCTCGGTACGCGGTGTCGGCGGCACGCCGGGTCAGTCCGGCGATGCATCTTGAACGTCATCCCTCGGCTCCCTTGAACAGGGCGAGTGCAGTGGCGGCGCAGATCCTGACCATTCGTTCTCCACCGCCAGGCGTCAACGTCCAGCCGGACTCCTGTCCCGTCTCCGAGTTGATCGCAGCGGCCATCGCGCGAGCGATCTCGTCCTCGCTCGGCATGGGGCGGCGGGTGAAGCCAGCGGCGATGATCGCGTTAGCAATCTCCTGGGCCTGAGTAGCATGAAGGCTTCGACCTGCCCAGAGACGCCCGCTGTGCCGCGACGAATCTGCGGGGTCAAGCACGGCAACCAGCGCCTTCACCTCGTCGTCGGTCGGCGGTTCGGACACCAGGGCGAGGAGACGGTCAATCTCCGCCAGGAGCGCGGCAGTCTCGCAGGGCCACGCCACACCACACCCTGACTGGACGCACACGTCGCCGTACTGCGGTGGGCCACCGTGCGTCTCGGAGCCGACCTGCACTCGGGTCTTCCGGTGTCGTGCTCGGATCGCGTCGAGGTCGATGGCGGTCATGCGAGGCTCCACCACAGGCCACGAGTGATGTATCCATGCCAGGAGCCCTGTTCACCCCCGTTGACGAGAATGCTGTTACTGGACCCATCCCCAGGATTCACGGAGATCGTGCCGTCATCTTCCTCTCGCACGGTGTGATTGCCGAGATTGCCAAGCAGTCCATTCGGTGTAATCACGAACCAAAGGTCGCCCGTGAGGTTTGTCGGCCCAACCGCCATCGGCGGGAAGTTCACGATCTTGACGTAGGTGCCTGGGGGGTCCTTCCGCATGGAGAAGTTCTCTCGGTAGTCGAGATCGGGAAGTCGTCGGGTGCCCTGGATCTCATTGGTGCGCTTCATCTCTCATTCCTCCCCTACGGATGGGGTCGGCTCCGAAAGTGGCGGAAGGCGATACTCCCGCGCCTCCGTGAACCGAACCGCCTCGACGAACATCGGCGTACACTCGATGAACGACTGCGCCGCCTCTCGAATCTGATTGAACGTCGTCCCGTCCTCAACGGTGACGATCGCAATGAACTGTCGGGCCATCTCTCATTCCTCCTCTGTTGTGGTGCCGGGGGTGGGCAAGGTCTCCCAGGGGCCAGCCTTGCGTCGGCGACACGCGTGGAGGTGCGGGCGTTTCGCCGCGTACTCGCGAACCACACCCTCAGTTCCGACCGTGTACTCCGCGTACGCCGAACCGGGATCGCGCGTGACCCCGTACTCCCATCCCATCTCCTCGGTCACCGGTACCTGGACGGAACGGAGAGCGGATGCGAGACGCTGCACGAGATCTGTGTCGCGTCGAGACTCACCGCGAGTAGCGACGAACTGATCCGCCTCGGTCAGCAGGGCATCGAGATCAGGCATCAGACCACTCGCTCTCGTCCAGATCTTCCCAGTCCTCGCCGTCCCAAACAGCGATACCTGCCATGTCGGAGTAGTCCGGCTTGATTCGGCTCTCGAACTCGAAAATCGAGAAGTCGATGATCGCGTTGAGGACCACCTTCGCTGTCTCCAGGTCGCTGAACTCTCGCTCGAATGCAGGCATCGGAACCTGCGGGATGTACCAGACCCTGTAGCGCCCCGACGCTTGAATCTCACTCATTGCTCTCCTCCTTTATCGTGTTTTCGCGATCAGACCCGGATGATCCGGAAATCGGGATAGACGTGGTGGACAGGGAACGGATAGCGGTGGCGATGTCCCTCGGCGTCTCAGTGCCGATCCACGACCGCCCAAGGTTCGATTCCACGACACGCGCCGCACGCTCAAGCGCCCACTCAGCGCCTTCTGCGGCCTGCTGGATGGAGGTCATCGGGGGCCTCCGAAATCGTCTGGATGGTCCTTCTTGTGCTTCTCGTGCTGGACGCATCGCCAGTAGTCCTGCCAACTGTCCGGCTCGTCGGACGCCTGGTGCCAGACCTGACGCATGAAGCGCCCGCAGTACGGGCATGGCTCGCTCATCCCTCACCTCCAGAGGAGAGACGAGCGCGGTAGGGGTTGTCGCCGGGAGCGAGAAACCGCCCGTGCTCGTTGGCAATGACGCCGCACTCGACAGCAGCCCACAGCGCACCCTCATCCCACGCCTTCGCCTGCTCCTGCGCTAGCCACCGGTCGAACTCGGTGGCGACCTCCGACCCATGACGGCTCGTGTAGTGAAACGCTGCGAATGTGTCGCGCACCTCCCCCGTCGTCGGCGTGTAGGTGTCAGGCATCGGCGTCTCCCTTCGGACCACGCGGACGACGACGCCCACGAGCCACTTCGTACAAGTCACGGCGAATCGTGAACTCAGCCGCCTCGGGGGTCAGACCGTCAGCCGGCCAAGACCTCGTTTCGGAGTAGCCCGAGTCAGCTCGGAACGCCCGCAGATGCTTCGCGACGCTCGTCCAGATCCGCACGACCGGATCACCCGGCGAGTAGGTGACCGTTGTCTCTCGCTCGGTCGCGTACTCCGTCAGACCCTCAATGTGACTAGAACGGCGTTTCGGAGACATTGCCGACCTCCGTCCAATCTGCGGGCGCATTCCACGAGTCATTCCCTGAAATCGCGCTTGGTGAGCCGTTTGCTCGGTCGTTTGACGCGCTCCTGGTCACAGTCGCCGTCGCATATCGCAGCGACGGACCAATCTCGTCCACATCCAACTCAATCGACGTCCGCTTCTCACCCTCACGGGTCTCATACGCACGCGACCGCAGCTTCCCCGTCGCGACGACCCGCGAACCCTTCGAGAGACTGCCCGCGACATGCTCCGCGAACTCACGCCAGCACGACGCCCGCAGGAACAGCGTCTCGCCGTTGACCCACTCGTTCTTCGCCTTGTCGAACGTCTTCGGCGTACTAGCGATCGTGAAGTTCACGACCGCGAGACCCGACTGCGTGAAACGCAACTCCGGGTCGGCGGTCAGGTTGCCGACGACGCAAACGACGGTTTCATTCATCTCTGATTCCCTTCATTGCCGCGACGCCTCGGACGCCGCGAACGATCATGGATATGTAGCTCTGCGAGCACTCGAACTCTTGAGCGAGCGACCTCTGCGACTCTCCGGCGAGATACCGCTCGCGAATCTGGATGATCTGCTGGTCCGAGAACTGGGTCTTGTAGCGGCGACGGCGGCGCATGTGCATGTCGGCCACGTTCTGGGCCTGAGTGCCGGGGATCATGTGCGCGGGATTGCAACACCCAGCGTTATCGCATCGATGGCGAAGAATGACTCCGTCTGCGATGGGGCCATGTGCGGCCTCCCACGCGAATCTGTGAGCCTTCACTAGTGGGAGGGACTTGCTCGGGCGGAACACTCCGTGACCGCCGCTCCCGACTGACTTCGCGCGCCAGTCCCAGCATTCGCCTGGGCGACGCACTTCGACCTTGCTCCAGAAGCGAGCAACGATAAGGGGGTCTTGGGTACCATTCACGGTAGCCCTCCAATCAACTAGACCTTGGTTGAGGGTTAGGCCCCGGCGAGTGTTAGCGCACTCGGTTTGGGGCCGCTTTGATTCTATCGAACGGACGTTCGAATCCGGGGATTTGAGGACGTTCACTGTCGCCTTCCTCCCGACCGGTGGCACCGGTTCGGTTCCAATCCGAGACGCCGGCGAATATCACCGACGCGGTACTTCACGACGTTCAGCTCGCCTGCGATCAACGCGTCACACAAGCCCGCACGATGCAGTTCCGCGACGCGCGCCGACAGGGACCGATGCCCCGATGTCGCCATGACTCGCACCGCCGACTCGACCGCGGCCGTAATCCCCGACCGCAGCCCATCCGCACCGAGTTTCGACTCAGCCCGCCACAGGTCACTGCCCTCGACCGTCGCGGTGATATTGCGGATCTTGACCTGACTCATGCGACATCACCGCCCGTCATGTCGAGCACCGGCTGAGCGAACCTCGACCGCAGACTCAGCTCGAGGTACTCCCGATTCAGGTCGACGCCGATGTAGCGGCGTCCCTCCTGCGTGGCGACCATGCCCGTCGTTCCAGAGCCCGAGAACGGGTCGAGCACGGTGTCGCCACGCCTCGAGCCGGCGAGGATGCAGGGGCGGATCAGTTCAGGCGGGTATACGGCGAAGTGCGCCTCACTGAACGGCACCGTGGGCACAGACCAGACGGTGCGCTTGTTCGCCCGTCCGTTCGGTGCGTACTCGTTCCCCGACTTCGGGGTGTCGTTGCCGAGCCCGTATTTATTCCCCCCGAATCGTGGCTGCTTCGACGCACGCTCGAGCTGATGCTCGCCCGTCTTGCCCGTGTGGAACTCGGACCCGTTGAATCCTGTGATCGCCGGTTCCTTGATCGCCTCCGCGTCGTAGTAGTACCGGGGCGACTTACTCATCAGGAACAGGTACTCGTGCGCCTTCGTCGGCCGGTCCGCCACGCTCTCCGGCATCGGGTTCGGTTTCGCCCAGATGATGTCCGACCGGAGAATCCACCCGTCGTCTTGGAGCGCGAACGCGACACGCCACGGGACGCCGATAAGGTTCTTTGCCGGTATCCCACTGGTAGGGACGGGCTTCTTGCGCGAGTAGTCCAGATCACGCTCTGCGAGCCGCTTAGAGACGCGAAACTTGCCGTCCATGCCGTCACCCTCAGCGCGGCGTCTAGTCGTTGCTGAGTCGTAGGACGCCCCGGACGGGCCGGCACCGCTGTACGAGTCGCCGAGATTGAGCCACAGCGTCCCGTCATCCGCGAGCACGTCACGGAGGCTGCGGAATAGGGCAACCATCCGGTCGACGTACTCCTGCACGGACTGCTCAGCGCCGAGCTGACCGTCGACTCCGTAATCGCGGAGGCCGAAGTATGGCGGTGATGTGACGATCGTCTGCACCGACCCCGGATCGAGCTCGCGGGACACATCGAGCGCATCGCCCTGATGCAGCGTCACGAGATCGTCGGCGTAGTACGGCTTCATGCGACTGCCCTCCATACGCCGTCCTCGAGTCGCGCATCGCACTCGCACACCGTCAGACCCTGCTTGGTTGCTTTCGAGTGATCGCACGGACCACGCTTCGGAGTCGGAGTCGCCCGATTACGAACCTCCGCATCCCACTCATCCCGACGACGACGCGCGTTCCCGCACGCCCGGCACGGATCATCCGTACCGCCGGGATGCTTCGAGCAGAACGGGGCGGGGGGTTCGCCGCGGTCCGCGGCATCTCCCCTCCCTTCCTCTCCCCTCCCCTCCCCTCCAGCGGCAGCGTGCGGCAGTTCGCCGCGAACCGCGGCAGACTGCGGCGAATCGCCGCGAGGGGCAGGAATAGGAGACTTCGCCGCGTTATCCACCCGCTGATGCTTCGACCATGTTGGGATCTCGAAATAGTCCCGACCGTCCACCGAATAGGCGTGAATCATGCCCCGCTCGACCATCTCGGCCAGGTGGTGACCGACGTCCTCCACATGCATGTCGCCGTCGTGCAACCATGCGAACGCCCACAGTTCCCGAGGGTCGGCTTTGAACCTGCCGTGGTCGTCCGCGTAGCTGATGAGCGCAACCCATGTGAGGCGAGCGTCACGGGACAGGCCGTTGAAATCGTCCGAACGCCACAGGTCACGTTTGACTGTGCGAATCTCCTTCGCCATCAGCTGACCTTCCTGTCCGCGTGGATCGACACACCCGCGGACTTCATGAGCACCTGTGCGAGCCGATCGCCTGACGACGTGAGGATGACGACCATGCCGTTCGGATACTCGACCGGGGTGATCTGTGCGCGCAGGAGCGACTTCGCATGAGTCGAGTCGGGTTGCACTCGGACGCCGCGACGGCGCAGCTCGATGAGAGCTTCGCCGTCCACGTCCTCTTTCCATCCGTTGCACAGCCCGCACGCGGCGATCAGGTTCGCGAGATCGTTCAGTACCTTCGATCCGCCATGCCCACGATTGACGCGATGGTCAGCGACTGTGGCGTCACGAGTGCAGGGCGGGCCGGCGATCACGCACATGCCGTGGTCACGGGCCAGGACTCGCTTCACGAGCGATTTCGGGATCACACCGTCACCCCCACCCCGACGTAGGCACGGCCAAGTGCGATATTGGAGATCACAGTCGGAACGACGCCGAAATCCATAGCAATGTCTCGCTTGAAGTCGCCCGCCAAGATTCGCCTCCGAACTTCAACCACTTGCGTGGCGTCGAGTTTGCGTCTCGCGGTAGACGTTCGACCTCGGATCGTCCGGTCGTTCGTATTGTCCGCAGAGGTCCCCAACTCAAGATGCTCCGGGCGAATGCACGGTGGGTTGTCGCACTTGTGACGAACAACCAAGCCTTCAGGAATCGGCCCATACGCTTCGATGAATGCGATGCGGTGCGTACCAATAGACCTGCCCGAGACTTGAATCTTCCCGTGACCACTCCGGTGAGTACCCCCAAACCAAACAAGACAGTCCCCATCGGGCCGGGAATACGCGGCTAGACGCTCGGCGAGCGAAGCTCCGACTATGCGACGGACGACTTCTGGGGAGCCGTTTGCTCGAACGCGGGCGTAGTGCTTTGAGCACAATCCCCGCGCCAGCTTTCGTCCACCACATCCTGGGTATGAGCACGGCACATCAACATTCGCTTGGTAGCAATCGAGGTCACAGAACTTCCGAGTGCTGAAGTGTCCCCGGCTCTCTCCGCGCTTCTGCAGAAGCTCCGAGCCACAGTGCCGGCATGTGCCAACTGCTTCCGTAAACTCGGACGGCTTCTTCTTCTTGCAGGTCATGCGGTCACCTCCCCAGAGAGGGAAGCGAGGAGCTGGGTGCCAATGAACTCGGTGTAGGCCGGCGGGATCGCTTCGGACAGCCCACGGAGAGTCATCCACTCCAGCCCACCCATCGCGTCCTGCTGCACGTTCAGCGGAATACGCCAGACGCCTACCTCGACAGTGCGGCGCAAGTTCGTGCGATTCGTAGCTGGGGGGAAACGGGGCGTCTGCCATGCGTGATCGCAGACGGTTCCAGACATTGCCTCGCTCGACTCAAAGAGCCGATGCCTGCGAACGTCGAGCCCGAACGACGACCCGCAAACGCGGACTGATTCGCGGAGCTCACCGCGCGCACCTTCGACGTTCTCGATCACCCAGGGCAGGCCGGTTCGTTCGAGCAACTCGCGGGTCTCGGGGATCAGATTCAGGTAGGAATCCCCGACCCCAGCGCCACGGCGACGGTACGCCGTGAACGTCTGACACGGCGGGCTCGCGTGAATCGCATCGAAGTCCCACAGGTGCATCCAGTCGAGGCGGCCGGTCCCATCACCGAACGGCACCGGATCGCCCGCGAGTAGTCGGCGCAGCGTCAGTAGCGCGTCTCCCTTCGTGAACATGAACGGGTAGCGCGGTTGCGGGTCAATGTCGTTGCCGTACACGTCGAACCCTGCACGCCGGTAACCTTCGGACGCACCGCCCTGACAGCAGAACAGGTCGAGGAGTTTCGGCCGGGCGCTCATTCGGCACCCCCGAGGATCGCGTCAGCGAGGGCGAGGACCTGATCGAGTTGCCCTGCGCGCACGTCATCGTGGATGAGCATCCCGAGGGTGTACTGGAGGAGGCCGATCTGCCCGTCGATCGTGCGATGCAAGGTGACGAGAAGCGGATCGTTCGTGATCGGGCTCAAGTCATCGCGCGGCTCAAGGTGCGATCGCACCGTGTCTCCGGGGTTTGGCTCTGCAAGCCACCCGTTGAACTCGACGTAGCCGCTCTCTGCCTTGAGCCGCTCGAGCTTGTCGATTGCCGCCTGTAGGCGCTCGGCGGGGGTCAACGGTCGATTCCCTTCGGATAGAAACCGATCCACCCGTCGCCGTGAGGAGCGACCACACCAGCCACGTCGTCTTCGTCGGCGGCGTCCTGGTTCCAGATCGTCACCTGTAGACCCCAGCGCCAATCGCCGTCCTTCAGTTCACCGTCAGGCGGGTCGACCACCGCGCAAACCTCGTCCACGCGGTCAGCGATGTACCGGAGGTCAGCGGACGTGAGAGGAAAGTCGCGGCTCATCGTTCGTCTGCCGATGCCACGTAGTCCGGGTGCGCGGGATCGAGCTCAGCGTCGACCAGGGCCGTCAGTTCCGCGACCGTCACCGGCTCGAACTCGGCCTCACCAACCTCCACATGACGACGCTTCGCCGTCTCACCGGTCCCCGTCGTGATCGACTGATCGGCCTGCACCGCGAGAGCGAGATCATCCGACGAGAGGCGTGCGGTCCGGGCTGTGTCCCGCAGCACCGTCTTCAACCACATCTCCTCTTCCCAGTCGGACCACGGTCCGGCCTTTGAAGTGCGCGGCTTGCGCTTGAGGATCTGCGCCTTCGTCATGAAGTTCTGCAACACCTCGCCAGACGCCAGCACAACCACCGCGAGTGCGCCTACCGGAGCGCGGTCGGTGTCCAGCGGATTCGCGTTCTTCCAGTGGATGACGGTCCGACCCGTCTCGTCGGTGGCCTGCTCAATCACGTCGCCCTCGCGAACAATGTCGGCTGTGACCGCACGCGCGCCGGCCCGGTAGAACAACTCGACGTAGCCCTTGTAGCCGACGATCAGTTGCGCGTCTCTGCCGTACGGGACCAAGTGTGCGTAGGCACGGGGACCACCGATCTCGAGGCCGAGTTGTGCGGCGACGAACAACCCGCCAAGTACCGACTCCGGTGTGCATCGCGACAGTGCGGGCGTCGTCCTGAGCACCGTGACGGCGGCACGCGTGAACCGCTCCACACCGATCCGGTCCGCGAGGGCGGCGGCGAGTCCCGACTGCGACGCGTTGACCTGCTGGATGATGTCCGGCGTCTGCCGAACCTGAACCTCACTCATCGTCTTCCTCTGCTTGGATCACGAGCCACGTCGGGGGCGCGTGGTACTGGATTTCTTCGGGGTAGCCGGGCCACACGCCCGCTTCCATGCAGCTCGCGTAGAGCCGCCGAGCCTTCGCCGATGCCGCGTCGCCGATCGCCGCCCATTGCGGGGTGATCGCGTGAACACCGACGAGGTAGGGCGGTTCCTTCTCGACCGCGACGTACACGAACTCCGGTTCCAAGCCGTGCGGCATCGGTCCAGTCACGGCGTCGAGTGCCGCGAGATACCAGGACCGCTGGACGTCGTATCGGAGTGATGCGATGGACCGTTCGAACTCTCGGAAGCTCGCATCCCGAGCCGTTTTCAAGTCGACCGCGACCCGGCGTCGCTCACTCTGCTCGGGGAGGAAGTCGAACCGGGCTCGGACGGGAACGCCGTCGATCTCCGCGAACACGCTCACCTCGGCGTCGCCGGGCTGATCGAACAATGCTCGGGCGGTCGGGTGGGCGAGGACGGATTCGGCGGCGGCGTCGATCGGTTCGAAGTCGACCCGCTTGAGCGGAATCTTCCCGTCCGCGCGTGCCTCATCCACGAACGCTTTCGCTTCCTTCGTGGAGATCGCCCCGTTGGACGCGAGGATCTCGTCAGGGATGACCGCGACGTCGTACCCGGTGCCGAGCACCTTGGAGTGAACGGCGGACCCGATGTCGAACTTCTTCGACGGGGCGACCAGCGGCGGGTGGTCTTTCTTCCAGCGGTACTTCGCCGGGGACTCGAGGATCAGGCGTGCTTCGGTCGATGACAGTTCGGGCCGCGCGTGGTAGTCGGCTTCGGGCAGGCCGTGGACAATGCCGGTGAGCGCACTCATGCGCGAACCCCGAGGTTCACGAGCGCCATGAGGACGATGAGCGCGACGATGCTGCCGCCGATGACGCTCAGCAGATACCAGGTGCGGTTCACCGTGTCACCGCCAGCACGACCATGCCGACCACCGCGAGCGGCACAATCAGGACCGCGAGAATGCTCACTGCGATGAGCGTCGGCGACCACGGCACGTAGTTCACGAGTGCGAAACCGAACCGCTCACGCCACGACGGGCGCCGGTACAGAGGAGACGGGAACGGGATCACGACTGGACCCCGAAGTGCTCACGGGCCTCTCGTAGCAGGGTGATCTCGGCGGCTACCGCTCGCCTCGAGCCGATCCAGTCGATGACTTCCTGGATTGCCTGCTCACGCTCGGAGCCCTCGGGGACGAGGCGGGTGAGGGGGCCATCCGTCGCCAGTTCATCCGGGTCGTCCATCGCCTTGAAGCCGGTGTCGCCATAGCTGCGCCAGACGCCGTCTACGTCAAGGACGTACGGATACCAGCCCGGATCGCTGATGGGAAACGATGCCGCCTGATACCAGCCCGGCTCGGTCGGCAGTTCGACCTTCGGCTTGTGGTCGGTGATCGACCAGCCGTCGGCGATAAGGCGCGCGATGCTTACGAATGTGCCGCGCGGCATCGTCTCCACCGCTAGCCGCGCATTGATCGTCGGGCCGTTCAACGTCGCCGTACGAATGAGCTTCACGCTCTCGAACGTCAACTCGATCGTGTCGCCTGGCTTGATGTCCTTGATGTTGATCACGCGGTCACCTCCCGCAGTCGTGCCCATCCCAGGTCGGTGATCTTGAACTCGCGTGCGGGATTCCCGTTCGCTGCGATATGCCCTGAGCGGACCTGCACGAGACCGGGTTCGATGAGCTCACCCGCGCGCTTACGTGGCGAGTCATACGAAAGGTGCATGTCAGTGTTCGCGTACCGTTCCCGGTACTCGCGGTTCAACTCCTGCCCGTCGATCCATCCAAGTTCTGCGATGAGCCTGAGGACCGCGATCTGTGACCGCTTCCGCTTGGGGAGAATCGCGAGGGCCGCGGCGTGCGACTCAGCGGGATCGGTTGGTCGCGCCAAGTCAGGCACTCCCGACACGAGCCGGTCGTATTCATGCTCAGCAGGTGACAGACCGGTGATCGTCGGCCATGCGGCTTCGATCGACTCGAAAAGGGGAACGTCCTGCACTTGCTCAGCTCTGAGGTCGTATGGGGCGTACGATTGTGATGACATTCGAGGGCTCCATTCCTTCGGTTGTCGTGCCCCCGGTTCGCGCCGGGGGCTTTCTCTGTCTGTGGTTTGGGTGCGGGGGTCGATTCGGGTCCGACCCCCGCGCGGGTAGCTGGGCTCTCCGGCCCTGCTTTCGCTACCCGGTGCCGACCTGCCGAGGAGGGGTCAGGTCGGACGATTCAGGGACCGGGATACGGTCATGCGGACTGAGCCACTGCCCCGACGTGTACCCGGACGGATACCGATAGGACACGCGCAAACGCTCACCAATGGCCGTGATCGACGTCACCACCGCGCGGGCCGGCCGCTGAAGCTCCGCATCCCACAAGGGCGTTTGCACCGTCTGCCCCACATGCAGGAGCGCGGCGAGCGTGTCGCTCATTCGGACACCACCCAGCCCGGTCGCACCGGCATGTCGCACCCGTTCACCAGGGCACGCTGCTCCAACGGGAACGTGACGTCCTCGCCGTAGATCGTCAACGTGATCGCGTCCGGGGTGCGAGCGACGACGGGACCATGCCAATACACGGCGTCCTTGTCATCCCCGTATCGCACGACGGTCGACACACGCGCCCAACCATCCGGCAGGACACGCGGCCCACAACCCTCCCGACCGCTCTCCATCACAGGGCGGGGAATGAACGGGATCACGGTCGCGGTCATCGTCCGCTCCTGAGTGACCGACGCCGAATGATCGCACCCACCGGCACGACCACGAACAAAGCGAGAACACCCGCCCACAAGACCAACGCCAACGCGACCGGAACGAAACAGATCGCGGTGAACACGACGACGAACACAGCGGCGACGATGAGGATGTCGCGGAGGAGCTTCATCGCGCACCCCCATCATTGGGGTCCCCGGACACAGCGCCCGAAGGCGGCACCGTGTCCGGGGCGACTCCTACTGTGGCTGCATCGGCCAGATCGGAAGGTGCAACTTCCGGGCCACCGACAGAAGGAGAAGCGAATGGCGAGTTCTGCGAAGGAGAACGTCGCGGCGTTCCACACGTGGCACAGCGGTCGCACGTATAGCCCTGGTCACCCGCAGATCGACCCGTGGATGCGGGACGTGCTCGTGTCCCTGCAATCCACGTTGAATCTGCTGGCGGAGCAGATCGATAAGAACTCGGAACGGATAGCGCGAATCGAACGCTTTCTGCAATCGCGGTGAGTCGCTTCGTCATCCACTCGATCTCGGCGACAGCGGCTTCGTGGGACACGGGCCAGAGCTCGCTCACGATGCCTTCTCCGCGGGGGAGGTCAGGAGGGCGTCGATGTCGGCGGCGTCGAACCGGTACCGACCGCCCGGTGTCTTCGTTGCCGGGACGGAGCCGGAATCGGCCCAACGGCGGACGGTCGAGGGATCGACCCGGAACCTCTTAGCCACTTCCTTAGTGGTGAGATGCGACACTTCGGATGTCATGCGTCTGAGTGTTGCATACCCACGCATTAGATGCAATACACATCTTTTGCGGCGTGTCGCGCACCCGTTCCTGGGAAATACCCGCGCGCGTATTGCGCGCTATGCGCGACTTATGCCACTATCTGTTGCATGACAACACAGAGTGCAGTACCCGAGGCGACCGAACGCGCGTGGATCCCGACCGCGTCGGAGTTCGGTACGCGCTTGGCGATGGTCCGCCAGACGAAGAGCTGGAACCAAACCGAGGCATCGGTCAAATGCGGCCTAGGTCAGAACGATTGGGCTCGCTATGAGAACGGCGTCTCCCCCAGGAAGATCACCGAAGTCGTCACCAAGGTCAGCGCCGCGACCGGCGTCGATCAGAACTGGCTCCTATGGGGACCGCCTAGTGCCGAGCCTGCCCCCGAGTCTGGTCCTCATCATTACGAGTGAGATGCTCTGCCGACTGAGCTAAGGCGGCGGGCCGGAAACGAGTCCGGACCGCGAAAGAGTCTAGCGCGTCCGGACACGGGCTCGGTTCGTCTCCCGCGGGAGACTATAGGCTGGCGTTCGGAGGACAGCACGTGCCGAAGCAGGTCGACCATGAGCAGCGTCGCATCGAGATCGTCGAGGCGACGTGGCGGATCATCGCGCGGGGCGGCTTCGCGGCCGCGACCATGCGCGAGATCGCGGCCGAGGCCGGCTTCGCCAACGGCGGGCTCAAGCACTACTTCGTCAACAAGGACGAGCTGCTCGTCGCCGCCTACCAGCGCACCTTCTACCGCATCAACGAGCGGGCCGCCCTCGCGACCGGCGACAAGACGGGACTCGCCGCCATCCGGGCGCTGTGCATGGAGATGCTGCCGCTGGACCGCGAGCGCCAGATCGAGTCGCGCGTCGCCGTCGCGTTCTGGGATCGCGCCGCCTCCATCCCCGCGCTCATGAAGGTGCACGCCGACTCGCACGCGATCTGGCGAGGCTTCTTCGAGCAGCACCTCGACCTCGCGCGCGCGAGCGCCGAGATCCGCGAGGAGGTCGCGACCGCGCTCGTCGTCGACGAGCTGCTGTGGCTGACGACCGGCCTGCAGGTCGTGCCGCTGCTGGACCCCAAGACGACGTCGCCGATCAACCAGGTGCGGATCGTCGACACCGTGATCGACCGGATTCGCAACCTCAACCCGACGCCGGTCGTGGTGCCGACCGCCTGAGCCGGCACCACGACCGCCTCGCTCAGCCGGCGAGGATGATATCCATCTGCAGGCGGGCGCCCTCGCGCGGCAGCGCATCGACCTCCGTCACGGTCGCCGCCGGCGTCCAGGAGGTCCCGTAGCGCTCCGCGAGCGCCGTGCTGATCTGCTCGACCTCGCGCATGTCGATGACCTGGTGGATGACCTTGACGACGTTGCGCCATCCGAGCCCCAGCGCGGCCAGCTGCACGTCGAGGTTGTCCATCGCCATCCTCGTCTGCAGCGCGATGTCGTCCGGGATCGCCTCATTCGACTCCGTCGGCAGGGGCCCGACCCCAGAGAGGAAGTGCAGCGGCGCGTCCGCCACGCGGATCGCCGGCGCGTACGGCAGCAGGTAGGCCTTCTCCGGCTGCGGGTGCAGCATCTCGATGACCGACGCGTGCTCCCCTGCCGGTCCGTCCGGCTTGGGGCCGCGGGTCGCGATCATCTCGAGCTCGAGCCGGGCCGCGGGACCGCTCAGTGCGTCGATGTCGACCGTCGTGCGCGGCGGGTGGACGGCGAGCCCCGCGAACCGCTTGCCCACCTCCGCGTCGGTCGCCGCGAAGTCACGCGAATCCGTACCCCATTCGTAGAACTTCACGACGTCACCCCAGCCGACCCGCATGAAGTCGAGCACGGGGTCGAACATGTCGAAGATCTTCTTCACCTGCCCGCTCGCGCGGTACGGCACGTCCTCCTCGTCCTCGATGTGGGGGTGGTGGTGGTAGAAGTCGATCGCGGTCGACCCCGACATCCACAGCAGCTCCTCATCGCTCGCGACCGACGCGATCGGACCGTGGCCGCGCACCGAGACCTGAGCGGGCCGCGGGCGCGCCCCGACCGGCCCCGACGGCGGGCGTGCCGCGATGATGTCGAACTCGACGCGCGCGCCGGGCGCGCTCAACCGGTTGACGCCGATGAGCGTCGAGGCCGGCGTCCAGTTCTCGTCGGTGCCCGGCGTCTCGACGAGGTGCCCGTACATGTGCTTGTGCACCGCATCCGTGTCGCGCATGTCCGTGAGGAACTCGTAGATGTGAATGACGTGCGACCAGTCCAGGCCGAGGCCGGCGAGCTGATCGGTGAGGTTGCGCATCATCCGCCGCGTCTGCTCGGCCGCGTCATCCGGCAGCACGCACTCCTCCGGCACGTGCGGGTGCGCGTGGTAGAGCGGCAGCGGGCTCACGCCCGACAGGAAGAAGTACTCGGAGCCCGCCGGCACGAGGACGGCGGGCGCATAGGGCAGGTGGTCGGCCTTCGAAGGATCCGGTTCGAGGCGCTCGAATGTGGACAATGCGATTCCTTTCGTGGGGGATGAAGTTCAAAGTCCGAGGTGCGCGTGGATCGGCCCCGGATCGCTCACGAGCGAACGCGACGGCCCCTCCCACACGATCGCCCCGTGCTCGCCGAGAATCGCGATCCGGTCGGACAGCGCGAGCGCGAGGTCGACGTTCTGCTCGGCGACGAGCACCGCGAGGCCGAGCGCGCGCAGCTCCTGAAGGCGGTCGCGAATGACGCGCAGCACCGCGGGGGCGAGCCCCTCGGACGGCTCGTCCATGACGAGCAGCCGCGGGTTCGTCATGAGCGCCCGGCCGATCGCGAGCATCTGCTGCTCGCCGCCCGACAGGGTGCGGGCGAAGGAGCGCTCGCGCTCCGCGAGACGCGGGAAGAAGTCGAACACGCGCTCGACCGACCAGGGCTCGTCGCCGGGGTCGACACGGCGCGCGGGGACGATGCGCAGGTTCTCCCGGACGGTGAGGCTCCCCCACACCTGGCGCCCCTGCGGCACGAGCCCGAGTCCGAGCCCCGCGACGCGGTGCGGCGCGAGCCCGAGCACCCGCTCACCCGCGAAGCGCACCTCGCCTGCCGTCACCGTCGGCGGCTTGAGACCCATGATCGCGCGGACGAGCGTCGTCTTGCCCATGCCGTTGCGGCCGAGGATGCCGAGCGACTCGCCGACCCCGACGGCGAGGCTCACGCCGCTCAGGACGTGCGACGTCGCATAGCCAACGTCGAGCCCGTCGACCGCGAGCAGCGTCTCGGGCCGGGGCTCGAGCTCATCGGGAGCAGCCATCAGTCCCTCCTGCCCAGGTAGACCGCCTGCACGGCGGGGTTGGCGCGGATCTCGTCGGGTGTGCCGTAGGCGAGCGGCACACCGTTATCGAGGCAGAGCACGTGGTCGACGAGCTCGAGCGCGAGCGACATGTCGTGCTCGATGAGGACGAGGCTGAGGCCCTCCGGCAGCTCCTCGAGCAGGCGGCGCAGCACCTTCCGCTCCGCCGCCGAGAGTCCCGCGGCCGGCTCGTCGAGCAGCAGCAGGCGCGGCTCGACGACGAGCGCCATCGCGATCTCGAGCTGGCGCTGCTCGCCGTGCGAGAGATCCGCGACGGGGTCCGCGCCGCGGCTGCCGAGCCCGACGCGCTCGAGCATCGCCTTCGCTCGGAGGGTGACCGCATCGCGTTCGGACACCGGCCACCAGAATCGGCGCGGACGCGACGTCCCCGCCTGCGCAGCGATCCGGACGTTGTCGAGGACGGAGAGGTCGACGAAGAGGTTGGAGACCTGGAAGGTGCGCGCGATGCCCCGCCGGGCGCGAGCCCGCTCGCTGGCGCGCGACACATCCTCGCCGAAGAGCGAGATCGTGCCGTCGCTCGCGCGCATCTCCCCCGAGATGAGGCGGAACAGCGTCGTCTTGCCGGCGCCATTCGGGCCGATGACGGCGAGCCGGCCGCCCCTGGGCAGGATGACACTGACGCCCGCCAGCGCCATGAGGCCGCCGAAGCGCCGGGTGACCCCGTCCAGGATGAGGGCCGTCCCCTCGCCGCCGGGGTTCACCGGCGGCGAGGGGACGACCTGGGAGGAGCTCATTGCTGCTGGAACTCCTGGCTGAACGGCGGGTTCGCGAGGTAGGCCGCCGGATCGAACGTCCAGAACTGGCTGACGTTGTCGTAGGTGTCGATCACCGCGTTGACGAGCGAGCCGTCCGCGCGCTTGACGACCTCGCGGATGAAGACCGGTCCGACGGGGTTGCCGTACTCGTCGAGCGAGCCGGAGCCGATGATCGTCGAGCCGAGGTCGACGCCGCGGATCGCGTCCGCGAGCGTCTCGCCCGTGGGCTTCGTCGAAGCGTCGGCGAGCACGTCGTAGAGCATCTGACCCGTCGAGTACACCGCGAAGGAGTAGAGCGACGGCAGGATGCCGTACTCCGCCTCGTACTGCTCGACGAAGCCAGCGACGACCGGGTCGTCATTGCCCTCCGCGTAGAACGACGCGGAGATCTGTCCGAGCGCGATGTCGCCGACATCCTCGAGGATCGCCTGGTCGGTCGTGCAGCAGTTGCTGACGATCGGCGTCTTCGAGAGCAGGCCGAAGTCGTTCGCGGTGCGGAAGAAGTTCGAGCTGTCGGTGCCGCCCGCCGAGCCGACGAAGATAACGTCGACGTCGAGACTGCCGAGCTGGCTCACGTAGCTGCTGAGGTCCGAGGCGTCGCCCGGGTACCAGAGCTGGTCGGTCACCGTGCCGCCAGCCGCGGTGAACGCGGAGACGAAGCCGCCGCAGCTCTCCCAGCCGAAGGCGTAGTCGACGCAGATGGTCGCCGCGGACGTGTAGCCCTGCTCCGCGGCCCAGTCGCCGGCGGGGAAGGACATCTGGCTCGCGGTGAACGATCCGGTGCGGATCACGAGCGGCGAGGCGAGTCGCTGCGTGAGGTCGTCCGCGGCGGTCATCGCGAGGTTCACGACCCCGGCCTGGGTCAGGTAGTCGCCGACGACGAGGCCCTCGCTCGCGAGCACCGGGCCGATCACGACGTCGACCTGGTTCTCCTCGACGAGCTTCCGCGCCTTCGTGAGCGCCGTGTCGGGGTCGCTCGCGGTGTCCTCCCAGACGGTCTCGATCGTGAAGTTGCCGATCTCGGTGCCCTGGTCGGCGAGGAACATCTCCCAGCCCTGCTGCATGTCGACGCCGATGGCGCCGGCCCACGAGGTCATCGGCGCAAGCACGCCGACGCGGAAGGTCTCACCGGACGCCGGAGCGTCCGTCGACGCGGGGCCGCCGCTGAGGTCGGCCGACGGCGCGCACGCAGTGAGGGCGAGTGCGGCGGCGAACGTCACCCCCGCGGCAGCGGTTATCTTGCGGATCATCGCTTGTCCTTTCGAGTGTTGCTTCGGTGGTTCGGAGTGGGAAGGAAGTCGACGGCGAGGACCTCGGGGCCGGGCCCGCCGATCCGTCGCCGGATCCGCCGGACGAGGTCGGAGACCCCGCCGACGATGCCCTGCGGCGCGAAGATGACGGAGAGGATGAAGAGGATCCCGAGCAGCGTCTGCCAGCGCTCGAACACGCTCGACAGGACGTGCTGGAAGAAGACCACGAGCACCGCCCCGACGAGCGGGCCGATCACGGTCCCGATGCCGCCGAGCGCGACCATGATCATGCTCATGGCAGATTCCGCGAAGCCGGCGGAGACCGGGCTGATGAACTCGCTGTCCCAGACGGCGAGGACGCCCGCGATGCCCGCGACCGCGCCCGAGACGAGCATCGCGCCGAACTTGTACATCGGGACGTTGTAGCCGAGGCTCACCATCCGGCTCTCGCTGTCGCGGATGCCCTTGAGCGTGAGCCCGAAGGAGGAGCGGCCGACGATGACGAGCGCGACCGTGATGACGAGGAACGCGACCAGCACGAGAAAGTAGAACTCCCAGTACGTCGCGATGCCCGTCGGGCGCCGGATGCCGGGCAGCCCGTTGGTCCCGCCCGTGACCGAGGACCAGCGGTAGGCCATGCCGTAGACGATCATCCCCGCGGCGAGCGTCACCATGAGGAACGAGATGCCGCGGGTGCGCATCGAGATGAGCCCGTAGATGACGCTCGCGAGGGCGGTCATGAGCAGCGCCATGCCGAGCTGGCCCCAGAGGTCCCAGCCTTGCCGGTACGCCCAGGCGAGCCCGTAGCCGGACGCCGCGGCGATGCCGGCGTGCCCGAGCGAGACGAGACCGACGTTCCCCGCGAGCACGTTGATGCTGCTCGCGAGGATTGCGGCGATGAACGCGATCGACAGCAGCGAGACGTAGTAGCTGCCGAGCACGTAGGGGAAGACGCAGGCGATCGCGACGAGGGCGACGATGACGGTCCACTTGACGACGGTGCGGGTGCGCTCGCTCATGCCGCCCTCCCGAACAGCCCCTGAGGACGGAAGACGAGGATGAGGCCCATCGGGGCGAAGATCGTGAAGTAGGCGAACTCGGGGAAGAGCACCTTCGTGAAGGCGTCGATGAGCCCGATGAGCACGGCGCCGACGGCGGCGCCCGTGATCGAGCCGAGGCCGCCGACGATGACGACGACCATCGCGTAGAGCAGCATCTCGGTGCCCGACGTCGGGCTGAGGCTGAGGAGCCCCGAGCCGATCGCTCCCGCGATGCCGGCGAGCGCGGCGCCGACGACGAAGACCCAGGTGAAGACGCGGTCGATGTTGATGCCGAGCGCGGACGCCGCCTCCCGGTTGTCGACGCCCGCGCGCACGACGGCCCCGAACTTCGAGTAGCGCTGGGCGAGGAAGAGCGCCGTGCCGATGACGAGGGTCACGCCGATGATGAAGAGCCGGTACTGGGGGTAGGTGAAGTCGCCGATGACGAGAGCACCCGAGGGGGCGCCGTTGCCGGAGTTGACCGACTTGGGGTCGCCGCCGAAGATCCACAGCACGACGTCGGCGATGACGAAGAGGACGCCGACGGTGAGCAGCACCTCGGGCATCTCGCGGCCGCGCACGCGCCGCAGCAGACCGCGTTCGAGCCCGAACCCGATGACGGCCGCGACGACGGCGCCCGCGCCGAGGCCGAGCCAGAAGTTGTGGGTCGCCGCGACCGTGACGACCGCGGTGTACGCGCCGACGAGGTAGAACGCCCCGTGCGCGAGGTTCGAGATGCGCATGAGGCCGAAGATGAGCGTGAATCCGCTCGCGATGAGGAAGAGCAGCGCGCCGAAGCTCAGTCCGTTGAGGAGCTGCTGCAGGAAGAAGACGCCGCTCATCGCGTCGGCGCCTTCAGTTCGGCGTCGGCAGCCGGCTCTTGCCAGATGGGGTCCACGTTGACCAATATTTCCTACGGATGTAGACAATGGATGTCACGGTTGTTACCGAGATATTTCTACATGCGTAGAAAAAAAGCAACCCTCAGATCAGAACGCGATCCTCCCGCGCATCGGCGGCCTCAGAACGACTCGCACCAGGTCCCGTCGCTCGGCACCACGCCCCGCAGCAGATACCCGTCCACCGCATCGACGATGCACTGGTCGCCGTAGCGGCTGTAGGCGGTGTGACCCTCCCCCTCGAACGAGACGAGTACGCCCGAATCGAGGTCCTCGGAGAGCTTCACGCCCTCCTCGTACGGGGTCGCCGGGTCGCCCGTCGTCGAGATGATGAGCACGGGGGCCGCACCCGCGCCCGTGAGCCGGTCGTGCTGGCCGCCGCGGTACTCGAACGGCCACTGCGAGCACACGGGGTCCGGCATCGCCGGCAGGTCGAGGGTGAGCGTCGGCGCCGCCTCGGCGAGCCGCGCCTGCTGGTCCGCGAGGCGCGCCGGGTCGAGCTCGACCGGATAGTCGACGCAGTAGATCGCCCAGAGCGCATCCTGGATGTTGGACCCGAGCCCGACGCCGGGCGTGAAGTCGTTGTACATGTCGGCGAGCTGCCAGGCGGTCTCCGTGACGGGGACCGGCCGCAGCACCTCCGACAGCAGCGTCGAGAGCGCCGGCCACAGCGACTCGGAGTACAAGGCCTGCAGCATGCCGGTCGAGAGCGACTGGCCCGTCATCGCGCGGCCCGCCGCCGCCGTGCCGCCCGACACGGGCGACGCCTCGAACTGCTCCAGCACCGCGTGGATGCGCGGGAGGTCGACGGTGGGATCACCCGACAGCGGGCAGTCGGAGAACGCCGGGCAGCCGCGCACGAAGTTCGTGAGCGCCCGCTCGAACCCGGCCTGCTGCGAGATCGCGAGCGTCGCGAGGTCCGACTCCCGGTCCATCACGCCGTCGAGCACCGCCCGGCCGACGCGCTCCGGGTACTCGTCGACATAGATCGCGCCGATCGCCGTCCCGTAGGAGTAGCCGAGGTAGTTGAGCACCGGATCCCCCGACAGCGCGCGCATGAGCTCGAGATCCCGGACCGTCGACAGGGTGTCGACGAACTCCAGACTCTCCCCGGAGCCCGCGAGGCACGCCTGCGCGTAGTCGGCGCCCGCCGCGAGCTGCTCGTCGACCCAGCCCTCGGGATCCGCCTGCGGGTCGACGGTGGGCACCCCGTAGAGGAAGTCGGAGATGTCGTCGGGGTCCGTGTAGCAGGTGACCGGCGCCGTGCGCCCCGCGCCGCGGGGGTCCCAGCCGACGATGTCGTAGCGCTCGACGATCTCCGGGCTCACGAACCAGAAGTCGTAGTCGCGGACGAAGTCGACCCCGGAAGCGCCCGGCCCGCCCGGGTTCACGAAGAGCGTGCCGAGCCGGTCGGTCGAACTCGCGCGGTGCCGGATGACGGCGATGTCGAGCGAGCGCTCGTCCGACTCGTCCTCCCAGTCCAGCGGCGCGGCGATCGTCGCGCACTCGAACCCCGCGTCGCACGCCCGCCAGTCGACGACCTGGTCGAAGTAGGCGGCGAAGGGACCGCTCGACGGCGTCGGGGTCGCCGTCGCCGGCGTCTCGCGCGGCCCGAAGAACGGCGAGCCGCCGTTGTAGCAGCCGGCGAGGGCGAGGAGGGCGGCCAGCGCCGCTGCACTGAGGCCGAGGATGCGGGCGGGACGGGCTGGACGGCGCGGCATGGCGGCGAGCCTAGCGAGTCGCACTTCTGAACGACATGAGCATCGCCTCCAGCGCGAGCAGCGGCGGGATGTTGCCCTCGATCCGCCGGCGGGCCGTCGCGATCGCATCGAGCGCGCGCAGCGCCGCCGCGGGCGTCGTACCCTCGGCGCGCGCGGCGAGCTGCACCTGCGCCGAGCGGTTGACGAACCCCTCGGGGACGCCGAGCGCGCCGAGCAGGACATCGCGTTCTACCGAGAGGAGATCGACGAGCACGCGGTCGACGCCGTCGCGCAGACTCCGCGTCGCACGGCGCTTCTGGTCCTCCTCGAGCTGGCGCACCTGCGCCCGCAGCGCCGGCGGGATCGTGCCGCCCGGCTCGATGCCGAGCGTGCGCAGCAGCGCGTCGCGCTCCGCCTCATCCTGCTGCGCGCCGTACGCCTCCGCGTCCGCCTTCGCGATCTCCAGCAGCTCGCCCGCGCCCCGCGCCGCATCGCCCACGTCGCGGATCGACAGGGCGAGCTCGACCGTGCGGGCACGCCGCGCCCGCGCATCCGGGTCCCGCGCGAGCCGCAGCGCCATGCCGATGTGCGACTGCGCCTCGCGCGCCACCCGCTCGGCGAGCTCGGGCTCGACGCCGTCGCGCTCGACGAGCAGCCTGGCCACGTCGTCGACCGCCGGCACCCGGAGGCGCAGGGTGCGCACGCGCGAGCGGATCGTCGGCAGCAGGTCCGCCTCGCTCGGCGCGCAGAGGATCCACACGGTGCGCGGCGGCGGCTCCTCCAGGGCCTTCAGCAGCACGTTCGACGTGCGCTCGGCCATGCGGTCGGCGTCCTCGATCACGACGACGCGCCAGCGCGCGACCGACGGCGAGTACTGGCTCGTCGCGACGAGCCGGCGCACCTCGTCCATCGTGATGACGACGCGGTCGGTCGCGAGCGCCGAGAGGTCCGGGTGCGTGCGCGCCTCGACCATGGCGCGGGCGCGCGCGCCCCCGTCGTCCTCGCCCTGACCGAGCAGCAGCGCGGCGAACGCGTACGCGAGGGTCGACCGGCCCGAGCCGGGCGGGCCCGTGATGAGCCATGAGTGCGCGAGCTGGTCCGAGGCGGCCGCCGCTTCGACGATGCGCACCGCCTCCTCCTGGCCGGTCAGCTCGTCGAGCTTGGGATCGGGGCGCACGCCACACACGCTACCCGCCTCCCCCGACCATTCCGCCGTGCACGAGCACGACTACCGTCGCGGGCCTATGGCCCGTGAACGCCCGACTACTCCCGGTCCAGGAGCGTCGAGACGTGGGTGCGGATCGTCCCGGCGAGCTCGGCGAGCGGGAGCGTCGCGTCGAGCACGACGAAGCGCTCCGGCTCGGCCGCCGCGAGCTCCAGATACTTCGCCCGCACCCGCGCCGGGAAATCGCCGCCCTCGGCCTCGAGCCGGTCGTAGACGCGCTCGCCCGCCCCGAGCCGCTCGCGGCTGATCGCCGGATCCAGATCGAGGAGGAACGTCATGTCCGGCAGCAGGTCCCGCGCCGCCCAGAGCGACAAGCGGCGCACCTCCTCGGAATTCAGCTGCCGCCCCGCACCCTGGTAGGCGACCGAGGAGTCGAGGTAGCGGTCCTGCACGACGACCGCGCCGCGCTCCAGCGCCGGACGCACGACCGTCGCGATGTGGTGCGCGCGATCCGCCGCGTAGAGGAGCGCCTCGGCGCGGGGCGCGACATGGCCGCGGCGATGCTGCACGAGGTGACGGATCTCGACCCCGAGCTCCGTACCCCCCGGCTCGCGCGTCGTCACCACCTCCCGGCCGAGCCCCAGGAGCCACTCGGCGAGCAGCGCCGACTGGGTCGACTTCCCGGAGCCGTCGCCGCCCTCGAACGTGATGAAGCGGCCGGTCAAGCCTTCGCCTTCGGCTTGGCCTTCGTCGCCGTCTTCGGCTTGGCCTTCGCGGCCGCCTTGCCCCGCGGCGCCGCCGGACCGCGGTCGCGGCGCGCCTGCAGCAGTGCGACCGCCCGCTCGTGATCGATCGAGGCGAGATCCTCGCCCCGCGGGATCGTCGCGTTCGTCTCGCCGTCCGTGACGTACGGGCCGAAGCGGCCGTCCTTGAGCTTGATGACCTTGCCGCTGACCGGATCCGGCCCGAACTCGGCGAGCGCCGAGGACGCGGTGCGCCGGCCGAACGTCTTCGGCTGCGCGTAGATCGCGAGCGCCTCCTCGAGCGTGATCTCGAAGATCTGCGACTCCGACTCGATCGAGCGCGAGTCCGTGCCGCGCTTGAGGTACGGGCCGTAGGGGCCGTTCTGCGCCGTGATCGGCTCGCCCGACTCCGGGTCCTCGCCGACGATCCGCGGCAGGCTGAGCAGCCGCAGCGCGGTATCGAGATCGATCGTCTCCGCGTTCATGTCCTTGAAGAGCGAGCCGGTGCGCGGCTTCGGCGCGCCCGCCTTCTTGTTGCCCGACTTGGTGAGCGTCAGCTCGTCCGGGAGCACCTCCGTGACATACGGTCCGAAGCGTCCGCCCTTCACGACGATGTCATAGCCGGTCGCGGGGTCCTGGCCGAGCACCCGGTCGCCGACTACGGGTGCCGCCGCGAGCTCCTCCGCCTTCTCGCGGGTGAGCTGATCGGGCGCGAGATCCGCCGGAATGTTGACGGCCCGCGGCTTCTCGCCGCCCTCGTCGACCGCGAGGAACGGCCCGTACTTGCCGACGCGCACGCTGATCGCGTCGGTGATCGGATAGCCGTTGAGCACCCGAGGGTCGACCTTCTCGATCGCGTCCGCGATCGCCTCGACGAGGCCCTCGCGGCCCTCCTCACCGAAGTAGAACTTCGTCAACCAGTCGACCCGGTCGAGCTCGCCCCGCGCGACACGATCGAGGTCGTCCTCGAGCTCCCGCGTGTAGTCGTAGGAGACGAACTCGCCGAAGCCCTCCTCGAGCAGCGTCACAAGCGGGAACGCGACCCACTCGGGCACGAGCGCCTGGCCCTGCTTCTTGACGTAGCCGCGGTTCTGGATCGTCTGGATGGTGCTCGCGTACGTCGACGGGCGGCCGATGCCGAGGTCCTCGAGCTTCGCGACGAGGCTCGCCTCCGTGAAGCGCGCGGGCGGCTTCGTCGCGTGATCCCGCGGCTCGATGCTGCGCACCGCGAGACGCGCGCCGACCGCGACGTCGGGCAGCCGGCGTTCTGCCTCGCCCTCGCCGCTGTCGGCGGCGTCGTCCGTCTCGCGGGTCTCCTCATACGCCTGGAGGTAGCCGGGGACGAGCACGACGGTGCCGCTCGCCGTGAACTCGGCGGACTCGCCCGCGGCGTCGACCGCGAGCGTGATCGTCGTCGTCGACTTCGTCGCGTCGATCATCTGCGAGGCGACTGTGCGCTTCCAGATGAGCTCGTAGAGGCGCAGCTCGTCGCCGCGCAGCTCGCCGCTCAGCGATGCGGGAGTGCGGAAGCTCTCGCCCGAGGGTCGGATCGCCTCGTGCGCCTCCTGCGCGTTCTTCGACGCCGACTTGTAGATGCGCGGCTTGTCGGGCACGCTCGCCGGGCCGTACAACGCCGTCGCCTGAGCCCGCGCCGCGGCGATCGCCTGGTCCGACAGCGCGACGGAGTCGGTCCGCATATATGTGATGTAGCCGTTCTGGTAGAGCGACTGCGCGACGTCCATGACGTGCTTCGAGGACCACTTGAGCTTGCGGCCCGCCTCCTGCTGGAGGCTCGACGTGGTGAACGGCTTGCCAGGCTTCGCGGTGAACGGCTTCGACTCGACGCTGACGACCTCGAACTCGGTGCCCGGGGCGCGAAGCGCCTCCGCGAGGCGCTTCGCCTCGGCGCCGCCAAGCACGCGGGCGTGCTTGACGAGCTCGCCGCGCTGGTCGAAGTCGCTGCCGCCCGCGATGCGCTCGCCCGCGATGCGCTGCAGCGTCGCATCGAATCCGGGGTCGAGCGTCGCGAGCAGATCCCAGTACTCGGCGCTGCGGAAGCGGATCCGCTCCCACTCGCGCTCGACGACGAGACGCACGGCCGGCGACTGCACACGGCCCGCCGACTGCGCGGCCTGCCCGACCTTGCGGCGAACGACATCGGACGCCTTCCAGCCGAACAGCCGGTCCATGATGCGCCGGGTCTCCTGCGCGTCGACGAGCGCCGTATTGATCTCGCGCGTCGAGTCCTTCGCTCGGGCGATCGCCTCCTTGGTGATCTCGTGGAAGACCATCCGCTTGACCGGCACCTTCGGCTTCAGCACCTCGAGCAGGTGCCAGGCGATCGCCTCGCCCTCGCGGTCCTCATCGGTCGCGAGGTAGAGCTCGTCGGCGCCCTTGAGCGCGCGCTTGAGCTCGGTGACCGTCTTGGAGCTGCGCGGCGAGATCGCGTAATAGGGGGTGAAGCCGTGCTCGACGTCGACGGCGAACTCGCCGAAGGGGCCCTTCTTCAGGTCGGCGGGCAGCTCGGAGGGCTTTGGGATGTCCCGGATGTGGCCCACGGACGCGAGCACCTCGTAGTCGTCACCGAGGTACTGGCCGATCGTCTTCGCCTTGGCGGGCGACTCGACGATGACGAGCTTCTTGCCGGGCACGGCGCTCCTATCCCCTGTTGTTGCAACGCGGACTGCTTGCGAGCAGAAACCATACACACCGTTTCCCGTTCGCCCGTCAAGGCTCGACAACTCGGCCATGCCATGTCGGTGCGCGCAAGTCAAGGCCCTGCTGTGCCGTAGCACTACTTTCTACGCTACTTCTCGGCGACCGGCCGACCCGAAGTGGGCTGGACGGGCATGCCCGACGAAGGAGGAGATCCCATGAGCCTTGGAGCCGGCATCGGCGTGTTCGTCATCGGCGCGATCCTCGCGTTCGCGGTCAATGTGGAGGTCGAATGGGTCGACCTCAGCCTGATCGGCTACATCCTGATGGTCGCGGGCGCGATCGGCATCATCCTCGGGATCGTGCTGCTCGCACGGCGCGGCCGCTCGGAGACAGTGAGCCGCACCGTCGTCGATCCGGCGACGGGGGAACGGGTCTCGAGCGTCACGACCGACCGCGACACTCCGGTCGTCTGAGTTCGCGCGGTGCTCGCGCTCGACGAACCGCAGCTAGCTCGCGCTCGACGAACCGCAGCTACCTCGCGACGCCCGCGGTCGCGTCGGCTCGGACGACGCCAGCGGCCGTCGAGAACTGCGCCCTGACGGTCGCCGTCAGCCCATCGATCTCGCACGCGACTATGTCGGCGCCGTGGCGAGCGCCGACCAGGGCCGCCACCGCGCACGGGTCGTCGCCGAGGCCGGTGTCGAAGCCGGCGACGACAGCGGCGGCCGCGATCGCTGCCGCATCCGCAGCCGCCGCGACGCGATGCCGGGCGACGGCGGCCGCGGCGCTCGGCGCCACGAGGAGCGCGAGGCCGATCGTCGCGGCGACGAGCCCGATCGCGAGCACCGTGCCGGCGCCCCGCTCGGGATCGCAAGCCCGGGCGCTCACCTGTCTGCGACCGAACACGACGTCGCCGCGAGTTCGATCGGCGGCAGGCCAGGACCCCAGCGCGCGGACGTGCTCGCGGACGCGCACAGCATCGCGCCGTCTCGCCAGACAGTGATCGACGCCGCAGTGTCTGCGGTCTCCGACCCCGGCGCGCCCATCCCAGCGGCCGCCCCGGGCACGGGGTCGCCCCGCGCCGCAGCGCGCGCGGCGAGTGCCGCCGCGTCCTGGAGCCGCACCTGCACCGCGGCGAGCTGCAGCGCGCCCACGCAGGCGGCGAGCACGAGCACGACCGCCGGCAGCGCGACCGCGAGCTCCGCGGTCGCGCTGCCGCGATCCGAGCCTGCCCCCGTGCGACGCCGACCGGCAGGGCTCACCCCGCCGAGCCGAGCGCTCGCGCGACGAGCCCCTCGAGCGTCGCCCGCACGCCGTCTGATCGCAGGATGACGACGAGCAGCCCAGCGAAGCCCACCGCGGCCATCGTGACGATCGCGAACTCCGCGGTCGTCGCCCCCGTATCGTCGTAAAGGGCCCTCGTCAGGCTCGTGCCCGGCGTTCTGAATCCCGGCGTCACGGCCGGTCGGGGCAGCCAGCCCCGCAGGATGAGGCCGCGTGCCCTGCCGGGTCGCTGGCGGGTGAGACTGTGCATGGCTCGGTCCTCGCTTTCGCTCCTGGCACGAGCGGGTCGAGTCTCGCAGGCCGCGCCGCCCCGCGGGCGGCCGTCAGGGGCGAATGGGGACGAGTCGCCCGATCGCCGGGCTGTGAGGCGTTGGCCCGGACCGGCGTCGGCGACACCGGCCGGGACTCAGCACGGCCGGCCGGGACTCAGTACGGCCGGACCGGACTCAGCGCTTGCCCGGAGGCAGTCCGCCCCGGTAGCGAGCGGGCCAGATGCCGTGCCGACCCGGCGCGATGACGCCGTTCGGATCGACCGCGTCCTTGATCGTCTCGACGAAACGGCGATACGCGTGATCGTTGAACGAGTACTGCGCCGAGGCGATGTCCATGATCTCCAGGTGCGCCCGGTACTCCGTGTAACCGAGCTTGCCGAAGTGCTCGACCATGTGCTTGATCGTCTTGTACGCGTTCTTCACCTGCTCCTCGTCGTCGAGCACGAGGTCGAGGTTGACGACGATGATGAGCGACCGGTCGTTGATGATCGTCATGCCGGCGGAGAGGTTCGCGTCCATGTGCTCGAGCATGTACGCGCTGATGAGCCGCTCGAACTTCTCGATCTCCTCGCCGACGAGCGGGATGACCGGGGAGAACGCGAGGTGGCCGATACCGTCCGGGACCAGGTCGAGCATCTCCAGCGTCGGGTGGCCGCCGTTGATCTTGTCGCGGAACACGTCGAACGGGCCCCACTCCTCGCGGGTGTAGCGGCCCTCATGGCTGACGCGCGACCCCTCGATCTCCGCCCACCGCTCCTTGATGCGGTTCACATGGTGCTCGACGACGGGTGCGTCGCCCCAGACGCCGACACCGACGCTCCAACGGCCGAGCCCCGACTCCTCTGCGAGCCGCTGCAACTCCTCCTCCGGGAGGGCGCCCTTGCCGCCCATGTATTCCCCGAGCTCCGGCACCTGCCACGCCATGACGGGGAAGGAGTAGACGCCGGGCACGCCGCGGATCGCACCGCTCATCCGCAGTTCGCGGATGATGTCGATCGCCTGACCGAGCTGATCATTGCGCGGGATCGACAGCTGCAGCGAGGCCATCGCCTCGGGCTTGCGCATGAGCCACACGCCCATGCGGGTCACGATGCCGAAGTTCGACTGCGCGAAGAACGGGTCGAGTGTCGGGCCTAGCCCGCGCTTATAGAGGTGCCAGGACTTGTTGCCGGGCGCGGCCCCGAGGCCGGTGCGCAGCAGTTCGCCGTCGGGCAGCACGACCTCGAGCCCGGTCGGCGCCATGAAGTCGGCACCGTTGGGCAGATAGGAGACGCCGTTGTCCATCGAGTTGCCGACGATGCTGCCCCAGCCGACGTCGGGAGTCGACAGCAGCAGGTCGTCGGCACCCGCCTCGACGAGCGCCTCGGCGAGGTCCATCCAGCGCACGCCCGGCTCGACGACCGCGTAGGCGAGCTCGCGGTTGATCTCCAGGACGCGGTTCATGCGCCGCAGCGAGATGAGCACCGAGCCCTTGACGCGCGGCGACGGGCCGCCGTAGCCGTTGTTGCGACCCTGCGAGCTCGTCCAGATCGGCACCCCGAACTCGTTCGCCACCCGCACGATCGCCTGGATCTCCTCGACCTGAGTCGGGTAGAGCACCGCCGAGGAGTCGTAGGAGCGATCCTCCTGATACCAGTAGGGGTCGCGGAGCTCATCGCGGTCCGCCTCGTCGACATGCACGGCGTCGGCGGGCAGGATCTCGCGGAACCTCGCGAGGGCCTCGGGCGGCAGGGTGAACGGTGCGGCGTCGACCATCGGCAGATCCCTCATCTCGTCATTGAGTAGACCCCCAGGCTAGATGATCGTCATACAACTTCAAGCGTCGACCCGACCACGGCGACCATGAGCGGGAGCACCCCGACCACGACGAACGCGGGCAGCACGCACACGCCGAGCGGGAGCATGAGCGTCACCGAGAGCCGCTCCGCCCGCTCCTTCGCATCCGCGATCGTCGTCCGGCGGCACTCCTCCGCCTCGGCGCGCAGCAGCTCCCCGGCGGGCGCGCCGGCCGCCGCGGCGAGGGCGAGGGCCGAGTCCGCACGCGTCCGGTCACCCGCGAGCCGATACCGGGAGAACGCGATGCCGACGAGCTCTCGCGCACGCGGCACCGACACGCCCCCGCTCATCGCGACGGCGGTCAGCTCCTCGCCGAGCCCGGGCGACGGTTCCGCCCCGGTGGCACGACGCACCAGGGCGCGCGTCCACCCCCAACCCGCGATCCCGAGCGCCGAGCCGATGCCGAGGCACGCCCAGCCGATCGGTGTGCCGAACAGCACACCCAGCGTGTCCTGACCGAGGAGCGCGCCGAACGCGACGGCGACCGCCGGGAGCACGAGGACGAGCCGCGACGTCGCACGCGGACCCGCGAGAGCGATCCGCCGATCGCGTTCCGCGGCGGCGAAGCCGCGGAGCAGTTCCGCGTACACCCGCAGCGTCGGCGCGAGCGGCGCGCCGGCCGCGGCCGAGACCCACCAGGTCGCCGCAAGCCCCGTCCACGCATGGGCCACGGCGCTCGACCGGAGCTGTGCAGCACCGGATGACGTCGGCACCGCATCACCGGGATCGCCACGGGCCAGCCCCGCCACCGCGTCAGGGATCACCCCCGGACCGTCCCGTGCCGCCGCGTCGACGACCCGCGAAGCCATCGGCGCGAGCGGTCCCGGCGCCGCGTGGCGCCACGCGGCCGCAGGGGCGACGCCGGCGCTCAGCAGCACGGCGAGCCGGTGGACGAGCGCGGCGATCTCGGCAAGATCCGTCGACGATGCCCGGCGTCCCGCCGCGCGCCAGGCACGGATGACCCTCACGGGCCCACCGCCGAGCTCGTCTCGATCACGAGCCGCCCGGACGCATCGAGCGCTGGGCACCCGATCGCCGCAACCCGTCGACCGCCAGGCCCCCGCTCGACGTGCACGACCGCGTGCAGCGCACTCGCCGTGAGTCGGCCGACCGCCTCGGGGCTCAGGCCCGCGAGCGCGCCGAGCGCCTCGAGCCGGGCCGCCACGTCGCCGAGCGAGTTCGCGTGAATGGTGCCGGCCCCGCCGTCGTGCCCGGTGTTGAGCGCGGTGAGGAGCTCGCGGATCTCCTCCCCGCGGCACTCGCCGAGCACGAGCCGATCGGGTCGCATACGCAGCGCCTCGCGCACGAGCCGCGCGAGCCCGATCTCGCCCGCGCCCTCGAGGTTCGCCTGGCGCGCCTGGAGCGACACAACGTGCGGATGGGCGACCCGGATCTCCCCGACGTCCTCGATCACGATGATCCGGTCGGCGGGCGGCGCGACGCCGAGCATCGCCGACAGCAGCGTCGTCTTGCCGGAGCCGGCGGCGCCGCTGATCAGGACGTTCCGCCGCTGCGCGACGAGCCCCGCGATGCGAGCGCCCATCCGACCCGGGAGGAAGCCCGTCGAGGCGAGCGAGTCGAGGCTCCACGGCTCGACAGCGGGCAGTCGGATCGAGACGAACGGGCCCGCCGCGGCGACGGGCGGCAGCACGACATGCACCCGGACTCCGTCGCCGAGGCGGGCGTCCACGCAGGGCGAGCTCTCGTCGACGTGCCGCCCGGCCAGTCCGATGAGCCGCACCGCGAGCGCCCGCGCCGCATCGACGTCGAGTTCAAGCGCGGGCTGGCGCTGCGCGCCCGAGCCGCGGTCCGCCCACACCCCGCCGCCGTTGACGAAGACGTCGGTCACCCGCGGGTCCGCGACGAGCGGCGCGAGCATGCCGAAGTCCGCCGCACCGGGGCGACGCCGCACCGGGGCCTCGTCCCCGGGGCGACGCTCACGGGGCAGGAACGGGACGATCTCGGCCATGCCGGCACGCTACGCGCGTGGCCGGACATGGCGTTCTGCCAGGATCCCCGACCATGAACAACTCGCCCCGGACGCGCCCTGTGGACAAGCCGCGGGAGCGCGCGACTACACCGCGTCGACCGGCTCCAGCAGCAACACCGGGATCGTCCGCGAGGTCAGCGCCTGATACTCCGCATAGGGCGGGTAGGCATCGACCGAGCGCGCCCACCAATCATCACGCTCCGCGCCCTCGAGCTCGCGGGCTCGATAGTCGCGCTTGACCTCGCCGTCCTGGAGCTCCACGAGCGGATTCGCGAGCATGTTCCAGTACCACTGCGGGTGCTCCGGCGCGCCACCGCGCGACGCCACCACCGCGTAGCGCACGCCATCGGTCACCCGCATTAGCGCCGTCTTTCGGAGCAGCCCCGACTTCGCGCCGAGCGTCGTCAGCACGATGATCGACATCCCCGTGTCGCGCAGCGTCCCCGCCTCCCGGCCACCGGACGCCTCATACGCCTCGGCCTGGGCGCGAGCCCAACCCGACGTACCCGGACCGTACTCACCCTCGAGCGGCATACGACCACCTCCGCCCCCAGCGTATGGCGAAGTGCAGACAGAGGGGCGCCGCCTCCAAGGGGGGATGTCGGAGGCGGCGCCTGCGCGGTCGGTGCGGGGGACGCCCGACCGCGATCCCGGGGGAACCGGTACCACAGATGGTACGCCCGCTCCCCGAGTGCGACCAGGTGGTTTCCTGAACGCCCGCTTGACATACGGCCCGCATCCGCGCGCCCCGAGCGCCCCGCGAAACTACGGCCATCGGGCCTGCGGGGCTCGGAGCGTCGCACCCCGCCGCCTTAGGATGAGCCGGTGGCCGACTACGAAATCGAGTCGCTGCTCACCGAAGAGCGGCGCTTCCCACCGTCCCCCGGCGTCGCGGCCGACAGCGTCGCCCAGCCCGAGCTGTACGCCCAGGCGAAAGCCGACCCCGTCGCGTTCTGGGGCGATCGCGCCCGCGAATACGTGACCTGGACGAAGCCGTTCACGACCGAGCAGACGCTCGACTGGTCGGGGGCGCCCGTCGCCCGCTGGTTCGCCGACGGCGAGCTCAACGTCGCCGCCAACTGTCTCGACCGCCACGTCGAAGCCGGCCTCGGCGATCGCATCGCGATCCGCTGGGAGGGCGAGCCCGGCGACGTCCGGATGATCACCTACGCGGAGCTGACGGCCGACGTCAAGCGTGCGGCGAACGCGCTCGCCGACCTCGGCATCGCCAAGGGCGACCGCGTCGCCATCTACCTGCCGCTCATCCCCGAAGCCGTCGTCGCGATGCTCGCCGTCGCCCGCCTCGGCGCCGTCCATTCGGTCGTCTTCGGCGGCTTCTCCGCGCAGAGCCTCCACGACCGCATCCTCGACGCCGGCGCGAAGGTGGTCATCACCGCCGACGGCGGCTACCGGAAGGGCAAGGTCTTCGCCCTCAAGCCCGCGGTCGACGAGGCGCTCGACATGCTCGGCGAGGCGAGCACCGTCGAGCGCGTCCTCGTCGTGCGACGCGGGGAGAACGACATCGCCTGGCACCCTGCCCGCGATCAGTGGTGGCACGACGCGCTGCGCGACGCCGCCGAGGAGCACGACGCGCAGGGCTTCGAAGCGGAGAACCCCCTCTTCATCCTCTACACCTCCGGCACCACCGGCCGGCCCAAGGGCATCCTGCACACCTCGGGCGGCTACCTCGTCCAGGCCGCGTTCACGCACAAGAACGTCTTCGACCTGCACCCCGAGGATGTCTACTGGTGCACGGCCGACATCGGCTGGGTCACCGGCCACTCCTACGTCGTCTACGGCCCGCTCGCGAACGCCGCCACCGTCTTCCTGTACGAGGGCACGCCCGACTCCCCGCATCCGGGTCGCTGGTGGGAGCTCATCGAGCGCCACAAGGTCACGATCCTCTACACGGCGCCGACCGCGATCCGCAGCTTCATGAAGCTCGGACGTCAGATCCCCGAAGGCTTCGACCTGTCGTCCCTGCGGATCCTCGGCAGCGTCGGCGAACCCATCAACCCCGAGGCGTGGGTCTGGTATCGGGACGTCATCGGCCGCGGCGAGCTGCCCATCGTCGACACCTGGTGGCAGACGGAGACCGGCGCGATCATGGTGTCCGCGATGCCCGGCCTCACGACGCTCAAGCCCGGCAGCGCGCAGGTGCCCGTGCCCGGCGTCAAGATCGACATCCTCACGGAGGAAGGCGACCGGGTCGACCCGCCCAACGGCGGCCTCCTCGCCATCACCGAGCCGTGGCCGTCGATGCTGCGCGGCATCTGGGGTGATCCAGAACGCTATCTCGACACCTATTGGTCCAAGTTCTCGCGTCCCGAAGACGGCAAGTGGGTGTACTTCGCCGGTGACGGCGCCCACGTCGACGCCGACGGCGACATCTGGCTGCTCGGGCGCGTCGACGACGTCATGAACGTCTCCGGCCACCGGCTGTCGACCACCGAGATCGAGTCGACGCTCGTGTCGAACCCCGTCGTCGCCGAGGCGGCGGTCGTCGGCGCCTCCGACGAGACGACGGGGCAGGCGGTCGTCGCCTACGTCATCGTCAAGGAGTCGAAGCGCGGCGAGCACACCGACGCGGAGTTCGCCGAGCTGTTGCGCGCCCACGTCGCGAAGGAGATCGGGGCGATCGCGCGACCGCGGCAGATCTACGTCGTGAGCGAGCTGCCGAAGACCCGCTCGGGCAAGATCATGCGCCGGCTGCTGCGCGACGTCGCGGAGGGCCGCCCCATCGGCGACACCACGACGCTCGCCGACCCCGCGGTCATGAAGCTCATCGAGGAGCTGTCCGGCTCCCCCGCGACGACGTCGATCACGACGTCACTGCGACGCATGCCGAAGCAGCGGTAGTTTCGCCGCGCGTACGCTGGGCCGATGGTCGAGATCACGCCGATCCGCCCTGAGGACCGCGAGGAGTGGGCGGCGCTGTGGGGCGCGTACCTCGCGTTCTATGCGAGCGATCTCGACGACGCGACGACCGAGGCGACGTTCGCGCGCCTGACCGCGCCGGAGTCGGCGACCGACCAGGCGAGGCAGAACGCGACCGAGGGTGCCGTGGTCGGCAACCACGGCGAGGCCTCGGGCAGCGACGTTGCCGCGGCGGATGCGCGAGCACGCCTCCGCGGGGCGATCGCCCGAGACGGCCACGGGCGCGCGATCGGGCTGGTCCACTGGCTCACGCACCTCGCGACGTGGACCCGCGCCGACTACTGCTACCTCGAGGACCTCTACGTCGTGCCCGACGCGCGCGGGGCCGGGGCGGGCGCGGCGCTCATCGAGCATGTGCGCGCGTGGGCGGCCGAGCATGGCTCGGCGAAGGTCTACTGGCTCACCGCCGAGACGAACGACACCGCCCGCCGGCTCTACGACCGGGTCGCCGAACGCTCGGGCTTCATCCACTACGAGATCCCGCTCTGACAACCCCCCGCTGCGGCGGCGCGGTGCGCGCGGTGCGTGCGCTGCGGTGCGGCGCGGTGCGGTGCGGTGCGTGAGAGTAGGAGTTCCGGCGGCCGTAGGACCGATCCGGCGCGAATACTCCTAGCCCCGCGCGAAGTCCTTCGTCGGCGCGCGGGTCAGGGCTCCCCCGCCGAGCGACCCGAGCACAGGACGCCGTCAGCCTCGCTCGGCCAGCAGCCGCGCGAGCACCCGCTCCGCCGTCTCGATGTCCGAGTACGGGACCTCGACGTGGTTCGCGACGATCTGCATCGGTTCGTGCCCCTTGCCGGCGAGCAGCACGACATCGGCGGGCGTCGCGAGCCGGATCGCGTGCTCGACGGCCGAGGTCCGGTCCCGGATCACCGTCGCGGCCGCGGGGTTGCGCATCGCCTCGAGCAGTTGCGCGACGATCTGGTCGCCGTCCTCATCGTGCACGTCGTCATCCGTCACGACGACGACGTCGGAGCCGTCCTCAATCGCCCGGGCCATCTCGGGCCGCTTGCCGGGGTCGCGGTCGCCGGTCGCGCCGAACACCGTGATGATCCGCTCGAAGCCGTACTCGCCGAGCGCCGTCACCGCCTGGCGCATCGCGTCCGGCGTGTGGCCCGCGTCGACGATGACGGTCGGCAGCGACTCGTCGGGGCGGATCCGCCACATGCGACCGTTGGGGGCGCGCAGCCGCGGGATGATCGCGGCGACGTCCGCGAGCGGGATGCCGTCGATGCGGCGCAGCACCGCGACGACCGCGAGGAGGTTGTCGACGTTGAACCGCCCGATGAGCGGCGACGTGACGGTCACGCTCCCGCCGCCCGGGCCGTCGTCGACGAGGTCGAAGGTCGTGCCGGCGATCTCGAAGCGCAGCCGCTCCGCGCGGATCTCGGCACCCGGTGCGCCGCGCGAGCTCAACCCGATCCGCTCGCGCCCGTCCGCCAGCGCGCCCCACTCGCCGCGCACCGTCTCGTCGTCGAGATTGCCCACCGCGAGCGGCACCCCCCGCCAAGGTGCACGTTTGCCCCCAGTGTGCGCGTCGTTGGGCGCACCCTGGGTGGGAACGTGCACATTGAGGGCGTAGATCTTCGCCTTCTGGGCGGCGTAGTGCGTCATTGAGCCGTGGTAGTCGAGGTGGTCGCGCGTCAGATTCGCGTAGTGCACCGCGTCGAAGGCGACGCCGTCGGCGCGTTGCTCCTCGAGCGCGTGCGAGGACACCTCGAGGGCGATGTGCGTCGCGCCGCGCTCGCGGAACTCCGCGAGCAGCTCGTGCAGGCGCGTGACGGGCGGCGTCGTGTAGCCGTTCAGCGTCAGCTCGTCGCCGTGCATCGCCGCGCCGAGCGTGCCGATCGTCGCCGCGCGACGCCCGAGCATCTCCCACGCCTGCGCGAGCAGCTGCACCGTCGACGTCTTGCCGTTCGTGCCCGTGACGCCGAAGACGGTGAGCTGCTCCGACGGGCGGCCGTACCAATCGGACGCGAGTTGCCCGACGGCGTCGACGAGCGGGGAGAACGCGATGACCCGCGGGTCCTGCGGGACGTCGGCGAGGTCGGCGTCGACCCAGGCCTGCGCGGCGCCGCGCGCCAGCGCGTCGGCGACCCAGGCACCGCGGGCGGGGACGACGCCGTCAAGCGCGACGAACACGTCGCCCGGCTCGACGAGGCGGCTGTCCTGGCGTAGGCGCCCCTTCGACTCGCCTTCGGCTCGCTCAGGGGGCCGCTTCATGAGGGCCTGCGGGTCCGTGAGCGGGCCCATCGAGTCGGAGAGCGGCGGCGGCTCACGCGAACTCGAGGATCAGCTCGACCTCCACCGGCGCGTCGAACGGCAGCACCGCGACCCCCACCGCGGAGCGGGCGTGCTTGCCCGGCTCCCCGAAGACGTCGACGAGCAGCCCCGAGGCGCCGTTTGCGACCGCCGGCTGCCCGCTGAAGTCGGGCGCCGAGGCGACGAAGACGACCGTCTTCACGACCCGGGTGACGCGGTCGAGCGAGCCGATCGCGTTCCCCGCCGCCGCGAGCGCGTTGAGCGCGGCCGTGCGCGCGTAGTCTGCCGCCGCCTCCGGCGTGACCTCCGCCCCCACCTTGCCGGTCGCCGGGAGCGCGCCCCCCGCGAACGGCAACTGCCCCGCCGTGAAGACGAGGTTGCCGGTCACGACGGCGGGGACATAGGCCCCGGCCGGCGCGGCCACCCCCGGAAGCTCGAGCCCCAACTCGGCGAGACGATCAGCGATGGCACCCATGGCGTTCTCCTCAGAAGTTTCTTTCGTCGACGATCAGCCGGTCGCGCCGGGGCGCTTCAGGAACGCGATGAGCCCGCCCTGCGGTCCCTGCTGGATCGAGACGAGCTCCCATCCGTCCGCGCCCCAGTTGTTGAGGATCTTCGCCTCCTGGTGGAGGAGGAGCGGGGTGACGGTGTATTCCCAGACAGTCATTTCGCGGCATCCGTTCAGCTAGGCGCGAAGGCGCATCCCGTACCCTTGAGTCTATGTCTGCCCAGGAAGCTCCGCGCCGCAACTGGCTCACCGGGCTCCTCGGCCTCGTGGGGCTCGGCACCGTCGCTGGCGTGCTCGTGACCGTCACGGTGGCGCCCGCCGTCGCCCTCACCGGGATCGCCGCCTCGAGCGCGATCGGCGTCTTCGACTCCATCCCCGACTACTTCGAGCTCGACGACCTCCCCCAGCGCAACGTCATCATGGCGCACGGCGACGGCGGCTGGGTCGAGGTCGCGACCGTCTTCGACCAGAACCGCGAAGAGGTCCCCTACACGCAGATCTCGCCCTACGTCATCGACGCGCTCATCGCCGCCGAAGACCGGCGCTTCTACGAGCACGGCGGCATCGACATCCCCGGCGTCATTCGCGCGGCGCTCGGCAATGTGAGCTCGGGCGGCATCGAGTCGGGCGCGTCGACGCTGACGATGCAGCTCGTCAAGCAGACCTTCATCCAGGAGGCGTACAACCTCCCGACCGAGGAAGAACGCCGTGCCGCCTACGCGGAGGCGACCGCGACGAGCTTCGACCGCAAGATCAAGGAGATGAAGATCGCGGTCGGCCTCGAGAAGAAGTATACGAAGAAGGAGATCATCACCGCGTATCTCAACATCGCGTACTTCGGCGCGCAGACGTACGGCATCGAGGCGGCGGCGCAGCGCTACTTCGGGATCCACGCCTCTCAACTGAACCTCGCGCAGGCCGCCGCGCTCGTCGCGATCGTCCAGTACCCCAACGCGCGCAACCTGTACTTCGACGCGGAGGACCCGGAGGGCACCGCCGAGCGGTTCGCCGAGAACGCCGATCGCCGCGACGGCGTCGTGCTCAACGGCATGCTCAACGAGGGTTACATCACCCGCGCGGAATACGACGCGGCGATCGCCATCCCCGTCGACGAGGCGTTCGTCGCCAACGGCCAGCCGGCGCAGCAGGGCTGCCGGACCGCGCAGGCGGAGGTCCGCTGGTTCTGCGACTACGTCATCAAGTCGGTCAAGGACTTCGAGTTCCTCGGCGCCACGCCTGAGGAGCGCCGCGCCAACTGGGCGCGCGGCGGCTACACCCTCTACACGACGATGGACTACCCGACGCAGGTCACCGCGCAGCACGTCGTCTGGAACTGGGCCCCCAACTGGATCACCGACTTCGCGTTCGGCGCCTCGGCGGTCACGGTCGAGCCGGGCAGCGGCAAGATCCGGGCGATGGTGCAGAACAAGATCTTCGACGACGCCTTCGAGCCCGACAATCCGGCGATCTCCACGGCCGTCAACTTCAACACGAACTACGAGTACGGCAACTCGACTGGCTTCCCCGCGGCGTCGACCTACAAGCTCTTCACCCTGACGCAGTGGCTCATCACGAATCACGGCGTCAACGAGGTCGTCAACGGCGGCGAGGGCATCATCCCCGCCAACCAGTGGTCCGACCGCTGCAACGGCGCCGGCGTCGACACCCACGTCGTCAATGACGCTCGCGAGTCGGGCAGCTACTCGGTCCGCCAGGGCACGTGGCAGTCGATCAACGGCGTCTTCCTCCGCATGGCGACGAAGCTCGACCTCTGCGACATCAACGAGCTCGCGGCCAAGATGATGGCGTCGGAGCGAGCCGACGGCACGAAGCTGCAGACCAACCCGACGAGCGTCATCGGCACGAACGAGGTCGCCCCGCTGTCGCTCGCGACCGGCTACGCAACGATCGCCGCCGGCGGCAAGACGTGCGAGCCGATCATCATCGAGTCCTGGACCGACCGCGAGGGCAACTCGCACCCCGGCCAGACGCCGAAGTGCTCGCAGACGGTCGACCCCGACATCGCGGCGACGGTCGCGGACGTCCTCGTCGGCAACACCTACAACGGCACCGGCGAGCTGTCGGACCCGGGCGACGGCATCCCGCTGCTCTCCAAGACGGGCACGAGCGGTGAGTCCGACCAGACGTGGGTCGCGATGTCCTCCACGACGAACACGACGATCGTGTGGACCGGCAACATCGTCGGTCACTTCAGCATGTACGGCTACTGGGTCGACGGCATCCCGAGCGCGATCCGGCTCGTCCGTCACGACATCATGCGCGAGATCATGGGATTCCAGAACGCGCGCTTCGGCGGCGGCGCGTTCCCCACCCCGAGCGGCAAGTACGACACGGGCGGGCGCACGATCGTGCCGAACGTGTCGAACCTCGGCCTGACGTTCGAACAGGCGAAGCAGGCGCTCGAGGCGGTCGGGTTCGCGGTGACCGACGCCGGCGACTTCCCCTCGGATCAGCCGCTCGGCACGATCTCGACGCAGTCCCCCGCGGCCGGCGAAGCGGTCGGTGCCGGCACGACGATCAATCTCGGCAAGAGCCTGCAGAACATGACCGTGATTCCCGACGTCGTCGGAGAGACGGTGAACAACGCGCGGTCGATCCTCGTCGCCGCGAGCTACCCGACGATCTCGGTGGCCGTGTCGTGCCCTTCGGGCTATCAGCGAGCTCCGGGCGTCAACCCGACGTACGGGCCCAGCGACGGCTTCGTGGCCGGGCGAACGGTCGAGGGCATGACGCCGGGTGGCGGCACGCTGCAGATCAAGACGTCCACCGCGGTCACGCTGTCGGTGACGCTCAGCAGCTCGAACCTCGCCGAGTGCGTCCCCGCGCCGCCGCCCACCTAGGCCGATCGTGACCAACATGAGGGCAGCCGGGACGGCGCTCGGCGTCATCGGGGCGGCCGGCGTCGCCGCGCTCGCCTGGGGGACGCTCATCGAGCGCAACCGCTATCAGGTGCGCCAGGAGATCCTGCCGGTGCTCGCGCCCGGGTCGCGGACCATCACGATCCTGCACCTGAGCGACCTGCACATGGCGCCGTGGCAGCGGCAGAAGCAGGACTGGCTCGCGCGGATCGCCTCGATCACCGAACCGGACCTCGTCGTCACGACGGGCGACCTCCTCGGGCACGAGGACGGCCTCGCGGGGCTTCGCCGCGCCTTCGAGCCGCTGCTGCGGCGCGGTACGCCGGGCGCGTTCGTGCACGGCTCGAACGACTACTTCGCGCCACGCCGCATCAACCCGTTCGCGTACTTCTCGGGCCCGAGCAAGGCGGAGCCCCGGCAGCGCCTCGACACCGGCGCGCTGGAGGACTACTTCGAGCAGCTCGGTTGGTTCGACGTCGCGCAGGCTCCGCGCGCGATCGAGCTGCGCGGGTCGGCGCTCGAGCTCATCGGCGTCGACGACCCGCACCTGGGGCTCGACCGGCTCGACCGGCTCCCCCAGCTCGTCGAGGAGCTGCGCGAAGGCTCGGACGCACAGGACCTGACGCTGGCCCTCGCGCACGCGCCCTACCAGCGGGTGCTCGACGCGTTCACGACGCAGGGCGCGGACGTCATCTTCGCGGGTCACACGCATGGCGGTCAGGTGCGGATCCCAGGGCTGCCGGCGCTCGTCACCAACTGCGACATCCCCCGCGAGCAGGCGCAGGGACTGTCGACGTGGACGCACGCGCGCCGTACCGCGTGGCTCGAGGTGTCGGCCGGCATCGGGACGTCGATCTACGCCCCGGTGCGCTTCGCGTGCCCGCCAGAGGCGGTCGTGCTGACGCTCGTCGCGGCGCCCGTCCCATCCGGCATCCGGTAGACTCGTCAGGTCCATTCGGGGTGTGGCGCAGCTTGGTAGCGCGCTTCGTTCGGGACGAAGAGGCCGCAGGTTCAAATCCTGTCACCCCGACTCAAGAAAATTGCTGATCTATCGCAAGAGTGTCACCAGCTGGGGCTCGACCGCGCGCGCCGGGTCGATGACCTCCCCGTGCTCGTAGCGGTCGACGATGCGCGGGTCCACGTAGCTAGCCCGCGAGACGGCGGGCGTGTTGCCGAGCGCATCGGCGACGTCGCGCATCGCGGCGGCGACCACGCGCCGACGCCCCGAGACCGACGAGGCGATCCCGGCGCGCGCGAGGCTCCGCGCGGCGACAGCGCTGCCGCGCAGCGTCCGGAAGTCCTTCGCGCTGAAGGCGCCGCCGAGCCGGCGCCGCAGGTCCTCGTTGATCTCCTCGGCGCGCAGCACCCGCACCCGCCCGTCGCCCCGCCACGCGAAGAGCCGCGAGCGCGGGCCGCGCCGCAGCTGCGCGAGCAGGCGGGCAAGGTCCGGGTCGTGCAGCTCCGACGACCACACCTGACCGCTCTTACCGGGGAAGGCGAGGAGGATCGCATTCTCCCGGAATCGCACGTGCGCGCCGAGCAGCGTCGTCAGCCCATCGCTGCCGTGCTCGTCGGCGTACCGCTCGGAGCCGACACGGAGCGCCCCCGAGTCGAGCAGGCGGAAGGCACCGGCGAGCACGCGATCGCGATCGAGCTCGTCGCGCCGCAGGTCGCGCGTCACCGCGCGCCGGGCGCCGGGCAGGACGCGCGCGAGCTCGAGCATGCGATCGAACTTCTCCCGGTCCGCGCGCACGCGCCAGGCCGGGTGGTACAGGTACTGCCGCCGCCCGGCCGCGTCGACGCCGGTCGCCTGGATGTGGGCGTGCTCGGGGATCGCGATCCACACGTCGGTCCAGGCGGGCGGGATCGCGAGCGCGCGCACGCGCTCGAGCACCGCGGGATCTCGGACGGGCTCCCCGTCCGGGTCGACGTAGCCGACGCCGCGACCGCGCCGCACCCGCCGGTAGCCGGCGTCCCCGGGCCGCGTGCGCCGCAGCCGCGTCAAAGGCCCTTCCCGCCGGTGACCGGCAGCACCGCGCCGGACACGTAGCTCGACTCCGGGGACGCGAGATACACGTACGCGGGCGCGACCTCCGCCGGCTGACCGGCGCGGCCGAGCGGCGTGTCGGTGCCGAAGTCCGGCAGGTGATCGGGCCATTCCGTCGCCGGGATGAGCGGCGTCCAGATCGGGCCGGGCGCGACCGCGTTGACCCGCACGCCCTTGGGACCCAGCTCCTGCGCGAGCGCCTTCGTGAACGCGATGAGCGCCGCCTTCGTCATCGCATAGTCGATGAGCTCCGGCGACGGGTTGAACGCCTGAATCGAGGACGTCACGATGATCGACGACCCTGGCTCCATGTGCGGAATCGCGGCGCGCGCCGTCCACAGCGGGGCCAGCAGATTCGTCTCGATGACCCGCTGGATCTCCTCGCTCGGCGTCTGCGCGAGCGAGTCGCGCTGCTTCTGATACGCGGCATTCAGCACGAGAATGTCGAGTCCACCGAACTCCGACACAACGCGATCGACGAGCCGCGTCGCCTGCGCCTCGTCCCGGATGTCGCCGGGGATGCAGCAGGAGCGCGCCTCCGCCTGCTCGATCCACAGCGCTGTCGCGACCGCGTCGGGCTCTTCCTCCGGCAAGTAGGAGATCGCGACATTCGCGCCCTCACGGGCGAACGCGATCGCGGTCGCCCGGCCGATGCCCGAATCGCCGCCGGTGATGAGCGCGCGCATGCCCGCGAGCCGCCCGCAGCCGCGGTAACTGCGCTCGCCATGGTCGGGCGTCGGGTCCGTCGCCTCGGTCAGCCCGGGCTGCTCCTGCTCCTGCTCCGGGAATCCGCCGGTGTGGTAGCGGGTGACCGGGTTGATGAGGCGCGGTTCCATGTCGTATCCCTTCATCGCGTTCGCCCACGCTAAGAACGCGGGCGGGCGACCGCTACAGGGTTGCCTCGCCGCGGGACGCGTGCTACCTCCTATGGCATGAGCGACGCGAGCGATGCGCCCGAGGAAACCGAGCAGGAGCGCCTGAACCGCAACTGGACCGACATCCTGCAGGAGTTGCGGGTCATCCAGGCGGGCAGCCAGATCATCACCGGCTTCCTCCTCGCGGCGGCCTTCCAGCCGCGGTTCACGGAGCTGGACCCGACGGGCCGGGCGATCTACTTCTCGCTGCTCGGAGTGGCCGTCGCGACGACGGTCGTGGGCCTGACACCCGTGCTGCTGCACCGCTGGCTCTTCCGCGCCGGGGCGAAGGAGTCGCTCGTGCAGCTCGGCAGCCGACTCGCCGCCGCGGCGCTCATCGGTGTCGGCGTGACGCTCGCCGGGATCGTGCTGCTGATCGTGGACCTCGTCGGCAGCTTGGAGATGGGGATCCTGGCGGCGGGCCTCACCCTCCTCGTCATCGCCCTGCTCTGGCTGCTGCTGCCCGCGGTCGTCGACCGGCGTCGGCGGGGGTAGTTACCACCGCCGCCGCGAGCCCGTCAACCCCCTGCGCATCACGGCCGATCCTCCGTACCGTTAGTTCACCTGAAGGAAAGGGAGAACCTCATGACCATCGCAGCGATCATCATCTTCATCGTCGCGATCGTGCTCGCAATCACGGGCGGGCTCTGGTCCGCGGCGAACTGGCTGCTCTGGGTCGCGATCGTGCTCGGCGTCATCGCGATCATCATGTTCCTCCTCCGAGTCATCAGCGGGCGGCGATCCGTCTAGCTGCGAGACAGCGGCGAGCTCCTGATCGGGGGCTCGCCGCTGTTTCGTGTCCGCAGCGTGGCCGGCTGGCGCTCCCTTCGGCGGGACGCACCGTTGCGCCCCCGTGTCAAGCCCTTAGGTCCGGGGTGCGCGGCGGGTGATCGTGGTCGCACCGAACCGATGGAGCAGGTCGAACGAGAAGGGAATGAACGTCATGGACGAGCAGCAGGACCGGGAGCAGGGCGAGGAGTACTTGGAGCCGATGCCGGGATCCCCCGACGAGCAGCATCGGCACGCCGACCGGGATCACGCCCAGCAGCCCGCAGAGGGCCCTGATCTCGGACAGCCCGCCGAAGAGACGACGAGCGACGACGAGATGTAGGGTGCCGATTCGCGGGGTCAGGGGCACCTGGCCCCGCGAATCCTGACCCGGGACTACCGTGGAACTCGCCACCGTCATCATCTCGGTCGCGCTCGGCCTCGTGGTCGTCGCGATCGCGATCGTGTACTTCATCTCGAGGATCCCGAGGAGTTGAATGCGTTCCGAGCGCCGCGCCCGTGCGGAGGGCGACCCGACCGCGATCCGGAATCAGCCGGCGCTGTGGGCTCCGGGCCGAGCGCGCTGGCTCATTCCGGCCGCCCTGTTGGGGGCGGTCGCGATCCTCATGCTCGGCATGACGTTGTCGCTGCAGATCCTCATCCCGTGGGCGGGAATCGTCCTGACCGTGCTGCTGTACGGGCTCATGGTCGCGTGCGCGATCTGGATGCGCGACGCGCACCGCAGGAACATTGCGTTCGCGTGGATCATGGGGGCGATGGCGTTCTTCCCGGTGCTCGCGCTCGTGCTCATCACCGTCGGCGAATCGCGAGGTCTGCCGCAGTAGTCGAATCAATGCTCGCGGAGCATGCGGATCAGCTCCGCCTTGCGCTTCCCCGAGTACCCGGTCAGCCCCAACTCCTTCGCGCGCTCGCGTAGGCGCGTCACCGTCCAGTCGTCGTAGTCGCCGGACTTCCCGCCGCGACTGCCGACGGCGTTTCGGCCGTCACGCGCCGCGGCGTTGGAGATTCGCGCGGCCTTCTCCTTCGAGGCGCCGTCGTCGCGGAGCTTCTCGTAGAGCTCGGGGTCTTTGAGTTGGGGGTCGGATCGCCTCGGCATGCGAGGACGCTACGCCCGCGGACGGCCGACACCCAGGGGCTTGATTTGACGATCCACCTCGGCTATCCGAGATAGCCTCTCCGTCGTGGGCAAGTTCATCTACGGCGCTACCGCCGTGTCGGTCGACCTTGAGGATCGGGTGCTCGCGCACCTGCGCATGGTCATCATGACGAAGCTGCGCCGCAACGAGTCGTTCATGTTCGACATCGACGTCGGCGGGGGCAACGGTCGCCGCACGTTCTGGATCCACCCGTCCGTGCCGATCCAGTTCCACTTCTTCGGCAGTCGGCCGCCCCGCATCAATCGGGAGTGGGTGGAGGAGATGATCCGCCTGGCGAGCAGCACCACGGGGCTGACGATTCCGCCGGAGCCGAAGGAGTCGGTGGGCGGCGACGGTGACGTGACGGAGCCGGACGGCTAGCTACCCGAAGATCGGCCGGTCTCGCGGTGCGGCCGACAGGTTCGGCCGGTCGGGCTCCGGCACGATCCGCAGTCCGCCCTCGGTCGACGCCGAGGACACGAGGACGCCCACCCAGGCGGGGTTGATGGCGATGCTCGAGCGCTCCGTGTCGTAGCGGAACTGGAGCTGGATCGCCGGGTGCATCCACAGCACGCGATACCCCTTGCCGGAGGGCACGATGTCGCCGTCGATCGTGAACGCGAACGAGTCACCGAGGCGGAACTTCGCCCCGATCGCGAGCTCGAGGTGGGCGAGGACGCGGTCGTCGATCTTGTAGCTTTCCGCAGCGCCGGCGTAGACGAGTCGGCCCATGATTACCCGAGCAGTGCGACCGCGCGGGCGATCACGAGGACGAGGACGACGAAAGCGGCGAGCGCCTGGATCCCGACGAGCACTTTGATGCGGGAGGTGAGGGGGACGGCGTCGGGCGGACTGAACGCCATGCAGTTGGCTGCCGAGAAATACAGGTAGTCGATGAAGTTGGGGGTCCAGCCGGAGCGGACGGAGGAACCGCGGGCGACTTCGGTCACCGCGTCCGCGTCCTCGTCCTGGGGGAAGCGGAGGTCGGCTCGGGGGATGCGCTCGCGGCGGGCGAGCGCGCGCATGACGGGTCCACCGCGGTCGAGCTCCCAGTAGAGGAGCGCGAAGACGACGACGTGGGTCGCCCACACCTGGGTCGCCGCGAGCAGGAGGGTGCCGTCGGAGTCCTGGTCGGTGCTGAGGAGGGCGACGATGAGCTCGCCGATCGCGATGAGGTTGGCGATGAGCAGCACGACCGCGAGCGCGCTCGACATGAGCCGGGACCAGCGGGTCTGACGGCGCATGCGCAGCGGGTTGAGGAGGACGAGCGGGACGAGGAGCAGGGCGCAGACGGCGACGACGGTGTAGCGCAGCCAGGGCGTGAACTCGCTCGGGAGCAGGCCGTAGAGGACGAGCGCGACGACGACGGCGATGACGGCGGGCCATCGATGCTCAGCACGCTCAGGGCCGGTCTCGGTGGCGCTCGGCGCGTGGGCGCCGGGCGGCCTGGTCGGGGCGGTGCGCATCGCAATCAGTCGACGGGCTGCTGCTGGACTTCGACGAAGCCGACCTCATGGTGGCTCAGTGTCGCTCCGGGCGGGATCGTCTGGCCGGTGAGGCGCTCGATCTCGGCCCGGACCCGCTCGTCGAGGGGTGCGTGCAGGTCTTCGAGGATCGCGTGGCGGGCACCGATGCTCAGCTCGGGCCACCAGTCCTCGATCGGCGGCAGTTCGCTCTCGTGCATCGTGGGCCTCCCGTCTGCGCGCGTCGGGCCGCGGTCGGTGCCGCGTGCAGCTGCTGCGGCTCGCGGTCGCCGTCGGGCTGTCGCTCGGGACGGGCGCGCCACTCCACTCTCGCCCTGTCCGGCACTTGTGCCCAGGGGGTTGACGCTTGCGCGGCGGGCGCGCTAAGGGACCGGGACGGGTTCCTTCGCGTCGGACGCCTGGTCGGTGTCGCTGCCCTGCTCGGGCGTGTCCACGGGGACGGGGCCGGTGGGGACATCGAAGTGCTCGGCGACGAGCTGGATCCCGCCGGAGGAGTGGGCGGAGTTCGCGAGGTCCTCGAGCCAGCTGCGGCTGAGTTCCGTCGGCTCGGGGTCGTCGAACACGAATCGCAGCGGAATCGACGGGTGCAGCCAGATGGTGGTGCGGCCGCGCGCCTGCCCTTCGGGGTGCCGCCAGGAGAGCGTGAAGCTCTCGCCGCGTCGCAGCTTGGTCGCGATGACGATCTTGAGGTGCGCGAGGGCGCGGTCCTCGATCTCGATCGGGGTCGCTTCCCCCCCGTAGTAGACGGTTCCCATACCCGAACCATATACCCCCGAACGGGGGACATGCGCTCGCGCGGGGGGGATTGCCAGCCACGCGCGGCCGCGGTGCGGGCGACGGGTGAGCCGTACGTCCCGGGTGCGCACGCGTGGATCCGCGGCATGGTGCGAGGGCGGGGGCGGTCGCTCCGACGCGGATGGTCGGGGTCGGGCGGGAACCTGGGTCAGGGCGTGATTCGCCGGTTGAGGCGGTGCTTCGCCGGGAGCGGGATCGGGGTGCGCGTCGGGTCGTCCTTCGCCGGCGGGATAGCTTGATAGGCGGCGGCCGCCGCACCGCTGCCGCGCGTGATGCGCCAACCTCGGTCATGCACGAACAGATGGTGGAATCGGCAGAGGAGCACGCCGTCGGCGAGGTCGGTGCGCCCGCCGTGGGCCCGCCACTCGTCGATGTGGTGCGCTTCGCACCACGACGGTGGCCGATCGCAGCCCGACCAGATGCAACCGCCGTCTCGGGCCGCGAGTCCGATCCGCTGTCGACTGGTGAAGAGCCGCTGGTCGCGTCCGACGTTGACCACCTGGCCGCTGAAGTCGAAGTGGATCGGCACGGCGCCGGTGGAGCAGATCGCACGCTCCGCCGTCGCGAGCGAGACCGTGGCGCGCTGCCCCTCGATGATCGCGAGACCTAGGCCCGCGAACGGGCGCCCGGTCGCGGGGTCGATCCCGGCGGCAACCTGCGCGCCGGCGGTCGGGTCAATCCGGCCCGTGAACGGCTCGCCGGTGGCGGGATCGAGCGGCAGAGCGGCGATGCGCTCCCCGGTCGCAGGGTCGAGCGCCGCGGCGGCGATGCGCTCGCCCGTGGCCGGGTCGAGGCCGCGGGCGCGGAGGTCGGCGTCGCGGACGTGGATCCGGACGGCGGGGCGCATCGCGCCCACCACCGCGCCCGGGTCGACGTCGGCGCCGAGGCGCAAGAGCTCGACGAAGCCGTCGAGTGCCAGCTGCTCGGTGCTGCGGGGGTCGCGGCTGAGACGCTCAGCGTGCGCGACCCCGCCCCTCGCGACGAACCGAGGCCCGCCGCGACGCGGAGACGTGATCGCGTCGAACACGGCACGGACATGCGCGGCGGACTCCGGGTCGAGCATGGCGATCAGCTTCGTCATGCCATCCGCCTGCGCGTGCATGCGCAGGGAGCGCTGAGCCCGGAGCGCGCGCTCCTGTGTCTGCACGGCCGCCGCATCGAGTTCTGCTCGGGCATCTCGCGCCGCGTCACCCAGCGACTCCGCAGTGCGCCCGGCCGTCTCGCCCAGCAGCTGCGTGACGGCCTGCTCGAGCTCGCGCGTCTCGACCGCGTCCGTGGCGACGCCAATGCCCCGCACGATCTCGTCGGCGGCGGCAATCGACACGGCGCCCTCGCGCACCGCCGCCCCCACGATGGCACCCGGTCCCCCATCGACGCTCGCCGAGCCGATGCGGACGAGCGCGCCGGCCTCTCGGGCGGAGATGCCGGTCTCGCGGGCCACGAGCTGCTCGGGGGTGCGCACGCCCAGTCGGGCCGCGAGCCCTCCGAATCCGAGGGAGCGGTCGGAGCGACGGGCGATCTCACCTGCGATGGCGGCGAGGTCCGCATCGATACGGCGGCGAGTGACGACGAGCTCGCGCTGCCGAGCGAGCAATGCGTCGTCGGTCAGCAAGCCGAGTGCGGACGGCTCCGCGTCGCCCCGCGATTCGACGGTAGGCCGTGACAGCTCCAGCTCGGCGCGCGGCGCGATCGACGGACCCGGATCGACCAGCACTTCCTCGGCAGGCCGCGACAACGCTCGCGCCGCACCGGACTCGCCGGCGCGCAGCGCGACCGAGAGAGCCTCGGAATCAGCGAGCTCGTGCACGGCGCCCCTCCCAGTGGGTGATCAGCTCGGCACGAGCAAGCTCAGGCTATCGAA